>JAGQPF010000596.1 GCA_020426845.1 Planctomycetales bacterium
ATTGGCTGCAGTCCCACGCAGAGCACGCGCTGCCAATCAACCGCCCCACCCAGCTCGTCGGCGAGCGACCCGCCGCCTGAGCCTGGCGCCGCTACCAGCGCACCGCCTCCGCGTCAACCTGCATCCACCCACGTCGTTCGCTAGACGCTTACTCTTGGGGCGATCGGCTTTTCGATGCTGCGCCGACTCGTCGCGCCGTTAGCTCGGCCCCGTCGACTCCGGCTTCTCCAGAATTCTCGACAATTCGGCCAAACAGCCCAAATTCGCCGCGAATCCCTACAGTCACAATTCGGTCAAAAGTGCGACGTCAATTCGGCCGGTAACAACTTCACGGATTGGCTCCGCTCCCGCCTCGGCCCTCTCACTGTCGCTGTGCTCAACGCCAAGGTCAACGGCGAAGACATCGCCATGCTGATCGGAGACGAAAGCCTCGGCCGTCCCACCCGCAACAAGCTGAGGGCAACGCTTCAGGCCATCAAACAGGCGGCGTGGGAGCATGCGGATGGGGATGCATCGCTTCGCTCTCGCATTGAGGAGCTACTGGATCAGGACAAGCAAAGGGCAGAGCGGATGCGGGTTGCGGGGGCGAGAGCGGAAGCGTGAGCATAGCATACGCAAAATGGGGAATTCCGTTTCTCTGGCCATAAAGCTCTGGACGAAGGTGGTCGCCAACCGCCCCGTTATGACATTGCACCTTGCTCTTCTTTTCCCAGCGTTCCCTTGAGTTCCCGCAGACGTCCATGCTCATCGAACTCGGCCCGCAACACATCTTGCCCTTGCTGACGCAAGAGCAACGCATTGCCTTCGCTTTCGGCATCAAAGCCGTAATGCTCAAGGTAACCCCGCAATGCCTCCCGATGATCCGCAATCTCCATCGCCGAGATCGCCTGCGGAAAGACAGACAGGATGCGTTGCAAAGGATCATCCACCTGCAATTGCAACTTGTCATCGGTGATGAGCAGCAGCGCCGCACCGCCTTCGTAAGGGCCACGGTAGTACGCTTTGCCGAGACACTCGCCAACGGCAATCGAAGCGAATACGTGGCCGTCAGCGTGATCCAGCGGCACCATCGGCTCGGTTAGCTCGGCGATGCCATGTTCTTCGCCCAGAACTTTCAGCTTCAGCGATGCCGCTTGCTGCTGCTCTGTGATATTGCTCCCCTTATTCACCCAGGCCCACAGCCAAGTGCCGGTCTCTTCGGATTCCGTGCCGAGGACTTCGGCTTGCCATGCAAAGCGATTACCAAAGGAAAGAGCGCCGGTTTGCAGATCGTAGGCCCAAGGGAGGTCGCCGATCAGATCAGCGAAGAGCAATTGCCGGTCGAAGGCGAAGGGGATGTGCTTGGCACAGTTCATTGTCGCTAGTTCGATTGTTGTAGTAACAATCGTATTTCTCTAGAGTAACGGTCCTCGTCGCTGCCAAGCATGTCGATCGGCAACTTGCCCTTATTCGTTTTGATACTCGAATCGGCACCCTGCGCTAGGAGTAGCTTGGCGATAGATGGATCACGCATCGTAGTCTGACATACGACATGCAATGGTGTTTCTCCATCATCGTTCTGAATGTTCGGATCTGCGCCATGTTGCAGCAGTAGAGACACAACATCCTGCATCATCTCCGGCGACAGGGAGTACATATTCATTACCACCATATGAAGGATCGTATTGTGCTTACGGTATTCTTCGAATGGGGCATCAGCATTGTACTGAATCGTGTTCCCTGCCTGGGGGTGTTCCCTTACTAGGTTTTGCCAGTAATGCAGATCAGAGGTCGGCGTGCCGTCTGCTGCTGTATCGTCGATGCTCATACTGGACCACCAATTCGCACTGGACCACCAATTCGATTTGAGATCGTGTCGCTCCCTGCGAGGGAGCCTAACGGAACTGTTGTTCCTGCCTGGGCTTCTACCCACCACTGGATACGTATGGATACCTAGTGCTTCTGTATGTAAAGTTGTATTTCAAGCATACGCTACATACGGAAGAAAGCGCAAGCGTCTGCTCGACCTTCGACATGCGTTCATTCCAATGTCTGGAATTGAACGTTGAGTTCTGCGCAAATACGTTTCTATTTCCGTCATCGTTGTGTTTCTCCTCCGAATTTTCTGTCAACAATATGGCCAACTGAATCACTCCGAGTTTCAGTGCCAACAATATGTCCAATTCGATTGGGATTGTTCGGATTGGTGAGTGCCCATTTTATCTCTCGGTCAGGCGCACTTCCATCTGACATCGGAGTTTCTAGCTTCACGGTTACTGTATTTGGAATCGTCAAAGTGTATGACGCCGCAGGTGCAGGAATAAATGGGCCCGCATGGCCCGCAGGGGGTGTGGCTGCGGGTACATTGACGCTCACGGTGTTTCGAGCAACAACTTGGCGATTCGAGAAGCCTGCTGCCATTGAGTCGCACGGATTCGACGCATTATGCACTAGCACTCCGCTCTCGCCCACCCTGTAGCAATGATCCCCCTCCACCTCGATGTTGTACACCGTCTCCGGCTCTTCTCGTTTGCTCCTGCTCTGGACAACCGTCGTACCTGCCAGCGTCTTGAGCGTCTCGCCCATCTCAAGATCGATTGCCGACACCCACGCTTCACGGTCAACGCTCCAGAACGGATGCGTGGCCGTGACGCCGATCGGTTTGCTCTCGCTTTCCAGCTTGAGGTCGTAGACTTCGCCTGACGTGTGCTTGAAGGTACCGGTGACGAGACGGCCTTCGCCCTCTTCAAGTGGTGGGCAAGGTTCAATGGCGAGAACTTCGGCTTGGCCTTCAACGCCCATCTCGGGCATGTCGAGGAAGACGCTGCCGCCGACGTGTGCGCCGTAGTCTTCGATCCAGTCGAGGCTGCGGAGCAACTCAATCTGAACACCCGGCAATTCAAGCTTGATGTGCCGAAGCCCTTCCCTTGAGTGAGTGTCATCAAGGTCCCAAGTATACGCAATCCCGTCTTCCCCAGATTGGAATGTGGTGACGCGTTCACCGAGTTGCACGGATTCGATCGGAACTTGTGCGCGGCCGGGACGGTGCACTGGCGTTCCAGCCACAAAGCAGCTCCCGTGACTCTGCGTGCCGACGGCATTGACGCTGTTGGCAGAGAGATTGGCATTGGGACTCGTTGACGAAGAGCAACTCGCTTGTGCGGAATCATCCGTTCCAATGCCGGTGGGGCAGCCACCACCGGGGATGGGAGAAGGATATTGGAAATAAGACAGTCTTAGTTGGAAAACCGAAAGGCGAAATCGGTCGGTGACTTGGGCCGCGAAAATGGGAAAAGCAGGGCGGCTAGCGAAGAGAACTGCGAGTGAGACGGCTTTTTGAGAGGTGGTCTGCGCAGAGTGGGGGCGGGGCGGGCTCGGAATGGCTCGCAATTTGGAGAGGAAGTCGCCGTTTACTGACGCGAATGTGTCAGTCACGCTGGGGAGGCGGCGGGTCTCCGCGCGGAGCGGGCTCCAGGAGGCGCGCAAGGTGGGGCGGCAGTGTGGCGGCGATGTCGCGGAGCCACCGGCCGAAGGCTCGAGCATGACGCAGCCACGAGGATGTGGCGTTGTCGGGTGGAGGTGCGGTGGCGGTTGTTGACGGAGCCGCCGTGGGGTCTAGATCGGCGCAGGCGGCCGCTTTGTTGTCTTTAGCCGCGATCTCTTGCGCCATGGTTGTGCCATCTTGACGTAAACCACGGCTGGCGAGAATCCTCTCGGCGAACTGCATCAGCAGCGGATGGTACAAGGCGCCGAACTCGCCAAGGAAGGAGTTGCGCGAAGCGCGGCGACGTCGAGTACGCTGCAGTCGGCGGTGCGTCGCGAAAGTCGCGTCAGGACTCCGCGGACGGCCGCGCCGACGCGGTTTCGAACTGCCGGATGAGGAAGTCTGCTCGTCGCACGGGGCTTCGTCGCACGGGGCTTCGTCAACGACGTTCGGCGCCGGGTGCGCTGCCGGCTGCGAGGTGTTCTCCCCGACGCCGGGGATCGCAAGCGCCGCGTGCCGCGCGTTGTTCAACACGTAGCCGCGCAGCACAATAGGTGGAGCGTTGGCGCCGGGATGCAGACGCTCGTGGGGCGGCGGCACGCCCGTGTCGGCCATGGTCAGCAACGGAAATTCGGTGTGCGAGTACGGCGTCAAGAAACTGTCGGCATAGAACGCCTCCAGTTGCTCCAGCTCGCGGGCATCGTCTTCCCGAGCGGGGTTGGCCTCGCGCTGGTGGATCTCTTTGAACGCCGCGGCCGCCTCCGCTCGAAATCGCCTGCGAATCGAGCTGTGCAATGAGTCCTCCAATCGATCCACCATCCCCGCCACCACCTGCTGCAGATCGTCATAAAGCATCGCGCCAATGATTTCGTCGAGCGACTTCAACAAACGATTCTTGTAACGCTCTTGCCAGCAGTGCCCTTGTGTCCCTCTCTCTCGGTTGCACAGACGCGATATCGACTCTTGTAAGCGGCCGCAGAACCAGCTGATGTTGCCCAGGTTCCTGCGAATCATCGGCAGATACTTCTCGTCCGTGCGACCTCGCTGCAAGAGTGACTGAACCTGCTTGTCCGTCACCTGCCGGTCCCAGACTCCGTTGCGATAAGTGGGCCAAGCGAGCCGCCAACGCCAGGCGACCTCCTCGTCCGACCAAGTGCTGACAATGTCCGGCCTCGAACGCAGGACACCATGGAAGTGATTCGAAAGCACGACACACGCAGAATGATACTGTTCATTCGGATTGTGCCAGATCCCAGGAGGGGATTATCCTGGAAATTCAGGGGTTATTGAGGCTGGCCGATTGGAGCCGGCTTGCATTGCAGTCTCACGGA
>JAGQPF010000597.1 GCA_020426845.1 Planctomycetales bacterium
CACACGGCAATTCTCCGGGGCCAAACCAGGCAAGTGTCAAATCTTCGTCGCACCCTCATCATACGCGTACCCTCATCTTAGGCGTTTGCGACCCGAAGGGTCAAAGAGAGGCCGGCACAATCGGCGCCATTGCGCCAACTGCGCTACCAGCACTTGGCGCCGCTCCTCGGCCCTTCAGAGTCCGGAAAGCGGACCAGGACGGGTGCTAGGCTTTCCACTGACGATCAACGGGGCGCCTCCCGTTACTCCACGCGTCCCTTGGCGGCTTCGCCTCGCCGCGTCCGCTGCCTCACGCCCCCCTCCATCGCACTTATCGCAACCATCGCAACCATCGCGGAATCTGATGCCATACACCAAGACTTCAACCCGTAGCTGGTTGCCGACCCGCTGGATGGTCGCCGGACTGCTGTTCTTTTTTCTGCCGACATTCTGTTTGGCCGCCGACGAGTCCATGCTGATGATGCGCATTGGCAGCCAATCGGTGCAAGGAATGCCGTTGGCCTGGTCGAAGTCGCGGGCGTTGCTGCTGCAACGAGATGGGAGAATTCTCGAGTTTCATCCCGGCGAAGCGTCGCGAGTCGAGCACTCTCCGGAGCGTTTTCGCGCTTACAGCGGCAACGACATTAAGCCCGCTTTGCTTCGCGAGTTCGGCCCTCAATTCGATGTCCAGCAGGCGGGCCACTATGTCGTGGTGCACCCCAAGGGGAGTCGCGAGCCGTGGGCGCGCGGCTTTGATCAGCTGTATCGTTCCTTCTTGCACTACTTCCACAGCCGCGGCGTCGCCACGGCGAAGCCCCGTTTTCCGTTGGTTGCCATCGTGCTTCCCGATGAAACGGCCTTCCTTCGGTATGCCGCGCACGACAACGCCGAACTGCCCCGCAACTGCGCCGGTTACTACTCCAACTTCTCCAACCGCGTGGTCCAGTACGATCACGGCGCCGGAAACAACTCCGAGCTGATTATTCACGAGGCGTCGCACCAAGTCGCGTTCAACACGGGGATCCACCATCGAGGCTCGCCTCCGCCCCGCTGGCTCTCGGAAGGACTCGGCACCATGTTCGAAGCTCGCGGTGTTTGGAATGCCGCCGCTCATCCCAGCCGGGCCGATCGCATCAACGTTGGACAACTCAGCGCGTTCCGCAAGCATGCGGCCGCTCGACCCGCCGGCTCCCTGCCGTCGTTTGTCGCCAACGATTGGCTGTTTCGCACGAACACGGCGGCGGCCTACGGCGAATCCTGGGCGCTCAGCTTTTTTCTCTCCGAGACGCGGCCGCAAGCATGGGCCCAATACTTGCGGAGGACAGGCAATGTGCAACGCGCCGCGACAACCACGCCGCAGCAGCGGCTGGACGAGTTTATCCAGGCTTTCGGGCCGGACCTTAAAATGCTGGAATCAGAGTTTCTGCGGTTTATGCGAGATCTTTAGGAACACGGAATGGGTCATCTCCATCTTGAGTTGCTGGCATTGCTGCTGACGCCATTGGTGCTGTTCCTTCCCGTGCGAATCCGGCGCATCCCGGGGCTTCGCGCTCTGTCACATCGTCCTTGGCTAGTGGTTGCGATGGTCGGCGTGGCGGGCTTTACCTTGCCGGCCATCGTCTGCCTGCAACGCTGGCCAGTGCCCTTGATTCATGACGAGTTTAGCTATCTGCTCGCCGCTGACACGTTCGCCCACGGCCGCCTGGCGAACGACCCGCATCCGCACTGGGAACATTTCGAGTCTTTTCACATCCTGCAACAGCCCACGTACGCATCCAAGTATCCGCCCGCCCAGGGCTTGTTCATGGCATTGGGCCAAGTGACAACCGGCTATCCGCTGGTCGGCAAATGGCTGGCGGCCGGGGTCACCGCAGCGGCGCTATCCTGGATGTTGTTCAACTGGCTGCCGGCAAGAGCCGCGACGCTGACCTCAATCTTTGCCCTGCATCCGCTGCTCGTGTTGTGGGGCGAGAACTATTGGCATGCGATTTCCCCGGCGCTCGGCGGTGCGTTGGTGTTGGGAGCCCTTCCCGGATTGCTGGGCAAGCTGCGCATTCGCGACTCGGTCATCATGGCTCTGGGGGCGGGGTTGCTCGCCAACAGCCGTCCCTTCGAGGGGCTGGCATTGTGTTTGCCGGTATTGGGCTACCTCATTTTCTGGATCATACGATCGCCGCAAGCTCCCTCTTGGCGTGTTGTATTCTGTCGGATTGTGGCGCCGGCCGCGGTCACGCTGGGCGCGGTGTTCGCCTGGATGATGGTCTACAACCAAGCCGTCACCGGCGATCCGCTCACGCTTCCCTACAAGGTGCACTTCGAACGGTACTGCGCGAACCCCTTGTTCATTTTCTCCAAGCCGCCGACGCCCGAGCCCTATCGACATTGGACGCTGGAGAACTTTCACACTCGCTGGGTGCGCAAGTACTACGACGAGGCAATGCGACCAGATCGCTTCTACCGGCTGTTGTGGACCAAGCCGTTCGGTTTGTTGCTCGAGTACTCCGGCTTGTTGGCCGCCGTGGCGCTGCTGCCCTTGTTCAGTGTGCTACGGCGTCGATGGATGTGGGCGCCGGCGCTGGGGCTAGCAGGAGTGCTGGCGGCCTATGACTTGGCGACCTGGTCACAAAAGCACTACGCCGCCCCGATGTTGGCGCCCGTTGTATTGCTGCTGGCCCAAGGCCTCCGCGCGCTGTGCGCTTGGCGCGGCTCGAACGGCATCGGCAAGCGACTCTGTCTGTGGATTCTCGTTGGTTTCATCGCCACCAACGCGGTCAAGATCTCTCAGCGACACAGTACGCAACCGTGGGGGCACCGGCGCGACGCCATACAACGCAAGCTTGCCGAGTCCGGCCGGCATTTGATCTTCGTGCGGTATAAGCGCAGTCACGACCCGCATAACGAATGGGTCAACAACGGCGCCGATCTCAATGAGTCGCCGGTCGTCTGGGCGCACGACATGGGGGCGGCAAAAAACATCCGCCTGCTGGAGTCCTGGCCCGAACGCAAAGTTTGGATCATCGAGCCGGACAACAAGGACCCGCGACCGCGGCCTTATGACCCACGGGCCGAGCTCGCCGCTCCCCCATCAGCTCGGGATGGCGAACGCACGACCGAGTCCCAACAACCCTGAACCCGGCGCGTACCTACATGGCCCGCATCACGCGACATATCGAGAGCCAGATTTGCTGCGACCCGGAATGGGAAGCCGCCTACCGGCGTTTTGAATCCCCCGAGCAGGAGATTGAAAAGTTCCTGCGCCGGTATCGCGAGTTCGGAATTCAAGAGCTGCCACGAGATAGCGCGATTGCCGAAATATTTTGCGGGCGCGGCGGCGGTCTCGTCGCGCTGGCCCGCATGAATTTCACCAACCTGCAGGGCGTCGACCTCTCCGAGCAATTGTTGCTGCAGTACGAAGGCGAGGCCGATTTGCATCTGGCCGATTGCCGCGAACTACCTCAGACCGATCAATCGCTCGACGC
>JAGQPF010000598.1 GCA_020426845.1 Planctomycetales bacterium
GCATCCAATGCCAGGGGCGACGACCGATACCATCGTTGACATGGTGCAACAGTCATTGCGAAGAGGTGGACAAGCCCCTCATATCGTCATTGACGCCCGAAACACAGGACTGACTCGGCTTCAAGCTGAAGCGCTCTTTTCGGAGCTACCAGAGTTATTGCGAGGAAGAGGCGGCTTGAGGGCGATAGAAATAATTGGGGATGACTTCTTCCTCCAAAGGACACGAATTGGCTATCGTTTGGAGATTCCTCGTCCAGACCACTGGAAGTGGGGTGGATTAGGCAACTAGGACTAGCGTCGGGAGTGAGACGAATCATGTCGAGACACCTACTAATTCGATGCAAATTTGAAGGGTCGGCTGACGAGGCGCTGGCTGCTCTATCTCGCATATTGAATGTGGAAATGAAGAAGCAACAGACTGTGGTAGGGGAGTCCTTTTTGTTTTCAACACTGGGGGTAGATGGAGCATTTTACGAATCAACCGTCCCTGATCATGTGAGAGAACGGGAACGGCTGGTTGATTGCAAATTCGTTCTGGATCTATCGCTCTATGCAACTCTTACGGGCAGGATGTATTCGGAAGTTGATGCCCTACACGAAATCACGCTATTTGTAGCCAGTTTCATAACCAGCAAGTTAGCGTGGCCTACATTAGTTTGTACCGAAGAGCACGAAGTCATGGACGAACTCCATCCTTGAGGCGCCACCAACTCCCCCACCTCCCTCCTTACCGCCTTAACCCGGAAAAACGAAACGAGCGTAACCGGCGTTCCGCCATGTGGTCAGATGGTGATAGCTGGGGTGCAATCTGAGACAAGGCTCTTGTAGGGATGGGCGTTTTCGGCTTCCCTTTCCGCACGCCGTTCCAAGAAGTCTCGCCAATGGTCGCTTTGGAACGCTGCTCGCACGTCGAGCATTGCTCAAGCTCCTTCAAGTGTCCATCGCATGCCGCTGCGTTCCATACGGTCCTTTACCAAGTGTCCGCGAAAAAGGGAATTTGAGACAGTCTTAGCCGGAAAATCGGAAGGCGAAATCGGCCCGCGACTTGTGTTGTGAGATTGGGAAAGGCAGCGAGCCTGGCGAAGAGGATTGCGTGTGAATCGGTCTTTGGAGAGGTGGTCTGCGCAGAGTGGGGCCGGGGCGGGCTAGGATTGGCTCGCGATTTAGAGAGAAATTCCGAGTTGACTGACGCAACCGTGTCAGTCACTCCGTGGAGGCGGCGGGTCTCCGCGCGGTGAAGGCTCCAGCAGGCGCGCAAGGTGAGGCGAAAGTGTGGTGGCGATCCCGCGGAGCCATCGATTGAAGTCACGCAAGCGGCGATGCCAAGAGAATGCGGCGTCGTCTGTCGGAGCCGCCGTCGTTGCGCCTCTCGGGGCGGAAGCCGCCGCGCCGACCGGTGACACCGTTGCGCTCATCGGCTGCGTGACCGATGTGCCATCGGCGCGCAGACCGCGTTCTGCAAGTATCCTCTCCGCACACTTCATCAGCAGCTCGTAGTAATGGGTGTCCAAGATCCCGAGAAACGAGTTGCGGGAGGCGCGGCGACGGCGTGTTCGTTGCAGCCGCCGGTGAGTGGCGTACGTTGCGTCGGGACGACGCGGGCGACCACGACGCCGCTGCTGGGGAGACGGATTCGAAGTGGCGCCGGTGTCCTCGTCCTGATGATCCGCCACGGGCGTCGCGAGCTCGGCTTGCCGCGCGTTGTTTACGACGAAGCCACGCAGCACGATGGGCGGAGCATCCGCGGCGGGATAGATCAGCTCGCGGGGCGGCGGCACTCCCGTGTCGGGATTTGTTAGCAGGGGGAACTCGGAACTGGATATCGGTGTTAAGAAGCAGTCGCCAAAGAGCGTCGTGATCTGTTCCAACTCCTGCGCGTCTCCTTCCCGCCCCGGGTCGGCATCGCGGTCGTGCATCTTGAGAAATGAGGCGGCGGCCTCCGCTCGAAGCCGACGGCGAATGGAGCTGTGCAGCGAGTCCTCGACGTGATTCACGATCCCCGCGACCATCTGCTGCAGATCGGTGTAAAGTGTCGCGCCAACGGCTTCGTCGTCATGCTCGAGGAGGCGGTTTCCGAATCTCGCGTCCCAGCAATGACCCGACGATTCAGCCTCCGCGTTGCAGAGCCGCGAAATCGACTCCTTCAAGCGGCCGCAGAACCAGCTGATGCTGCCGAGGCTCTTTCGAACTCTCGGCAGATACTTCTCGTCCGTGCGGGCGCGCTGCAAAAGTGACAGAACTTGGTCATCCGTCACCTGGCGTCCCCAGACCCCATTGCGATAGGTGGGCCAGGCGAGCCGCCACCGCCAGACGACCTCTTCGTCCGACCAACTGCTGACAATGTCCGGCCTCGATCTCAGGACACCATGGAAGTGATTGGACAGCACGACACACGCAGAATGATACTGTTCATTCGGATTGTGCCAGATCCCAGGAGGGGATTATCCTGGAAATTCAGGGGTTATTGAGGCTGGCCGATTGGAGCCGGCTTGCATTGCAGTCTCACGGA
>JAGQPF010000599.1 GCA_020426845.1 Planctomycetales bacterium
TCCACGAAGCCGTCGTTGTTGATGTCGCCGGAGCTGACGGCGGTGGCGCCGCTCAGCGATTCGACGACCTCCGTCGCCGCCGTGTTGACGGTGACAAAGTACGGCGCCGTGTTGGCCTCCGCGATGTCATGAATGGCAATCGTCAGCACTTCGCTGTAGACGTTGCCCAATGAGTCTGTTGCAGCGACAGTCACATCGTGCGACGTCGCCGATTCGTAATCCAAACGGGAACCATCGGCGACAGTGATGATGCCCGTCACGCTGTCGATCGCGAACCGTCCGTTCGCGTCATTGGTCAAACTAAAGGTGTGCGTATCGCCAATGTCCGCGTCCACCACGCCGATCACTTCCGCAACGCGAGTGCCGTTGGCCGCGTTCTCATCGACTGACGCCGTTCCGGTCGCAACCGCTCTTGAGACAATTGCCGTCAGATCGCCGTCAACATTCTCGCTCTGCCAAACTGCGACCAGTTGCCCCGAGGCGGTCTCCACCAACTCCGGTTTCTGCTGATTGCCTGCGGTGGTCGAGTTGAACAGCACCTCATCGCTGACCGCGACACCGCTGTTGTCGAACCTGCGAGCAAGAATGGCGGATCCGGCTCCATCCCCCGAATCCGACTCCCAGGCAACCACAAACCCGCCGTCGGAGCGAGCAACGGTCGATTCATAACGAGCGGCCGACGCGGTCGTATTGACAGTGAACTCAGGGATCGCCACAGCGCCGCTGGCGTCGTAGATCGCGGCCTTGAGCGCACCCGACGAGTCGTAGGTGACGACGAAGCCGCCGGTGGACAGCGCCGCGATGTCCGCAATGTCATCGCCGCCCAAGATCAACTCTGCGGACCGAGCTGTCCCGTCGGCGTTCATCACACGCGCTCGCGTTCCCTTGTTGGCGCCGTCGTGGGTCCGCCAAACCGCTGCAAAGCCGCCGTCATCCAACAACGTCACCTCGGTCTGAGCGCCAAACAGCCCTGTGCCCGAGACGAGGTCCCCAATCGTGAATTGGCCACCCACGGCGGCGCCAGCACGGTCGTAGATCTGACCCGCAACCTCGTAAGTGGCACCTCCAATCTCATTGGCCCAGACAACGACAAACTCGTTGCCATTGAGAGCTTCGACGGTGGGTTGGTAGCCTTCATTGTCTCCATCGACGCCCGGACTCACCACGAACTCCGCGGTCGCGGCTGTCCCGTCGGAGTTGAACACGCGAGCCTCCGTCCAAGCACGCACGCCGGATGTCTGATCCTGCCAGGCCACCACGAATCCGCCATCGTCAAACGTCGCGACGGACGGATTCGTCTCCGCATCCGTTGACTCGGCTGTGACGAGAAACTCGCCACCATTCTTCGACCCATCCGCGAGATATCGCTGCCCGTAGATGCCGTACCCACTGCCGTCCTGCCCATTCGACACCCACACGACAACATGTCCGCCATCAGCGAAGGCCGCGATGGTCGGATCAATCTGGTCCGAAGTTGCATAGCTGTTGACGACCTGCTCGGCGCCGCCATCGGAGTCGAACACAATGTCCGTGGGGAATCCGGCATTGTCGATGTCAATTGTGAACGCTTGATTCGTGCTATTTCCATCAGCGTCCGTAACCTGCACGGTCAACGTATGTGACGGATTGGCGGCATAGTCGATCAGCGCGCCGTCGGCGACGGTGATCTGCCCCGTGCTGGCGTCGATAGCGAAGGCGCCTGCAACCGTCTGGCTCGCCAACGAGTAAGTCAGCGCCTGCGTCGCATCCAGCACGTCGTCCGCGTACCACTCGACGATATGTCGCGCATTGGCCGTCAGGCGAATGTCCAGCCACAATCCGTTGTCGTACATCTGCGCGCCGTCTTCTCCCGGCCCGTTGTCATTGGGGTCATTCACGTTCCAATTGACATAGGCGTCGTTGACGTTTGCGCCGGCGACAGCTCCTGCCCAGAACTGGTCTCCCGCCACAGCGCCGTCGTACCATCGCCAATCACCCTCGACGTCGATGTCCGCGGCGCCCAGCCACATCGTCGCCGCGCCAAAATGTTCGATCTGATAGGCGAGCACCAGCTGATGCTCGTAAGCGGAACGAATGGTGACAAGCTGGCCGCTGACACCATTCAAGGTGGTGGCGATTGCCGTCGCCTGCGACCCTGCCCAGCCGTCAGTGGTGCTGCCCGCCTTGTAGAACTTGCCGGTCTCGGCGCTGTAGAGCAGGTCGGGGTCGCTTGCCAACAGGGACGCGATCAATGCATCGCGGTCGGGATCCGCGCCGTTGACCGCCCCCACCACCGTCCCCGTCGCGGCGCCGTTGCTGACGGCCAACGTCAACTCGGGAGTGCTGGCGGTGAGCCCGCCTGCATGCTCGATGGTCAACCCGTTCCCGCCGACCACGTCTGCGATTACATCATCGTCCAGGCGTTCGCCAAACCGCCAGTTCGCGACCATGCTGGGCTCGTCGCGGGGTAGCGTGGCATCCGCGTAGGCTGCCAAGTCTGCCGAGGAACGCACTGCATCAAAGATCCGCACATCGTGCAGCGTAACGTGCGCAGCCCCATTCGCATCGAACTGATATGTGTCATTGCCATAGTCGGGATCATGCCCGAGGACGAGCGTGCCGCCCGTCGTATTGAGCGTGGCGCCGACGGCGAGTCCGCTGCCACTTTCGAGGCTGGCGCCATCGACGAAGAACTCGTAAGCGCCAGTGTTATCCCACGAAAATGCCAAGTGGTGCGTCTGGCCATCGTAGATTCCCGCACCGGCGCTGGCACTAATCACGACGGCACTTTGGATTTGCAGGAACATGGAGCCGTTGTCAACTGCAAGGTAGATCTCGTCGCCATCCGCGTCGGTAGTGTAGCCCAACAAGGACATATGGCCGGTATCACTCAGCTGCAGCTGAAACTCGGCCGTAAACGCAGTGGCGCCGCCGAAGATCGCCGCGCCGTCCTCGGCCAACAGGTAGGTGTCGTCGCCGCCATCCTCGTTGATGCTAAGGCCGCCGGACGACGTGGAGACGGCCGTCAGAACCGTTGGCGTTGAGCCACCGGGGTCGCCATCCGTCGCGACTGCATAGTTGGAGAACTCCGAGGTGTTTCCCGCAATGTCCGTGGCGGTCAATGTCACATACTCGCCGGGCGAGAGCGTGATCGACGACAACAACAGTGTCAACGAGGAATTGCCCACATCCGCGCTTGACAGGGCAACGCTGCCCAGGAATCGCTCGCCTTCGACAAAGCCTCCATCGCGGCTCGTGCTGGCGTAAAGATCGAGCGAGTAGTCGCCGGAAACCAAAGTAGTTGTGTCGAGATTGATTGACAATTGGCCGGCGCCGTCAATCGCAACCGTTTTCAGCACTGCCCAGTTTTGGCGATTGTTGCCGCCAGTGTCGCCGTCGCCGGCGTCGTTGGCATCGGCCCCGTCGTCAACGCCACTCGACAAGTCAATGCCAAGTTCACGATTCGAGTAAACGGAGTTGCCGCGGATCGTGGCCGACGAGCCATCCTGCACGGCGATGCCGGAGCCATCCAGCGAGCTGTTCCGCCCGCTGAAGGCAACTACGTTTCCGTCGCCCGCGCCCACACCGCCAACGACGTTGTCGCTCGCGCTCCGCTCCAGCAAGATGCCGTTCTCGCCACTGCCCCAATCCAACACTCCGGTGAGGTCGGTGCCGATCGTGTTTCCTTGAATGACGTTGCCCGACGAAGTGACGCCATTGCCGTCGACTTCGATGCCGACGAGCCCGCTGCTTGCGACGAGATTGTTAAGAATCTGTTGGTTGTCGCCACCCTCAAAGATCAAGATGCCGTCACCCGCATTGCCGAGATTCACGGCGCCATCGGCCGAGACGCCGACGTAGTTGTTTTGAATCGTGTTGCCGTCAACGCCCTCGCCCCAGAGATGGATACCATCGACGGCCGCGCCGGCGATCACGTTGCCGTCGGCGGACACGGCGCCACCAATGACGTTGCCGGCGGCGTTCTCGATCATGTAGACGCCGTAGTCGATCGCGCCTCTCAACGAGCCGCCCGCGACGTCAGTGCCGATGTAGTTGCCCGAGACCGTGTTGCCGGTCGCGGTTCCTCGCAGCAACACGCCGAACTCCGTCCCCGCGATCACGTTGCGGTCCGCCACGGCGGATCCGCCGATCGCAGCGTTGTCGCCGAGGATCCGCACTCCGGAAAACACGTTCGCTTCGCCGACGCCAGCGTCGCTGCCGTCACTATTGAACTGTCCGATCCAGTTGCCCGCGATGGTAATGTTGTCCGCCCCGGCAAGCAGGTCCACTGCGTCAGCGTTAAAGTCGCGAATCACCAAGCCGCGAACCAACGATCCGTCCGCTGCAGCGGAAAACTCGATGCCAGAGGCCACATCGTTGCCGTCCAGCACCACTGGCAAGAAACTGCCAGCGACCCAGCCGGTCTGCGTCGTGCCATCAATCGTCAGCTGTTCGGTGATCTGCGGCAACGCGGAGGCCAGGCTGATCACCTGCGTGCCGCTGCCAGAGATGTTGAAGGTGACCACGTCGGCGCCCGCGCTGGCGTTAGCCTGGTCAATTGCATCCCGCAACGAGCCTGCCCCCGAGTCATTCGTGTTGGTAACGAGATACGTCGCCAACACACCGCCCCACTCCGCTTGCACATCCGCGGAGAAGACCACGCTCGACTGGATAGCGCCCAAGTTGTATTCCAGATCCCAGTCGCCACCTAGTTCAACAGCGCCAGTCCGGTCATCGCTTGCCGCAATGTCACAATCGCAGACGTCGCGAAGCAGCTCCAGCAGCGAGCGGCCGTCCTCGGTGGCGGCGACATCGCAGCCA
The DNA here is from genome assembly GCA_020426845.1 of Planctomycetales bacterium. Taxonomy (GTDB): domain Bacteria; phylum Planctomycetota; class Planctomycetia; order Pirellulales; family Pirellulaceae; genus JAGQPF01. The sequence continues at coordinate 4,801 of JAGQPF010000599.1, forward strand.
TAGATGAGCAAATCGCCATCGTGCTGTAACGCGTCGCCCCAAGCGGCGAGCTGAACGGCGTACTCGCTCCAAGTGGCGTTCGACAGCGTCGCGTTGCCCAGCTGAATCTGACCGTCCGCGCCGTGGGTGACCAGATGGACAGCGTCTAGATGGTCGAACTCCGCCAACACCTGGCGGATCTGCTCGATGCCATCGAGTTCGGGATCGAGCAAGAACACCTCAATGTCGCGGCCGGCCGCCTGTTGATCCAGCAAGTCCGACATCAACTCCAGGTCTTCGTCCGCCGCAGCGTCGATAAAGACAACCTCGCGGAGTCCTGGAGTGTCCGAGCTCCAGTTGCTCACCAAGGTGGCGGCATCGAGCGCCGAGGCGCCAGTCTGCAGCTCCACGGCAGGCAAGGTTGGCGGCCCGTCACTCGTATCAGTGTCGAGCGACCAGCCGTCCAGCGCACTTGTGTCGTCCATGCCGAGCGCAAACCCGTCATCCGTCTCGGCCGCCAACGACATCGCGTCCACTTCGTCGAGGGCCAGCTCACTTTCGAACGCCTGCTGGAGGAAGTCCAGCTGGCTGTCGACAGCGGCGATCAGTTCGGCGTCATCCCAGGAGCCGTTCTCCACGCCGGCATCGATCAGCTCCGGCGCCGGCGCGGCGCTCATCAGGATCCGATCTTCGAGTTGCCGGAGATTGACCGGCGACTGGTTCGAATTGTGTCGATTTGGCCACATGTAGCGACGAGCCCGGTGTTTAGCTGCTCCAAGCATGCTCAAGCGACGTCGCATCGAGCGCGCACGGGTCCCCAAGGAAACCTAGTGCACGCCACAAATCTGCAGAGGGGTCAACACGGATCGCCTGGACAAGGCGTTGCCCGCGACCGCGCCCAGACGGCATAACCACTACAGCCGGAATGCGCGCCGCGCAATGGGCGCACTCGCTCATTGCTGCCACGGAGCGCACTTGTTGTAGTGCAGGCTGCCAGCCTGCAAGCGGCGGCCACAACCAATGCAATCACAGGCTGGCAGCCTGTGCCACGGAGGCTGCCAGCCTGCAAGCGGCGGCCAAAACCAAAGCAATCACAGGCTGGCAGCCTGTGCCACGGACGAAACTGCTAGGCAAGCAGGCCCGAGACGACGTTGCCGTGCACGTCGGTCAAGCGGAAGTCGCGGCCTTGGTGGCGATAGGTCAGTCGCTCGTGATCGATGCCCAATTGGTGGAGAATCGTGGCGTTCAGATCGTGGATATGAACGGGATTCTCCGTGACGTTGTAGCTGAAGTCGTCCGTTTCGCCGTAGACAATTCCGGGCTTTATGCCGCCACCGGCCATCCACTTCGTATAGCAGCGCGGATGGTGGTCGCGGCCATAGTTGGTCTTCGTCAGTCCACCCTGACAATAGATCGTGCGACCGAACTCGCCGCCCCAAATGACGAGGGTGTCCTCCAGCAGGCCGCGCTGCTTCAAGTCTTGAACCAGCGCCCAACAGGGCTGGTCGATGATCCCGCACTGGCGACGGATGTCATTGGGCAGATTGCCGTGTTGATCCCATTGCCGAATGAAGACCTGCGTGAACCGCACGCCGCGCTCGGCGAGTCGGCGAGCGAGCAAGCAGTTGGCCGCAAAGGTTCCGGGCTTCGTGACGTCGGGGCCGTACATTTCGAGCGTGCGCTGGGACTCGCCCGAGATGTCCGTCAGCTCGGGAACGGATGTCTGCATGCGGTACGCCATCTCGTACTGAGCGATTCGCGATTGAATCTCGGGATCGCCCACTTCGTCGAAGCGAAGCCGATTGAGATCGCCCAGCTGATCCAGCATCCGTCTGCGCAACTCGGCGGACATGCCTTCGGGATTTGACAGATAGAGCACGGGGTCACCGGTCGAGCGGAGGCTGACTCCCTGATGTCGCGTTGACAAGAAGCCGGCGCCCCACAGTCGCGAGTAGAGCGCTTGTCCGCCGAATCCGCCGTTGACGGTCGAGTGCAGAACAACGAAGGCAGGCAGGTTCTCGTTGGTGCTACCTAGTCCGTACGAGAGCCACGCGCCCGTGCTGGGGCGGCCGGGCAACTGGCTGCCGGTCTGGATATAGGTGATCGCCGGATCGTGATTGATCGCCTCGGTGTTCACTGTCTTGATAACGGCGATGTCGTCCACCATCTTCGCCGTGTGTGGCAGCAGCTCGCTGACCCATGCGCCGTGCTCGCCATGTCGGGAAAACTTGAAAATCGAGGGCGCGATCGGAAACCGCTGCTGGCCGGACGTCATCGTGGTGATGCGTTGTCCGTTGCGCACCGAATCCGGCAGGTCCTTGTCGAACCAATCTTCCATCTTCGGCTTGTAATCCCACATGTCGAGCTGCGACGGGGCGCCGGACATGAACAAATAGATCACTCGCTTCGCCCGCGGAGCAAAATGCGGCAGGCCCGGCAGACCGCCCGTGGCGTCCTGCGAGGCAGCTGGCGCGGCGAACAGCTGAGGGTTGACCAATGACGCCAACGCCGCGGCGCCTATTCCGGTGGCCGTGCGGCCGAAAAAGTGTCGGCGCGTCTCGACCAGGGCCGCTTCGCGAATCGGATCCATTTCAAGCCTTCGTCAATCTAAATCTACGGAAAACGGGAAAAACAAATTCCCCCGGCGGATTGGCTTTCGGACCAAATCGCAGCTGAAAACGTTCAAGTGCCAATCCGCAATTCGGGAAGTTGTTTTTCCCTCAATCCTAAGGTGGAAACTTGCAAAGCTGAAGCTGCGACGCCATGCTGTGGCGTCGTGCTGATGACGTGGCGAGGGACACTACCCTCGAGTCACCGTCTCGCTGAGATTCATCAGCACGTGAGTCAGCATGGTCCAGGCCGCGAGCTCGACGGCGTCCAGTTGCTCATCACGAGTCGACTCGCCAATAGCCACCAATTTCGCCGCGGACTCGGGCGCTTGCCGAAATCGCTCATGCTGTTCTTGCCAGAAGCTTGTCAGTTGCCGCAGCTCCGATTCGCTGGGGCGGCGAGCCAGCATTGTGCGGAACGCGAATTCGGCCCGCTGTTCGACGCTGTCGCCGCCCTGCCGCACCACGCGTTCGGCAAATCGCCGCGCCGATTCGACAAACTGCACATCGTTCAACAACACAAGCGCTTGCAACGGCGTGTTCGTCCTGGCGCGTCGCACCTGGCACGTCTCTCGGTTGGGAGCGTCAAAGGTCGCCATGGAAGGCGGCGGCGAAGTGCGTTTCCAAAATGTGTACATGCTGCGACGGTAGAGCTTTTCGCCCTGGTCCTGCACAAACACCGAGGTGTTGCTGCCGCCAAACCCTACCGGCTTCCAGAGCCCTGCCGGTTGGTAAGGCCTCACACTTTTGCCGCCGATGACGCCATTCAGCAATCCGCTGACAGCCAAAGCTTGGTCGCGAATCACTTCGGCATCCAGTCGAAACCGCGCGCCGCGAGCAAGCAGACGATTGCCGGGGTCTGCCGCCAACTTAGCGGGCTCGACGCGCGACGATTGTTGATAGGTCGCGGACATCACCATCTGTTTCAAGCAGCGTTTGACGTCCCAGCCCGATTGCACGAAGTCGATTGCCAGCCAATCCAACAGCTCGGGATGCGAGGGGCGCTCGCCCTGGACGCCGAAGTCCTCGGACGTCTTGACCAACCCCGTGCCAAACACCAGCTGCCAAAAGCGATTGACGGTCACCCGCGACGTCAGCGGGTGGCTGGGCTGCACCAGCCACTTGGCCAGGCCCAGGCGATTCGCCCCGGCGCCGGGCACGGGCGGAGCAATCCAGGCAGGCACATCCGAGTCCACCTTGTCGCGTTTGAGCGTGTACTCGCCGCGCTCGAGCACAAACGCTTGGCGAGGCTCGGCGCGATCCTCCATCACCAGAGTGCCGGGAATGGCATTCTCCACTTGGTCGAGCTCCGCCTTGAGCTGCACTTGGCGCTGGCGGGGGGCAGCAAGCTGCTGACGCGCGTCGGGGTGCACGTGCTCGAGATAGTATCGCGTGAGCTGCATCCGCTGCGCATCGTTTCGCTGGTCCGCGGCGAGATCCAACAGTTTTTGAATTTCGCCGGGCAGCGCGGGGGCCTTGGCGAGTTTGCGATACTGTTCCCAAGCGGAAAGCGACTTCTTCTGTTCGTCCGACATGGCTTGCGAGGCGATGCCGGCCGCGTCCCAGTGCACGGTCCCGTCGACTTGCGTGAAGGCCCAGCCGTTCAACTCGGAGCCGGGCTTGAGCCCAACGGCCTCCGCCGTGACCTCCAAGCGGATCCACTTGCCGAGCTCGGGCAGCGCGCCCATTTGGCGGTTCGAAGCGTCGTTGCGCCCCGCGCCAAACGCCTTGTCGGCGCCCCAGGACGCGCGATGCTCCCAGCTTCCGTCGTTAAACTGCAACTGAATTGTCGCCGGCGGATCTTGAGGATCAAGGTAGACGAACGCGAACAGCCGCGAGTCCTCGCCGATAGTCAGCTTGTCGGTTGCGTCCGTAAAAAAGTGCTGCGTGATTCCGCCGCCCGATCCGCTCCGCACGGTCGACTTGACGCCAAGATGCACGGGGTGGTCCGGCGCCTCAACGAATTTCCACGGCTCCGGTCCATCGCCTTGCGGCTTCGCTCCTGCCGGCAACACATCATCGATCCAAATTCGTTCTGCGCGAACCAACTCGCCAAGCGGCTCGTTGGGCCGAGGATCCACATATTGAAACGAGTCGAGCACCCGGGCGATCTGCGCGTCCGCGTCGGCGAGCTCCGCGGTGAGCCGCTCCTTGGCCGCAGCCTGCTCGGCGCTGGGCACCTTGACCACGGGCGGCGGCAACAACGCATTGCCGTCCATCGCTCGTTCCGTCAGGCTGTAGAAGTAGGAGAACAGCTGGTAGAACTCGCGCTGCGTGAGCGGGTCGAATTTGTGATCGTGGCACGAGGCACATGACGCGGTCAGGCCCAGCCAGACCGTTGCGGTCGTCTCCACTCGATCGACCGCATAGCGAACATAGTACTCGTCGTCGATTGAGCCACCTTCGCTCGTGGTCACGTTGCAGCGATTGAAGCCCGTCGCAACACGCTGCTGCAACGTGGCGTTGGGGAGCAAGTCTCCAGCGAGTTGCTCAATGGTGAATTGGTCAAACGGCTGATTGCGGTTAAACGAATCAATCACCCAGTCACGGTACGGCCAAATCGATCGCTCGTTGTCCAGATGCAGTCCGTGTGTGTCGCCGTACCGCGCCGCATCGAGCCAGATCCGCGCGAGGTGCTCGCCATATCGCGGCGAGTTCAACAACCGGTCGACAACGCGCTCATAAGCCTGCTCCGAATCATCGGCGAGAAATGCGTCGACTTCCGCAAGCGTGGCAGGCATGCCGGTGAGGTCCAACGTCACTCGCCGAATCAACGTCTCTTTATTGGCAGGCGGCTCGGGCGCGAGCTTCGCCTGCTGCATCCGCTGCTGAATGAACAAGTCGATCGGATTCACGACTCTCCAGCCGGGCGTCGCGTCGGGCACATGAGGCGAGCGAGGCGGCTGGAACGACCAGTGGCCGGTCCATTCGGCGCCGTTGTCGATCCAACGCTTGATCAACGCGACTTGCTCGGGACTCAACGACTTGCCGGTGTCGGGCGGCGGCATCCTCTCATCGAGATCCTCTGTCACCAGTCGGCGCACCAATTCACTGTCGGCCGATTTCCCCGGAACGATTGCCGACTTGCCCGACTCCAGCTGCGCGGTCGCCGCGGCGCGCTGGTCGAGTCGCAAACCGGCTTCCCGCCCCGACTCGGCTGGCCCATGGCATTGAAAGCAATTGTTGGACAAGAGCGGCAGGATGTCCCGGCTGAAATCGACCGCCGGCTCATCGCCGGCTGCCGGGGCTGCGCCACTGAACACCCACAAGCACAAAGTCAGCAGGGCGAACGGAAATGATCGATGCATAGTCAAGGGCGCTCGAGGCGTGTGCAGAATGACGACACAGACAAAAATCGGAGAACGGAGACCTCAGGGAGATGCCCGCCATCATACCACCGAGCTTGGATGGTTGATTCAAGCGGGCGGGTCAATCCAATGGGGCGGGAAGCGCGGGAGCAAGCAACTCCCGATCGGCCAGGAATTCCTGCAGGATCTCGGCGACCAAGGCATGGCCGCGAGCGTTCCAATGGCCATCATAATTGCCTTCGACGAGCTCTTCACGGGTGATGGACCGATCGCGAAACGAATCGTCCAGGTCCAGGTAGTGCAGGTCTGGCCGCTCCGCAATCCACGCCTCGAGGCGCTGCTCGTCCTTCAATAATTCCGGATCCTCGGGCCTGAGAAATCGCCCGAACTTCATCACTCCCAAGCGAATGGAGCGATCCCGGCATTCGCGTTCCATTGCCGCCAGGATCGAAGTTGTCATCGCCACCGGCTCGACAGAACTGCGGACAACCACAGGCTCGCCCGGTTTGGGGACGGGGGTATTGCCGAGCTCGAGTTGCGTATTCAAAAAGACCGGTTTGTGCATTCCATAAACGTGCGACGAGGTGTTCTCGTGCGGGTCATTGATCAGGAACAGCGCGACCAACACGACGTCGGGCTGATATCGAAAGCCCTCCGCTTTGAGAAATAGATATTGTTGGTCGGTGCCCCAGCCGGAGACTCCGCAGTTAATCACCTCCCATGGCGGCTGACGATCCTGCAGGCGCTCTTCAAGCACCTCGGTGTAGATCGCCCGATTGTCGACTCCATAGCCCCAAGTGAAGGAGTCGCCCAACACCAACAGCCGACCATGACCAACCGGCTTCTCCAGATCATAATCGCGGTCGCGCAGGCCGCGAGCGTTGATCTTCAGCTCACGACCACGAGTGGACGCGTTGTAACCGGGGATGTTGCGCCAGCCGAGCGCTGAGTCGTAGAGGTACTGATGTCCGGAGACCTCGTGGTCAGGCTCTTGGAGATAGATGGGGCGTTGCAGCGCCATGTTGCCATCATCGTCACGGACGAGAAAGCGAAACTTGATCATCACGACGATGGTGATCAGCCCGCCGATCAGCAGCGGCAATCCGAAGGCGATCAGGCGAAAGGCCCAGAGCGTCCCGGCTGGCAGCTCGCGTTTCATGAAGCTCGTTCACCAAATGGAGTGACCGTCGGGCCTTTTCAACAGGCCGCCAACTTCTTCAACGGCCTCCCAACCTAACCGCTTTGTCGTCACTTTCGGACGGGCAGAAATTGCACGGCATCCGCAATCACATACTTGCCGTCGGTGCCCTCGTTGGAGATGCGCACCCAGCCTTGCTTGCCGGCTTCGAAACGAAACGTTCCCAATGTGCGGAAGAGCCGCCCGTGAGGCGGTGTCTCCTGCTGGTTGATGCGAATCGTCCGCTCACCATCGGCGAAGTGAATCGTCACGGGAGTGTTGGTTGAGCGGCGGACATTGTAACAGTGCGAGAGCCGCACTTCGTAGAGTCCCTCGGCAGGCAGGTTTGGCGTGAAGATCACCGACCGCTCTCCCTTGCCCGACTTCTGATCGTGGAGATAGCCGAGGCCCACGTAGGGCGGCGTGTGCGTGGAGTATTGCCATTTGCCGACTAGCTTGGCTTCCATTTCGTCGACAACGATGCCCGGCAACGCGCGGGAATCCTTGACGATGAACGGGACGAGCTCCGGCTTGTCGACCTCGCTTGGGTCATGCGTGTTGGCGATGGCCTCGGGATGAGGTCGCAACACTGGCCGCGACTCGGTCCGCGGTTCGGGCTCATCGGCAACGGCGGAGCCGACGAGCGCCGTCATCGTGAGCAGCGCGAGCCAACATCCGGGGGGGTAGAAGCGGTAGCGTTGAATAGCGAAAAGCATCGATTACTCGTGTCGCAGGGCCTCGATCGGATCCATCTGGGCGGCGCGAATGGCCGGGTAGATGCCGAACAGGACGCCGATGATCAACGAGATGCCAAACGCCAGTGGAATCGAAAGCGGCACGATTTTGGGCTGCACGTCGCGAATGACCGCCGGCAGATTCTCGATCATCTCCGGGTTGAACTGAGCGATCATGGAACGCACCTGGTCGATCACGACGGGGCAGAGATAACCGGCCGCGATCCCGGTGGCGCCGCCCACGACCGAAAGCGCGATGGTCTCCACCAGGAACTGCCGAGTGATATCGTTTCGTTTGGCGCCGAGAGCGCGACGGATGCCGATCTCCCGCGTCCGCTCGGTGACGGTGGCGAGCATGATGTTCATGATGCCGATGCCGCCCACCAGCAACGAGATCGCGGCGATCAAGCCCATGAAGACCATGAACATGATCCGTGTCGTCTCGGCCTGCTCGAGCAACTCCAGCGGAACCACGGTCGCCACATCCTCCAGATCGGAGTGGGCTTTCTCGAGCATGGCGTCGATGTAGGCCGCGGTGTTGCGGACCTGATTCACCTGGTTGACGCGAAGCGTGATCTGATTCAACTCGAGGATCTCGCCCTCGAAGCTGCCGCTGCCGCGAGTGACCACGACGTCGCCCACGAGCTGTCGCATGGTGGAGATCGGAATGTAGACGTCGTTGGAGAAGTCCTGCGAGTCCAGCGAGCCGCCGATCGCGGCGGTTGGATTGCGATGCTGCAGCACGCCGACGATCTGATAGAAGTCCTTGTGCTCGGCGATGTAGATCGTGCGTCCGATCGGATCCTCATAGGGAAACAGCCGCTCGGCCACCCGCGCCGCCAGCACGCAGTGGTTTTGCTTGTTCTGGACGTCGGCTTCCGAAATGAAGTGACCTTGGTTGACGATCAGCCGCGTGACCTCGGCGTACTCGGGAGTGCAGCCAACCAGACGGCCATCCACCAGCCGATCGGAGTAGCGGAACTGCCGGCGAATCTCGCGAATCGGCAGGATGCTTTTCAGCACATCCTTGGGCAGCGTCTCTTGCAGCGTGTCGAATTCCTCGCGCCGCAAGCCGTAGGGAACGGGGCCGCGAATGTCGGCGGTCTTTTCGGCGGACGGCTTGATCGACCGCACGATGATGGTGTCGGCGCCCAGGTCCTCGATTTGCTTGCGCGCCTGGATGCTGATGCCCTCGCTGATCGCCAGCAGCCAGATCACGCTGGCCACGCCGATGAAGATACCCAGCACGGTCAGCAACGACCGCATCGGATGGAGCAACAGGCTCTTCACGCCCAGCTGGAAGGTTCGTAGCCAAAGAATCATGCGTGGGACCCCGCGCGGTCTTGGCGAACATCACTCTGAACCAGTCCGTCGCGCAGACGAACGACGCGTTTGGTGTGCTCGGCGACTTCGTCTTCGTGCGTGACCAAAATGATGGTCTTGCCCTGCTCGTTGAGCCGCTGAAACAGGTTCAAAATCTCCTCGGTCGTCTGCGAGTCGAGGTTTCCCGTCGGCTCGTCGGCGAGGATGAAGTAGGGGTCATTGACCAAGCTGCGGGCAATTGCCACGCGCTGCTGCTGACCGCCCGAAAGCTGATTGGGCCGATGCCCAAGACGCTCCCCGAGCCCGACCATTTCAGCCAATTGGCGACAACGCTCGCGCGATGCGGCTGACAGCCGCCCTTGGTAGTACAGCGGCACTTCGATGTTTTCAACGACCGTCAGCTGCTGGATCAGGTTGTACGACTGAAACACGAAGCCAATGCGAGTGGCGCGAATGTGCGACAAGCCGTCGTCGGACATCCGCGACACGTCGTCGGGGCCGAGGAACAGGCTGCCCGACGAAGGTCGGTCGAGGCAGCCGAGCAGGTTGAGCAGCGTGCTTTTGCCCGAGCCGGACGGTCCCATGATGGCGACGTAGTCCCCGGTCGGCACCTCCAACGAGACTCCGCGCAGCGCGTGGACGGTCTCGCTCTTCAGCACATAATCCTTGCGTAGATCAACCAGCCGGGCGGCCAAACCCTGATCAATGCCCGGCTGCGTAGTCGCGCTTTTCATTCGCGGCCGCCCCCCGGTCCGCCGGGTCCGCCGGGTCCGCCACCGGGTCCACCCGGTCCGCCGCCGCTTGCGCGTCGTTCCGCCATTCGTTTCGCGACCGCGGCCATCAGCTCGCCACGATCCACAACGCCATCGCTATTGGCATCAGCACCGCCGGCCATGGCTCGGCCGCGTTCGTCCATGGCGTCGATCTCACCTTGCTCGAGCTTGCCGTCGCCATTGGTGTCGGCGCCATCCATGATTCGTCCCACAATGGCCGCAGGGGATGGCGGACCATCGCCTCCGGCGCCACCGGGGCCGCCCGGACCGCCACCCGCGACATCACCGCCCTTGCCTTTTCCTTTGCCCTTGCCTTTGCTTTTCCCATTGCCGGGCACCACCTTTGGAGTGACCGGGGCCAGGTCTTTGGGAATGTCCATCCGGTCGCGATACATGCGGGGATTAAGCACCACGGTCTCGCCTTCCTTCACCCCATCCTCGACCACCAAAAACTTGTCGTTGCTGGCGCCCACCTTGACTTGGCGAGTTTCAAAATTGCTGCCGCCATGGGTCACAATCGAGAAGTAGTGCCCCTTCTCCTCGACCACCGCCTGCACGGGAACTTGCAGCACGTCGGGCAACTGGGCGACATAGATCTTCACCTCGGCCGTCATGCCGGAACGAATGTTCTCGGGCGGATTCAGCACTTCGATGTATGTCAGATACTCCTTGGTCTGCGTGCCGAAGAAGCTGGTTGGCTCGGCATACTTGTTCACTTTGGTGACGCGGCCCTCCAGCGTGTTATTGATTGCGCCGATCTCGATGGTGACCGGCATCTCGGGCTCGACCAGCGGCACGCGCGCCTCGTTGATTTTCGACGTCACGCGCATTTGGTCCGGGTCGGGAAGGCGAATGATTGTCTGTCGCTCGCGGACCATGGCGCCAGGCTCGACGACAAACTCGGCATTGCCGCGGCTGGAGGTCTTGTTGGCGTGCACGACTTGGCCGGCCTGAGGAGCGGTGATCTTGCATTTGGCGATCTGCTCTTCGACCTCCTTCCGCTTGGCCACTTCCTCGTTGAAGGACTCTTGTTCGGCCTTCAGCTGCGCCTCGGCCGCCTTGATATCGGCTTCCAACTGAATCAGCATCTTGCGCTTGGTGATCTCTTGGAGCGTCTTCAGCTTTTGCTCGGCCAGCTTGAGCTCGACTTCGCGCTGCTTGACGGCGAACTGATCCGCGCGGAGCTGCTGTGGCGTAATGAATTGCTGAGCGGCGAGCACTTCGCTGTACTTGGCCGTCTCCTGGGCGCGGCTGAGCGCCTCTTCGGCGACCAAGATCTCGCTTTCGATGGTCTTCTCTTCTTGCTTGAATGTGCCGTCCAGATACTCGTCTTTCGCGACGTTGGCCTGCTCCAGCGCGCTGGTCGCCGTGATGACTCGGGCCTCGCCGTTGCTTTCGGCGATCTTCTGCTGAGTCAGCTCCTGCTCGAGCACCGACGAATCGAGCTCGACCAGCAAGTCGCCCTCTTTCACGTGCGTGCCTTCTTCGACGACCCAGAGGATCGCCGTGCCGCTGTTGCGCGACTTGACTTCGCACATCACTTCGACGTTGCTCGAGCTCTCGATTTCACCCTGCTCGAGCACGATGTGATCGAACTTGCCGCGATTGACGACATGCGTCAGCGGCGGCTCCTTGAGCTCATTCGCATCGCGTTGCGAGAAGTAATAGTAGACGCCTGCTCCGCCGCCGGAGAGCAGCAACAACAGCGTCACCACGATGGCCGCCGTGGCGCCGCGACGCTCGCGACGGGTGACTCGAGGAAGCGATGAGTTGGAGGAGGGCCCGTGAAGGTGTGCTCGTCCCGCGGTCATATGTGCCGCCTTTCCCGGGGAGGGATGATAAGAGGGTTGAGGCTGGAGGTCGTTCCATTGTAGTCCCGCTCCCCTCGACTGTCATTGGAAATTGCCGCCGAAGCAGGACAGGAACTGCTGCCCAACGAGCCTCACAGTGAGGTTGCTGGCGCAACCGGCACTTTCAGCGCAGATGCGGAGGTGGGCGGTGGGCTGGGCGCTATGCCGCGAAGCGCGCGGGCGTTGGCAGGACGCTAGGCGCCGGCGCCCCGAATGCCGGTAAGCTCGGCCCGAGATGCTTGGAGTCCGTCGAGGGAGTGGCTACCTTCAGTAACGGCTCGGCGCAACGACCGTTCACGTGCGCGAACCCGCCACAGGGCGGCTCCCCGCGGGCGACGCCTGAAAAAGCCCAAGAAATCGGCGAACCAATCCGAGATTCGCCGATGCCGGCAAGCTACTTGCGTGGGACCGTCAACCTTGGCTTAAACGGCTCCAGCACCGGTTCGGGCAGAGCGGACTCTTCCTCCGCGTTGACCTGTTTGACGGGGTTTCCGTCCCGAGGCCCCAACCCGGCGTCCTCGGCCGGGGCGGGTTGTGGCGGGAGTTGGTCAGCCGGCACGGGAACCGAGTCCACGGCAGGCGGCCGAGTCTCCAAGCCGGCCGGAGCATCCGCTCCCTGCGAGTCGCTCGGAACCGGTCCATGGGCGGGTGAGACGATCACACCTGCACCGCCGCCGGCGCCGGCGCCGGGTTCCACCGACTCCACGCCGGGAAGCTCTTCGAGCCCGCCCGCGTCGACCGGGGCCACCTGAACCGGGTCATAGGAGCACGCCGACAAGATCTCCGCGCTGACGGCGGGATAGCCGAACTCCAGACCGATCGCGCCCGGATCAACCCAGACACCCTCGTTGGTGAGCGTCATGGTGCCCATCGACAAATCGAGCAGCTTGCGCTGAATCTCGTAGTCGACCCACACATTGAGGTACGCATCCTGTGCGTTGCGGAGCGAGTTCAAGGCGTTGATCAAGTTCTGCGCGGTCGTCGGACCAAGCCGATCGCCCTCGGTCTGAGGCGGCCGCAGCAGCTCCAAACGCGCCAGCCGCACCTGCTCGACTGCCACTCGCAAGGCTCGGCGGCGAAGCTCGAAGTTGACCCGGTCCAGCGACACTTGACGAAGGATCAATCGCAACGACGCGGCGATGTTGTCCTCATATCGATAGTAGTTCCGGCGAGCGCGCTGAAAGTCAATCAACGCCTCGCGGTAGATGTTCCGCTCCTGCAGACGGGTGAACGGAGCGTCAAACTCAATGCCCATTCGCAACCGCCCGGAATTGTGGCCCATCCGAAACGGATTGTCACCGTAGTTGGTCACGTCACCGCTAACCACCAAATTCAACACGCCTTCCAGGTCATCGGCGTTGAACTCCAGCAACCGCCAGGCGTCGACCAACGCCGCGCGGGCGTTCATCCAGTCCAACCGATTCTCCCGCGCGACTTCCAACGCCACCGCCCAGCCGATGTCGACCGCCGGCAGCGTGATTCGCTCGGTTCTTGCCCGAGCTTGCTCCAGTGACACTTGCAGAAACTCGGTCGACAGATCGGTCAACATCGCCGGAAAGGGCTGCAACAGACGCTCGCGCAGCTGCAAGGACAGCGCGGCCAACTGCTCGTCGGTGACCCGTTCAATGTTCTCCAGTTGCGATTGGCACTCCGCGCCAAGCTGGTCGGCGAGCTGTCCCAACTCCTCGAGCCGCTGCTTGATCTCGCCGAGCTTTTCGCGAATGTCGACGGGCAAGTTCTCGAGATACTCGGTGTCGAACAAGGACTCGTCGACGTACTGCATCAACTGGACTTCGGTTGGGTCCTGCATCGGGAGCTTCGCCAACTCCTGCAGCGACCGAGCCATCTCAAGCCGCTGCGGCACTCGCTTCTCCAGGTCGCTCACATCGGCCAGGGCGCGCCGCATGCTTTCTTCGAGCACTTCGCGACGCAGCTCGTTGGCAGCCGCGATCAACTCCTGCGTCTTGCGGAGGCCGCGAGTCATCACGTCCCGCCACTGCTGCTCTTTTCCGGGCTCGGGGCTGATCAACATCGGCACCAGCGTGGCGCCCACCTCGCGTTGCAGCTCGGCCAAGAGGTCCTGCAAGGGGGTGATCTCAGGGTCGATCAGATTAAATTGTCCCAGCTTGTCGTCGTCGATCCTCATTCGCAACTGCGGCGGCAGGCCAAGCGTCTGTTTGAAACTGTCGAGCGTGTTTTGGTACGCCTGCTTGTTGGCGAGAAACCGAGACGTGTTGTCATACAGCTGCTGTCGGACTTGCTCGACCTGGAAATAGTCGATGCGCCCGGAAGGACGAAACGCCTCCAGCTGAGTCAAGCTGCTGCGCAGCGAGGCAATATTCGCCTCCTCGTTGCGCAGCGTTTGCTGCGTCTGCAACAGGCCGAGGAAGCCGCCGGCCGTGCTGCCGCCCAGTCCGCCGCCACCGCCGCCGCCACCGGTGTTGCCGCCACCGCCGGTGAAGAAGCCGCCACCGGTGCCGGTAAAGCCCGACAGGCCGGCGCCGAACACACCGCCGCGACGGGACGGACCCGTTTGGCTGCCGCGACCGGTGAGAATGTCCAGGTAGAATCCCTTCCGATACCACTCCATCTGCCGCACGTTGGCCAGCAACGTGCGTTCGGCGATCGTGAGCCGTTCGAGGATCCGGTCGCGGCCGGCATTGCGCAGCAGCGGTTGCAGGAAGGTAAAGTCGATCAGCGTGTTGGCGTTGTGCGAGTTGGTCCCCGAGAACTGCCACACCAACGAGTTGGCGAACCCCGCGACCAACTCGGCGCCCGTGGTGAAAAACCGCCGCGCCTGCACACTGCGAGTGGATAGGCCGAGCACCGACCGAGCCGTGCCGCTCGAGCCAACCGCTTGCGGCCCCGCCGTTGTGTAGTCGACCTGATAGCCGCCGAATAACTGGGTGTCGAACCGGAATCGCTCGGTGCTAACGTCCAGCGCCGAGAGAAACAGGTCCTCCAGCTCGGTTTGGTAGTCGGTTGAGTGGAGCCGCGCCAGCTGCAACGCCGTGAACTCGTCGACACGGACGACGCCGTCCTCGTCCAGGTTCATGTGGGCCATCCAGGCAGGGTTCTGCACCTGGTCGGTGTCGCCGAACTTATGCCAGTGCGGAAAGCCTTTTTTGCCGTCAATGAAGTGCATGAAGCGATGCGAGATCGGATCATCCGGCGGCATCGGCTCGCGATCGGGCGCGAACGGATCGAACATGCGGGAGGCGGCGTTCGGGTAGACGTTGTAGTTGTCGAGGTTCCAATTCGGACCGACCGACTTCTCGTTGATGAGGCAATGCGCCTCGGCATCGGCAGCTTGGCGGTACTTGCCGCGGTTGCAGCCACCCAAGCAGGCCAACAACATCAAAACCGGCACTAAGCGCGCAAGCTGGCCATTGGCGAAGTCGTGCGCGCATGCCGCTGGGGTAGAGACGGGGCGCGGACGCCCGGCGCGTCGATCGGGTGGGTGCATGGTGTGCCCCTGCGGGGAAGGGGTGCAACACTCGCCTTTGCAACAACTCCCTCCGCCGAGCCGCAGACAGCTCCTCTGGGGGGAGTCTGCCTATCAACGTCGGGGCGGATTCTATGGATGAGTGCAATGAGGAAGTGAGGCAAGTTGGGTCTGTAACGGCTGTTATCGGACTGCCGAGTTACCTCACTTGAACAACTGAGCCGATCAAGTCGGATTCCACGATCTTACCGCTCACCCCAAACCCTTGCCTCTTCTAGGCTTAACTCTTCCAGACAGGAGAGGTTTTAGTTGACACTCAAAATACCCCAATTTATCATCGAGGTTGATTCGGCCAGGGATTATTCCCTGCCGTTGTCATCAACCCCAGCCATTTGAGGCGTCCGCATTTCGCCGCGGGCCGACCACTCCATGAATAATCCAATGCTGTACCAGATTGGCGGGATCCTGGGGATCTTGGCGTTCTTGGTCTTTGTGATCATGAGCTCCAAAACCTGGCGAATCTGGCACATCCTCGCTTCGATCGCGACGTTTGGCTGCGCGGTGTGGTTCTTGATTCTGATTTCGATCAGTTACAAGACCCGCATGACCTACGTCACGCAATACGAGCGATTGGAGAAACAGTTAGACGCTGCCGAGAAGGAGTTCGAGCAACTATTGCATGGCGATTTGAACGAAGTTCGCCAAACCACCGAGAGCATTCGCAGCATTCGCGGCAAAATCGAGCGCGAGATGCTGGACCGCGGCCGCGTTTGGCGAAGTTGCGAGGTGACGCAAGTCGATGCCAACGCTGGTGTGGTGTCGTTGACCACTCCTTCCGGCGCCCCCGCACCCGCTGCTCCCGCGGGCGGGGCTGCGCCTGCGGGGGATCCGGCGGGCGGCGGCGCAGCGCCGGCTGGCCCGGCGGGCAATCAGCTCAAGGATAACGACGTGCTGCATGCGTTTCTCGAGCGAGAGACGCCCACCGGCAACGTGCCTTGGCTGTACCTCGGCGAGTTCCGCACGCAAAACACCACCCCCAACAGCGTGCAGGTCACGCCGTTGTTGCCTCCCGACGCCGTGCAGCGCGACGCCATCGGCTCGGCCCAGGGCGCCAAGTGGTCGCTGTACGAGATCGTGCCGATTGATCGGCACCGTGCGTTCGCCGTGGACAACGAGTATCGCCCCGACCTCGACCGCGAGGGCGAAAGTCTTTATGGCGACATGAATGAGGAGCTGATCGACCAATTGTTCAAAGCGCCGCAGGATCGCTATCGCCAGTATTTGAACGCTTGGGAAGGCAGCGCGCCGGCCGACATGAAGCAACGGGTGGCGGAAATCAAACAAGCCACCGAGGCCGCCTTCGCCGAGTCAATTGCGGAGTACAAGAAGGACGGCAAGGTGATCGGCATCGATGAGAACATCGCCCCGGAGAACACCTGGGTCAAAGTTCGCTTCCTGCAAAAGTACTCCGTGGATGTGGATGCGGCGACCAATCTCGACGCGATCAACACCGATAGCAACTTCGACTCCGATGGTCGCGCTCAGGTCGAGGCGTTGCAGCGCGGCGAGCGCGACGAGAACGGCAACTTTAAGCCGGCCCCGGCGGAGTTCGAGCCCGAGGATTTGGCCGTGTTCGACAAGGAGACCGCCGACAAGCTGATCGCCGACGGCACCTGCGAGCAGGTCGACTCGGTCTTCGTCCGGCCGCTCAACGACTTCAACCGCGCCTACCACAATCACACGCGGCGGATGAAGGAGCTGGCCTACGAAATTCTGCTGGCCAAGCGCGACATCGCCAGCCTGCAAACCAGCCTGGACAACACCAACGCCGAGATCACCGTCTACCGCGACCAGAAGGCGAACCTCGATAACGATCTCGACAAGGTGAAGGAAGAAGTGATCGCGGTGACCAAGTCCCGTGACGGCATTCAGGCCGAGGTGAACGCGGTTCGCAACACCCTGAGCCTGTTGTATCGCTCCAACCGCGAGCTCGCCGAGCAGTTGCGTGGATTGCACGAGAAGCTGCTGGCCATCCATCAGCAACGTCAAGCCGATCAGGTGGCGAGCCGGCAATAAGGACTCGCCGCAGAACTCTGTCCGAGTGTGTCATGGTGGACCGCTGCCCGAATTGCCGCTCGACGCGCGTTCGCGATGGCGACGTTTGTGAGCGGTGCGGCTGGATCCCTGCCCCGGCGACGGAGATGGTGTTCGTCGACAACACGACGATGCGTTGTCCCGTTTGCTCGGCGGAACGACCAGGCGATGCGGAATGCTGCCCATGCTGCGGCGCCGAACAGCGGTTGCAGTCGTTTGCGGCCAACTCCGGCGTCAGTTTTCACATCTCCAGCCTGCTCATCGCCACCACACTGCTCGCCGTCTGTCTGGCGTTGATGCGAGTGGTCATGCCGCTCGGCATTATCGCGTTAACGATAACGCTGCTCGCCGGCTATCGCACCGCGCTGCTGACATTCGAGCGCAAGCGGCTCCGCTATCCCGTCTCCGACAGTCAGGCGTTCGAGCTGTTTCTCCACAGCGTCGGCGGCGTGGTCCTGGCCGGCGCCGTGCTGGTCATGCTACTGTTTGCCTGGAACATGGCCCTGTTTGGAATGCTCTACGCCCTGGGCAGCGGCGGCGGTTCTGCCAGTTTCTTTGGGATCATGGAATTCGGGCTGTTCATGGTGACCGGCACAGTGGTTGGCCTCCTCGCGACAGCGCCACAGTTCTGGAAGGATCTATTCCGAGGAGTGGTTGCCGGGCTGTTGGCCGGCGCGCCTATGCTCATCGACAACAGAAATGAGCCATGGTTGTTGCTGCCGATTGCGGCGATGTTTCTCGGCGCCATGGCGTTTTTATCGCGACGTGGCGGCGCTGTCCGAGCCCGCGCGTACTGCACCGGCCTTGCTATAGCCCTCTGGCTCGAGTCGCTCTTTCAAGGACCTCCCCTCAACGAGCCATTATTCGCCATTCTCTGCGCCCAGCTTGTCCCGATTCTGCTGACGATGTTGCTGATGGAGCGAATCTGGAGTTGGGAAGACGTCTTCACGTCAGATCGCCATCCCGGTGCTCGCCACCACTACGCTTTCGCCGATGCGCATCGACCAATGGCAATCTATCCGCAAGAGCCGGTCGAGGGGATCGAGTATTTGGACGCTCCACCCTCGACCAACGAGCACGCCAAACAGCAATGACAACGCGTTACAGCAAGCTCTCGAGCAGGAGCCGCATCTTGCGCATCTCGGCCATGTGATCCACATCGGGCATTGGCTGAAGGTGAACCGAAAGAGCCCGCGAGTACTTGACCTTCTCAAGCAAGCCAACGAGCCGGCCGTAGTCGACCTCGCCCTTGCCGATGCGCACTTGCAGTTCGTCCTTGCTGGTGTCGCGGAGATGCACGTGATAGACGTACTTCATCAACTTGTCGACGTTGCGCGGCCGCTCTGGGCGGCAGATGTAGTGGCTCGGGTCGAAGCACAGCCCGAGCCCCTTGGCGTTGTCGCAAAGCACGGTGATCGTGTCGGGGTCTTCAGTGAGGCAGCCGACCTGCGACCTCATTGCCACACGAGCCCCCTCCAGGTCCGCGATCGACACCAATTTTCGCAACCGCTCCACTTCTTCGTTGAATGGCGTGCCCAGCTCGGCGGACGGCACGATCAGGGTGACCACTTTGGTCGCCTTGGCCAAACGGCAGATGGCGTGAAATTGGTCGTAGTACTCCTGGCCGTCGATCGGCAGATCGACGGCGTACGCCACGACGTTCAAGCGTCGCGTGCTCAGGCAGCGGTTGACCGTCTCATCGAAATCACCCATGACCTCCGCGGGGGTAATCTGAGCGTTGTCGCCAATGGCGATCTCGATGTTCGTGTATTCCAGGTCAACCAGCCGATCCACTGCGGTTTGCAGCGACTCGCCCGGATAACACTCCGTTGAAGCAGCAACCAGCACTGCGCACACTCCCTTCCTCAAAACTCGGAAACACCAGCCCAATGGTAGTCTTCCTTGCCGATTGGGCACAATGGGGATTCCGCGACGGCTGGGGAGGAGCGTCGACCTGCCCCGCAGCTGCGACTGACGCGGAAACACCGCGTTTCCCGCCACAATCTAACAGCCCCCGCCGAGCGCGCGGCTCGCCAGGGGCTGATCGGAGCTGCCGAAACTGCGGCGAATCGTCACCCCTGCCCTTCGGCTCGCTGGATGAGTCGATGGCCGAATCAGGTGTTTCTCCCCGGAGTGATGGCAATTTCGCTTGCCAGTTGAGTGCTTTTTTCCACTGGCGGCGAGCCATTCGTCGCTGGGAAACGCGTCCTCCTATTCGCCTGCGGACTGCTTCAACTCGTTGACGTCTTTCCGCAACTCTTGCAATTGACGGCTGATCTCTTCCAGCTTCTGCATCAGTTGGCGGTCCTTGTTTGGCATCTTTGCCTTGGAGCTGGCCTCCATTTTTCGCTTGAGATCCTCCAAGTTATGGAGTTCAAGTCGTTCGACGTCGAGCGACACGCCCGGCGCTCTCGAGAACATCGACTGGACCTCTGGCGGCAGCTGTTCGATCGCGTCGGCCGAGTACTTTTTGCCGTCCAATTCGACTTCAAATTTCTTTTGGTCGCCCGATTGTTGCAGCTGCAGCCGCAGCTGAGCGGGCATCTTGATGGGGCCGAGAGCCGGCGGATGCACGAGCAACAGCCGTCCCTGATCGCCCAACAGCTTCTCCACCTCGAGCAAAATCGGCGCTTGCTGCAGCGCCTCCCCGGCCCCTAGCTCGGCTGGGCGCTTCGCCGGCGTCACCTGGACCGTTTGGCGCTTGCCCTGTCGCAACAGCGTCACCTCCGCCTCCATCTCCTCCGCTTGGCCCACGGCCTTCAGCAAGTCCGTGATCTCGCGCAGCTCGACCGCGTTAAACTTGAGCAGAATGTCGTGGGGCTTCAGGCCCGCCACGGCTCCGGGCGCATCGCCGACCACGTTTGTAACCACCAACCCATGCTTGATCTTGAGTTGTGACTTGAGCGTGTCACCAACGGGCTCAATCGAGACACCGATCCAAAACGGGCTGATGCTCGTGTCAATCGGATCAGACGGCTTCCCGCTCTCCGTCACGTTCTGATCCACGACGACCAGCTGCGCCGAGGCGACGCCGGCCCCAATTCCCAGTGCGACTCCTATTGCGATTCCCAGTGCGATTCCCAGTCCGATTCCGAACACGGTGCCTCGCATCACTGCGGCCCTACGTTTCATCGCTAACTCCTGTGGGTTAAATAAGGGCGCCTGCCAAGTCAGGCGCACGCATTCAAGGACAATCGAAAAACTCTTCGCTGCGCTCACCGCCGCGTTCACCGCTACGGAATCACGCGACTCGCAGGCACCAGCTGCAGCGACTCGACGGGAACATACATCACTTGCTCGGCGCCGACCCGCACGGGCGCGTAGCTCACGGTGTGTTGAACCTGGCGCCCGGCCGCTTGCAGCTTCGCCTCCAGCGCAGCCGGAATCGCCGGCCGCGAAAAACGCTCTCGATGGGCGTCCGAAGTGGCAAACACGGGCAGCGTCAGCACGCGGGGCCCCTCTCGATCCTCGACGCGCAAAGTGACCTCACCCAGCGTCGGACCGAGGTCGGCATTCGCCGGGCCGACGGTGGTGACGTACAAATCGTGAGGTGAAACAGCGGGCAAGACGAGCTCATTCGACTCGAGAGGCGACGCGACGTGAGGCTCGTCCCGTGACGGCACCACGTCGCGGACCGTCTGCGGGGCATCACCGGGGCGGGCAGCACCGGGGCGAGCGGTCTGTCGGCCCAGCGCGAAGGCCAACACCAAGCAGACCGCCAGCCAGCCGAGACTCGACCAACGCTCGTGCCGCGCAGGTGCCTCGGTGTGCTGGCGACTCGGAGCAACGGCGCGATGCTCGCCCTGCGACTCCGCGGACGACTTGAGGCAAGCTGACCAAACTTGTGCCTCCACAAACGCGAGCGCACAATCGCGCCACGCGTTGTCGTGCTCCAACTCTTCCAAGAGCGGCGTCAACTGCGACTCGGGGAGTTCGCCGTCCACGAGTCGCTGCAATCGCAGCTCGCGCGATTCACTGAAGGGGGCTTCCGACATCTTCGACTATCTCCGGGCAGCGACTCAACGAGCTTCCAAAGGATCCGCCTGACACGCGGCCAATTGTCGACGCAGCCGCTGGCGGGCTCGATACA
>JAGQPF010000600.1 GCA_020426845.1 Planctomycetales bacterium
CACCCGCGTCAGCTCACGGCGCAGCTCATGAAGGCGGAGCTTCCCTCGCATCTCACGGCCGAGCTCGACGCGCTCAAGCCAGACCATTGGCTGCAGTCCCACGCAGAGCACGCGCTGCCAATCAACCGCCCCACCCAGCTCGTCGGCGAGCGCCCCGCCGCCTGAGCCTGGCGCCGCTATCAGCGCACCGCCTCCGCGTCAACCTGCATCCACCCACGTCGTTCGCTAGACGCTTACGTTGAAGGAAGGCAATAACAAGACCAACATGTTGATAGTTGCAGCCTTACCTGCCCACCCCAGGTCGGCCAGGAATTCGCTCGCCAACCCGATGGTTCTGTACTTGGCCTGTTGGTCCATCCCCTCAAACTCTCCAACCATTTCGGGAATGGGGGACGAGCCGCTCATAGAGCATTTACACAAGAGTTCGACCTCAGCAGAGTGACAGTTAACTCCATGAACCATGCACGCAGCCCAAGCGGCTTCGACCCTGCATCCCAGGTCATCAGAATGATGGTGAACAGTCAAGTCGGGAAGCAGCGCATGGTCCTCTCAAGCAATAAGTTGAATGGCTGCCACTATGCAGTATGGGTCGGCATCTTCCTCAATGATCTGAGTGATCGCCTGCCGTGTTGAGCCTGTGCAATACGGTGCCAGCTCAGGGATTTTCCGCCAAGCCAGATGAGCGTCAATAGCTGCGGCCCTCACAGCGGAATGTGGATGCATCAAACAGGACAACAGCACCCCACGGGCGTTCGCCGCCTCCTCAACGATCGAGGACATAATCGGGAAGCCCCAGGACTACCGAAGTGTGCAGTTCGATGTCTTGCTCCACGTCTTCTCGGTCGGCAACGATGAGATGTAACAGCAATCGCACGAAGAGCGGGACAGCGCCCAACTGGCCAACGATGTCCGCACTCTCAATTGGCCATTGAGCAAGGAAATCCCTTGCCTCTTTGCGAATTTCGACATCACCTTCAACCAATTTCTGGACAAAGTCGCCAAGAAGCACTGGAAGAGATCCTGGGTGAATTGCGAATGAAGTCCACTCCCATGAAAGGCAGTCTGTTAGGGACTCGTTAGCCCAGTGTTCCTCAGTCTCAACGCAAGCCCCTGCCAACAGGTCTGCAACAGTCTTTCCGTGAACGGTTCGGTAAGCATGGGTGAAGTCTTCGAGAAGGATCTTTCCAATCGCAAACCGAAACCAACTACGAAGCTCGGCAGGTAGCCTGTGCGCAATTTGGTTCGCTTGATGCACGAAATCTCTTGTCGTTGTGCATGTAATGACTTGAGTAAGCGACTCATCCATTGGATTAACACCCCAGGCGGCCGTTCATGTTTGCAGGCGGCTTTGCTCTCGCATTGAGGAGCTACTGGATCAGGACAAGCAGAGGGCAGAGCGGATGCGGGGTGCTGGTGCAAAAGCGGAAGCGTAAGCAAGGGTTTTGCAGAATTGGGAATTGGGAAATGTGGGAGTCGAGTTATGGCGGTGCCTCTTGCTGTCCAGGATAATCAATTGCCTGGAGTATCTTGTCCATCTGATCGACTACTGCAGGGGTCTTATCGAAGGGGAAGTTGCAATAAAAACTGACCTGAGTCTCGAATCTCTTCTCCAACTCCGATTGGAAATCTGAGTAGTGAACCCACGGAGATTCGTCGGTCGGAAACTGTCCTGCGATCCGCAATGTCGCCTCTTGCCGAGTGAGGGTCAACGCAACGACTTTCTCTTTCGAAGTAAATCTCACGGCTTCACCAATCTTGGCGGTCTCGGCCCTAGTTAAGAATTCCCGCAACTCAACGAACTCATTGAAGACAATGTAGTCACCGACTATTCGTGAAACATCTCCCGAAGTCAGTTCAAAGTCTGCGGCGATCAAGTTGGATGCTGGCGCATCGGCACTATTGAAATCCAAATACCGGCCTGGAATGATTGAAAAACTCTCGCCCGAATTCAGAGCGAACACAACAGGGTTCGCAAACACCTTTGGATTCGGTTCGCCCATTAGAATCTCCTGATTCACTGAATGCTGAATAGCGCAACTCAGTAGCGCAACTCAGAGAAGTTCTTCGGAACAGCATGCTGATCACAATTTCCAAGATCGCAAGGATTATCACCGGGGGCAATTCCGCCGTCCTTGCCGCCTTCTCTTCAAGCATGATCCTTCAATTCAACGTGCCAATCGCAACAGAAAGCGACGGTCAAAACGGCAGCCAGTATTCAGCGAGAGGAACATTTCGATTGAGCTGCTCCAAGGGAACGGGGCTCATTTTCCCTTCCCTAACCAGACTCTCGACCTCATCAATCGACAATAGTAGGGCAAGTGCCTTCTCCACCGCTCGTTTTTGCCAGTGTGTGGTCGCCGATACGGCTGGTGCCTGCGCTATCAGGTCGTTGATCTCATCAAGTTGGTTGAGAAGCCTCTGTGCGGCACCACCCGACTGGCTCGCAACGATCGCCTTGGCTGCACGATACACATCGTTAAGGTTATCGCTTCTCAACATTGCAAAGGCTTCGTCTCCAAGCGGCTCAAATACGTTGGGTGACGAATCGACGGGCTTTTGAGGTTGTTGCTTCGTTGGCTTGTACACTCCTGCCACAACCAACGGCCTGTCAGGGGCGTCACGCGCCAACTCCACGATCTCCTCGGCCGTCAAGCCGTTGATCTTCTCGAATGTTCCATCGAATCCATGCTTATCAATCAGGTTGGCGAATGCGTGAAGGTAGGCTGCGCACTTCTCTGAATCTATGCGATCCAATGCCCGTGCAATTCGCCGGTTTTCCACGATGAGTCTCCGTGGGCTATCGCAATGAAAGGTCAAGTCGTTCATGGCAGGCGGCATTTCCCCGTTTCGTCAGAGGACTCCTAGTTTACAGACCGTGGGCGGCGTGAAACACAAATCTCCCCGCACTCCGTGAGGGGAGATCCTGCCCTCTCAGTTTCAGGCTGGCAGCTCAACGTGGACAGCCCCAAACTTAGGCCGATGCAGTGTCACCAAACAATTCGGGACTTCAAAATGTCCGAAGCATAGGGTGATTTCGAACTCGGCTCCAGGGCCGGTTTCGTCCCACGCCTGATCCAGATAAGGCCGTAGGTCCGCAGAGATCAGCACGACCCGGTATTCACCGCCGTTGTGATGCTCAGGCTGGGCACCCTCTGTCATGGCTGGGCATTGTCATCCTCGCTTGCTCCCAGTCGATACG
This sequence comes from Planctomycetales bacterium, assembly GCA_020426845.1. Classification (GTDB taxonomy): domain Bacteria; phylum Planctomycetota; class Planctomycetia; order Pirellulales; family Pirellulaceae; genus JAGQPF01. Next base: position 3,200 of record JAGQPF010000600.1, read on the forward strand.
CTTCCCGCGTCGTTCGAATGTCTCAAACGGCACTGTGAATGGCGCCTGGCAACTTTTTTGCCGCTGGGGCTGTAACGGAGTTAACCCGAAGCGATTTCATGCAACAAGGCAATGTTGGAGCCGCTTGCGTTGTTCAGTCCGTCGCCCGCCTTCTATTGACGAGTCCCCTCACATGTTTCGTGTCACCATTCGAGCCATTCAGGTCAACGAAGACGATCCAGTTCCCGTGTCACTTTCCCTGGGAGCTCCCGCCTCTTGCCTGATCGTACCCGGGGCCGCTTCTTCGGAGCAGCGGATTGTCGCCGCCCATGGCTGGGCCAAGACTGTCGGATTGGGCAGGCGGTCTTTCCTGTTGTACGAACTCGGTTCACGACAGGAGATCGTCGACGCTTGCACATCCGTTGGCGGGATTCTCGAAATGCACGAACTGACGGCTGCCCCACGATACCTCTGTCCCGACACTGTTGACGAGACAACCCATTGGGTGCTCGACAACTCTGTCGAGGCCTGGCTCATTTCGGTGACGCCCCTGAAGGCAAATGTCCCGCTTGCGTGACCCATGTCGCCACATCACCCATCTCAACACGAGGACCGCAGATGTATCGCTTGATGTATCGCTTCAAGATCCACTCGGCAAGCAAGTCGTTCGTGGTTGCGATAGAATCATAAACTTCACAAAGTACGCAAGGGAGCCAGATGACCTCGACACTCCTGCTAGGGATCGATATCGGTTGGAGCGAAAAGAAACGCTCATCAGCGGTCGCTGCGATCGACCCGCTAAACGTAATCAGTTGGCCCGACAGGGCCGTCACCTATGATCGGGCAATCTCCTGCAGCTGTTTTCGCTTCTCGGAGGTCATCAAGTTCCTCGCGTCTGTTCAGACGGCTACAGCCAACTATGAGCAGATCGTCGCGGTGTTTGACGGACCACTCGGGCCATATCAGCGTCCAAGGGAGAACCGATACGTTGACGGCGCGTTCCGTCGCGGCGAGTTCAATCGCCGAATGCAGCCCGTGGACGTGAGTACCGATGATGGTCAGGTTTATGTCAGTGCGACGTACGATGCGATCACGGCACTTGTGCCCGATTTCACGCCATGGATGGGCGATCCACTCGACCAGCGGGTTGTCATCGCAGAGACGAACCCCACCGTCGGCCTTGCATTGATGAATAGGAAATATCCGCCGGAACAGTTGCCGTCACGCAGCCGCCCCTTAGTCCCGCCGTCAAGCGGTCGATCGCCCAAGCCAATACGGGCAAAATCGGACTTCTATTGGAAAACTGGGGGTGCGTTCCGTTGCTCTCAAGCCCTTGGTTCGGAATCGGTGCGTACTGAAACTGATCACGAGAGGGTAGCTGGGCTCTATTGCCTGACCGTGGCAGCGTCCATCGCCTACGGGCGTTTTTGTGTTTGTGGAGATGCGACCGACGGGGTCTACGTGTTTCCAGCGGAGATTCACCCAGATTGGTGTCAAGATATTGAAGGCGTGGGCGTCGTTGCTGGGCAGTTACTGAGGGCGGAAGGTGGTGAAGATCCGACGGACTTCTCACTCTGGACACGTGCAACCACTGCCTCCTCCAGAACTCCAACTCGTGAAGCGACTGTTAATCCGGAGCGGGAAGACGAGGTCGAGGTGGAGTTGGCCTGCAAGGGCGATGTGGATTACCTCTTGTTAAAGGACAATGGAGGTGTCTGGGAAGCACACAACGACTGGTTGGTCGGTATGGAGGAACCTGTAGTCGCGGTGAGTCGAATCACTGGCGAGCGGCTCCAGCTGACGAGGGCCGAAAGAGACGGACAATGGCGTTGCCAACCCTCGACGAAAAGCATTGCCGCCGATCATGGTGTGGATGTTCCTCATTTGTCGGCAAAGAAGTGTGTGTCCATCCCAATCGACCTCGTTGATTAGACTTCCGACCCCGAGTCTCGTCTCTTACGTGTACGAAGCCGGCTCATTGATCCCATGCGAGAGCTCGGCCCTGTCTTCGGGCGGCGACATCCGCAGTGCCGTGAGCGCAGAGCTCGGAAAACGCTTTTGGTAGGATGGATGGTCAGACTCACTCGATCAGGCCATTGTCCCGAAAGCCGTCCCGATGCTTACACAGCAATGTTTTCTCGTACGCACGTTCTTTGGACTCCTGTTCTGTGGATTGATGGCGCGGCCCGCCATTGCCGACAAGCCGCTTAAGGTTTTCATTCTGGTCGGCCAGTCCAACATGGAAGGTCACGCAAAAGTCGAGACCTTCGATTACATCGGCGACGATCCAAAAACCGCTCCGCTCCTGAAGAAAATGCGAAACGCGGAAGGGACACCGCGAATCTGCGACGGCGCTTGGATCTCCTACTACACAGGACGCGGCGAGGAAAACGGCGAGGGGTATGGCAAACTCACTGCCGGTTATGGATCGAGGCCCAACCCATCGGAAGATGGCGGCAAGATTGGCCCCGAGTTCACGTTTGGAATCATGATGGACGACGCGTTCGAGGAGCCGGTCTTGATCATCAAGACGGCCTGGGGCGGCAAATCCCTTTTCTACGACTTCCGGCCGCCGAGTGTCGGCATCTACCCGCGTACGGAGAACGACATCGAAAAGGATCGCCGTCCCGAGAGTGGTTCAGGCCACTACTACCGGCTGATGTTGAAGCACGTCAAACACGTGCTCAGCGACATCGGACGCATCGTTCCGGACTACGATCCCCAACAGGCATATGAAATCGCCGGCTTTGTCTGGTTCCAGGGTTTCAACGACATGGTCAGTCGTGACGTGTATCCCGAGCTTCCCAAGGATTCTAAGGGCAATCGGTTCGACAAATACAGCGAGTGGATGGCACATTTCATCCGCGACGTGCGCAAGGATCTCGACGCCCCGAAGATGCCGTTTGTGATCGGCGTCATGGGCGTGAGTGGCGACGCAGCGAACGAGGGGAACCTGGAGTTTCGCAAGGCGATGGCCGCGCCCGCAGCGCTGCCGGAGTTCAAGGGCAACGTCATGGCAGTCCCTACGTCTCCATTCTGGGATGAGCCGCTCGCCGCCATTCAGGCCAAATACGAAAAAGTCAGGCAGATGGCGTACCTGTTGAGAACGGAGAACAAGAACGCAGCCAACGCCGATGGCTCCATGTCAAAGGAGCAGCAGCGAGATTACCTGCGAAAGTACGAGGCCGAACTGGTGAGTCCGAAAGAAGTGGCTCTCCGTGCCCGGGGCGCATCCAATGCCGGTTATCACTACCTCGGATGCGCAAAAACCTTCGCACTCATGGGTGAGGCGTTCGCAGAGGCCATCCTTGAGATGCGGGATCAACAGACCAAAATCAATGAAAATGAATCGCCTACGCCATGACGTTCAAATTTGACCGACCCGTCTATTTGCTCTTTGTAGCGTGCGTATTCTGCGGCGTCGCGCTATCTGCGGCCATGGCTACGGCTCGGTTGCAGAAACTCCCGGGCGACAACGTTGAGAACCGCGACTTCGGAGAGAGGACTACTGGCCGGCAATTTCAAATGGCGACAAGTTAGGAGCAGCAAATGAATGTCACCCGGAATGGCTCGCAGCCATCGAACAAGGGACCGGACGACTGGTTCACGGGCAATGTACGAATCGACCCGCTTTTTCAGCCGCACTCTCCGGCGCGGACTGCGGGTGCGAGTGTCACATTTGAGCCCGGCGCTCGCACCGCCTGGCACACGCATCCGCTGGGCCAGACTCTGATTGTGACGTCAGGTCTTGGGCGTGTGCAGCGCTGGGACGGTCCGGTTGAGGAGGTCCGGCCAGGCGATGTCGTTTGGTTTCCGCCCGGCGAAAAGCACTGGCATGGGGCCTCACCGACCACAGCGATGACGCACATCGCCATTCAGGAAGAACTCGATGGCAAAGTCGTCGAGTGGCTGGAGCAGGTCAATGATGAACAGTATGGATCGTAACTCAACAACACAACAAAACAGTCGGCGACGGGCATTCAACAGTTCTATTCGGAGTTCGCGATTCCAGCAGATTCTTTCGCCTGGGCAGTCCTGTTCGCCATGAGCCAGCCAGAAGACGTTGACGTGAACGAAATTCTCTTCCGCCCCACGTCCCAGGAGTTGTGACTTCCGCACGACTGCGAAAATAGCTGCGGCCTCGTTCCCCGTTTGTAGCCGGACGCTGGCTGGAATGAGCGCCCCTGGCCTGAGCCACCGGACTTGGGGCGTTTGTGTTCATCGAAAGCGCTAGGATGTCACTCCATTCCCAAAAGTGGTTTTGGATTTCAAGCCGGATTGCGTGGGGAACCGCCTGTGGCGTATTGACTGCTACTGCCATCGTCACCTTGCTCTCGGATTTCGTGGCTCGGCGATACGGGTACGGACAAGGAAGTGCATCAAAGCGATGAAAGGTCCGGGATGCGAATCGCGGGGATGGTAAGTCGGGGTGTCGTGCTGCTGCTCGTGATGGGAGTCGCGCCGGCACTCGCGCAGTCAGACCGCGACGAGCTGCCCTCGCTGCGTGTGCTGTCGTTCAACATCCTGCAGGGCGGGGGCGATGCCGCCGGCGTTGGCTTCGCCAACCGCGACTTCGGCGGCTCCCGCCACGACGAGCTGGCCGCCGTCATTCGGCTGTCCCAGGCCGATCTGGTCGGAGTGCAGGAAGATGACAGCTCCGCTCGCCTGCTGGCGGCTTTGGGCGACGGCTGGAAGCGGCGGGGTTCGATCTACTCCAGGCACGAACTGACTCCGCTGCACGACTCCAAGTGGATGACGATCTGCCGGGTCCGGCTCCCCTCGAAGGCGACGATCGTAATCGCCAACTGCCATTGGCGTCCCTCCGGCTATGGCCCCTTCCTGGTCCAGGACCACCTCCGCAAGCACGGACTCCCGGACGACCTCGCCAAGTTCGAGCAGCAAATCCTGGCGTCCTCAGACAAGACCCGCGGCGACCGGGGCTACCGGCAGACGCTGGAGGCGATCCGGCCGCTGCTGGCCGCCAAAGAGACGGTCGTGCTGACCGGGGACTTCAACGAGCCGTCTCATCTGGACTGGACGGCCAGGGCGGCCAAGGACGGCATGGACCGCTGGGTGAAGAACGCAACCGGCGTCCCGCTGCGGTTTCCGCTTCGCTGGACGGGCTCCCGGCTGCTGGCCGACGCGGGGTTGCAGGACGCCTATCGGACGGCCTTTCCCGATGAAGTCCGGCATCCGGGCCACACCTGGACGCCGCCCTACGCCGAGAACACGCCGGGCCGCAGGCCGTACGGGGACCAGGTGCTCGATCGAATCGACATGATCTACTTCGCCGGCCCCCGGCTGCGAGTGCGAAGTGCGGCAGTGATCGGCGAGTCTCGGGACGCGGCCGATATCGTCTATGACGGCCGCTGGCCCTCCGACCACCGCGCCGTCCTGGCGGTGTTCGACATCGTGCCCTGAGACGAGGTCCAGAAAGCCGGATGAAGCTCGTCAGTGACATGGTTCTGGAACAATCGGCGGTTGTCGCCAACTGTCGGATGAATCGCGAACGAAATTTGTCAGGCTCAAACGGCTATGGCATCGAGTTGCGATTTGCTCCATTGGATTTCCTGCGAGTCGCCGCCGCAGCCAACGGCAAGGCAAGGTGGCTGGACCTTTGCTGCGGCAGCGGCAAGGCGTTGACACAAGGCGCCGAGATAGCGGACTCGGACGTGTTGCCCGTCGAAATCGTCGGAGTGGATCTGGCGGGTCTGTTTGTCCCGTCACGATCGCCAAGACTGAAGCTCGTCGAAGCCTCGCTCACGAATTGGCTACCGGAGGGCTTGTTTGATCTCGTCACTTGCGTTCACGGACTCCATTACATTGGAGACAAACTCAGCCTGATCGCGCGGGCAAGATCGTGGTTGACGGAACGCGGCCGATTTTCCGCGAACTTCGATCTGAAGAGCGTCAAGCTGCAAGGCGTGCGATCGTCGAGCCGGATTTTCGCTCCCGCATTGAGGTCCGCAGGATTCGATTATTCCGCTCGGAAGAAGCTCATTCAATGCGAGGGACGGCACGCACATCGGTTTCCGTTTCGGTATCTTGGTGCCGACGATCAAGCTGGCCCCAATTACACCGGCCAGCCCGCCGTTGACTCCTATTACGAGAGGTCACCCGACGACAAGTGAACAAGGGTGACATAAGACCATGCGTTATGCGTGCCCCGTCAACACTAAAACGTTGGGTTGGTCGCCGCCCCAACCTCGTGGCTCGCCACGACTTCGCGAGTTCTCCAACCCCAAAACGAAGGCTTGGTAGGGCGGCCCTTCCGGGCCGGCAGCAGCGGTTAGCCCGTTGGCTGTGGTTGGTGCCATGCGCTTCAGGCGGCCCGGAAGGGCCGCCCTACGGTCTTGACGTGATCGCGCTGCGGTA
>JAGQPF010000065.1 GCA_020426845.1 Planctomycetales bacterium
AGGCCGGGCTCGCACTCGAAGAAGATCGCTTCGGGGAATCGGCTCGCGAACGTCGACTTGCCGAGCTTCGGAGCGGAGTACAAAAGGATGGTCTGCTTGTCGAGTTCGGTGATCGGCTTGGTCCGCTGCGTCGGCAACGTCAAAGACATAGGGGGTGCTCCTTAGAAAATGGGTGCGTCAGAATCTGCGTTGGTCAGCTCCTCATGCGGCGGCGTGATGTCGTACAGGTTGTCAGCCACGTTCGGATTGAAGCCCGACTGGCAGTACGGCAAGAATTCACAGGGGCGCTGGTACGAGAAGCAGTTGGACGTGTTCAGCAGCCACTTCCCGCGCCGGCGGGCATCGAGGTATTGCTGCGTGATCTCCCAGACCTCTTCCTGGAGCATGGCCAGGCGATCTTCCGAGAGATAAATGTGCTCGCGGTGAAACGCTTCAGGGCGGGCGTACCACTGGGCAAGTCGGGCCTGAAAGTCTTCATCCGACTCGGGCATCTGCCGTTTGGCGGTTGAACGGCCGCTCTTGTTCTTGGCCGCCAATTCCAACCGCCGCGCTTCGTACTCGGCCTCTGTCTCACCTGTCTTCTGCTGCAGGCGGGACTTGAGCAGCACGTTGTAGATCACGCCGATTATCGGGAAGCCGAGCTGCCGCAGATGGAATGAGTAAAGCGCGATCTGCGTGTCGGTCCACAGCTTGTCCAGGTAATTGGCGTCGATCGACGACGCGGTCTTGTGCTCGAGCAGGTACATGCCGTCGGATCGCTTGACGATGCCGTCCACTTTGCCGGCCATCACGAACGTTTGACTTGGCCGATTCGTGTCGGGATTGCGAATCTCTCCGGTGAACGGCAATTCGACTTCCACGATCTCGAAGTCTTCGGTGGCGTAGCGGTCGGCGTATCCGGCAAACATCGCGCGGGCCAGGTTCCAGGTCGCCTTCTGCGCATCGTCACTGGCGCGTAGCGGAAACTGCTGGTCGATAAAATCCAGCACGGTCCACAGGCGGTTGCTGTCCGCAGTCGACCGATACCAGAGTTCAATCGCGCTATGAATCACGCTGCCAAACGCCAGTGATTCGGGCTTCTCGCGCGGTCGCAGATTATCCAAGTAGCGATGCTTGTACTTCCGCGGGCAGTTGCGAAATGTGTTCAATGCCGAGAAGGTCAGGATGCTCTTGCCCGCTAAGGTTGGAGCATCACAAGCATCGCCGTTGTTGTTTGAAAAAGGGTGCGCCACGTCGTTCATGCTGCCCGCCCTTCCGTCCTGGGGGCCGGGCTCGCGTGGACGCGACGCACCTCGAGGGCTTCATCACCAAACTCACGAAGAAGCAGGTTGGCAAAGACACGAACCAGTGCGGCGCCAACCTCATTCGTGGCATCGACGATGATCACACGTCGGGGTTCGTCAACGTGGTAGCTCACATCCAGGCGGACGCGGGCCACGCCGAACAAACCTTCAACGGCATACATCGCCAAGTGCAACGTCATCTCCGCCTCTTCCAGAGGAACATCGGAAGTGAATTGAAAGCGGAACACATCGACGGTCATAACGGGATTCCTCTGTGAGTCAGCGAATGTTTCCCTTGGTTATGTATGCCGACGATGTGCCCGCTGTCCGCCGATGGTTACTCCCGGCCGAGCCCGAATCGCTCGAACTGCGGCCGAAGGCTGCTGATCAGCGTCCGCAGCTTGCGGCGCGAAATCTGGAGGTCCCGCGTCACGCTGGCTTGCGAACCGACCTTGAGACGCTCGCACAGCTCGCGGTCTTCGTCCGAGAGGCTTTGCATTGCGTGATCGAATGCCTCGGCCTCGTCGTGGACTTCGGCGTCCGACTTGGATGTCGCGCCGGTCCGCCGCTCGATATCGGCGACAGAGATGGTCGCCCACAGAGCGATCGGCGGTTCATCCGGCACGTCGACCATGGTTTCGAGCGACTGAATCTCGGCGCCGTGGTCCGGCACCCGCTTCTGCCGCCACCGCTCGCGGAGAATCATGGCGACGCAGGAGTTGACGACGTGCGTGACAAACGTCTTGAGCGCCGCGCGAGAGGGATCGAAGTGCTGCGCCTGGGTGAGCAGGTGCAGCGTCAGGTCCTGCGCGATGTCCTCCTCATCGGAACGACTGAAATCGGCCCGACGGGAAAGTTGACGCGCCTTGAGCCGGATGACGTTGCGCGCGTAATCAGAAAAGACTTCGTGGCATGTGGCTTCCTTGGGCATAGCTACCTCCATGACCGGAGGGAGCTACCCGCTGGTGCTGCCAACGAATGTGTCGCGGTACGCTACCGCGGAATCGCACGATCGCTGTCTCAGATTCGCCGGGTGTTAACCTCACGGTCTTCACCCGGCCCCAGCGGTGTCGCGGTTGCGGCGAAATGCCGCCGGTTGTCGCGACGAGCGACGGCGTGCTAAGTCATTGGTTCTGCTTGCCTTCTGGTCTCCTCTGGATTTTTTTGGTCCTGTCGCGGCGTTGCGACGCGACAGTACGCACGATCGAATTGCTGTCCCCGCCCCTTGCCAGAGCCGTTGTCCCGCCGCAGCGTTGTACGGCGCGGTGCACTTTGTCTTTGGTGATCTCCTGCCCCGTTTCTCGCGACAGGAATTCGGCCGCTTTGCGGTACGAACCTTCCTGCACGTAGGCTCGCACCAGGACATCGTCGGTCAACTCGTGGGCCTGGATGGACTTCACTTCGCGTGAAATCAGCACCTTGAGTTCTCGCAAGTTCATCTGACTCTGGGCGGCCTGGGTGGCGACTGCGTCAGCCTCAGTGATCATCGGTATCAAAAGCGAATGGTCGAACTCGACGCCGTCCGCTCCGAGGCTGACGATCTGGGTTAGTGAAATCGCTGAAGGCGTGGGGTGGCTCCAGTTCACACTGCTCGCTTTCGCATGCGGCAACAGCACAATCGCGCTGGGATACTTGCCGACGTCCGGCGGCGGCGCGAGGAGACAGCGGGAGTCGAATCCTGTGGCGAATAGCACGTCCCGCAGGCCGCCTTGCCAACTGACCTTTCCCAGCCGCCACAGGCGCCGCGGCTCGATTTCCGATACTTCGCCCGTGAGTCCCAGCCCCACGGCCAACAGGGAAACCAGCCGGTCGAATGACACGCTCCACTGTCGAAGTTGCTCTGGGCTGAGCATCACGCGGCCGTTCTCGGGACAGGGGATTGCGAACCGGCGAATCCCCGCTTCCGACTCCCAGGAGACGACCTCTTCGGCGTGGCCGTCGTCGCAGAATGGGCAGAGGAAGTAGTCCGCCGACTCTGCTTGTTGCAAGATGCCGGCATGGCGCAGCCGTAAGAATGCGTCATCACCCCAGCGGCGTATGAATGCCTCCTCGAACAGCGGCTCATCCAGTTCAATGTGTGGCCAAACGAAGCTGAGCGGCTCACACATTGATCATTCCCCACCGCTGCAAACAGCGTTCGCCAATCTCGCGGACGTTGTCAGGTTTGCTCTTGAGGTCACACGTGTTCGGCAAACAGACGGTAAAGGTAAGCGTTCTCGCTCCGGCCACAGCACGATCCACGAACACCAACTGAAACGAGGCCTGCTTGACCACTACTTCGGAAGCGGTCATGCCGTGGCCGTCAAGTTCTCGCTGTATAACGTGCAACCAATCCGTTCGCTGGACCTTGGGAGAGAACTTGAGTTCGTGAAAAATCACTTTGCGCGAGAGAGAAACCGGTTCGAGACGGATGCGGGACAATCGCACGCGAGCGACGCAGTCGCCCGGTTCGGTTGGATAACGAAACTCGGGGTCGAGCACCTGCTGCAACTGATATTCAGGGCGCAGCGGATCAGCGGGAGCGATGTCCAACCCAAGCACGGATTTGCAGAAGGCCTGCTGCAGCGGATATTGCACTGCCCGTCCACCTTTGGCGACCATTTCCAGACAACCATCCTGTGGACAAGCGACGAACAGGACAGAGAAAGCGTACCGTTCGCAGCGCGGTTCCAGGTCGCCGTTATCTTCGAATACCAGCCGTGAGTCGGGCCAGTCGTCGAGATACGCGAAAAAGTACTGGCTGCCTCCCGCACGCTGATAGTGAACCACGTGGCAATGGCGACCACGCATCTCGTTGGGCCAATAGTAGTCGTGCAAGGCCCGCTCCAGGGCCCTGGTTGTCTTGGGCGTTACGTTGAGCAGTTGCCTGGGCAGGCTGTTTCTGCGAACAGCGTAGCGACCGGCGGACAACGCATCGGCTCGAGCGAAGAGCGCTGCTCGTTCAAATGCCTCGGGTAAGTTGAGGTAGAACCACACCGCCTTGTTCAGGCGACTGCTGCACGCGATCAACTCCCACTGGCGGTGCGGACAATTTGCCTGGATCTCCTCGGCAAGAACCTTCATTCCGCGGTCGTCTGCCAGTTCGACCAGGTCCTGAAAGATCAGCTGTGTCTGTCGGCGCCGAACGTCTGGCAACCGATACCACGCTTCGTAAACGACGTCGACTTTGTCGGATTCGGTCAGCGTGTCCCAGGGCAGGTCCGACAACTCGCCGCGCCGTTGAAAGAACTCCCGCAGGAGTGCCTTGGAGATTTGTTTCAATACCCTTCGGGGCTCAAAGTGTTTTGCCATCAATCTTTCCTTCACGTCCAACTCAACTCATGTGGATTCCCTTATGTGTTACGGTCTGTCGAAGATCCGTCCTTCGGCATGCGAACTGGCATGGCGCAGTTCGGCTGCAAACCAGGGTCTGACACGGACGGCGAAGTGAAGGAGAACGCCGGGAAAAACGCGACCAATCGCGTGAACGGTGTTTGCCAACGGGTGCCGCGTCGGGACAGACCCGATGCGTTGGCTGAGCGGCGTTAGAACGGGGTAAGCCGCAGAATCCCCGGAGCCCGTTCGTCCCGGCACCGGAAAGCTGGTTATGTATACGTGCGTACACTAATCGGCAAAGTTTAACGCGAGACTGCTAGCATGCAATCCCCTAGCCAGCAAAAAATCACTATTTCCGCAACCCTATTCATGGTATTGCGTTACGGCTTGTCGCTTATCAGCTTCTCCCATAGTTCACGTTGGCGTTGCCAGCATGGCTCGGCCACCACCGGACG
>JAGQPF010000601.1 GCA_020426845.1 Planctomycetales bacterium
CATTTGAAAACGAAGTACGGCACAGGCAGCTCTCGCCGCCACACGTCCTCGCCGGTTCGCGCGTCGACGGCCACCATGCCGAGCGTGCTGAAGTAGAAGTAGCAGCGCTCGGCGTCCGCCGCGGCGGTCGTTGAAGCGTGGCTGTTGGTTTTGTGGATCTCAGGCAGGTCGCCTGCGGGCCACTGGCGGCGCCACAGCGGCTTGCCCGAGTTGGCGTCAAAAGCGAGCAGCGAGACCGTCTTGCTGTCCGCCGAGATGGCGGACGTGAACACTCGGCCGCCGGCGACCACCACGCTGCCGATGCCGTCCTCCAGGTCCGCCCGCCACTTGACGTTCTCCGTGTCCGAGAACTTTGCCGGCAGCGACGCCTCGGACGAGGAGATGCCGGAGCAGTTCGGTCCGCGGAATTGGCCCCAGTCTTCGGCTCCGGCGCGATGGGTGAGGGAGGACAAGGCCAACGTGACGACAGCGGCGAAAGTGGTGATGGCAGCCCGAGGCATGTCATTCAGCTCCTTACGAACAAGGGAAAGATGCTTTCCCGGGTGGGTCTCTCAATCGCCGTTGTGTCACATGGTCGCATGGTCGAATGGGATCGTGCGTTGCAGTGGTGCGGACGATTGGGCAGACGATTGGGCGGACGATTGGGCGGACGATTGGGCGGACGTTGAAACAGCTATTTCAGAATCCAGTCCACGGCGGCGTCCGCCGTATTCTGTGTGTCGCCGGATTGCACCTGCTCTGCTTGTCCGGCGGATTGGTACGCTTGGCGAACCGGCTCGGGCGTCTTGCCGGCTTCGCCGCCGATCCACAGCGGCCGTGGTGCGGCCAGGGCGAGCAACGAAGGCATGTCGCCATACTTCACCGCACCCGGCAGGAAGCGGGGATCGCGATAGTCTTTCAGCGATTGGAAGCGGAAGCCCTCGGTGTCGATGGCGGCGCCGGTGACGGTATCGCCGAGCATGACGTTGGCCAACGCGGCAACCGGGCCGCCTCCGCGGACGCCCACGAGGTAGATGCGTTTAGGAGCGTGCTCGTCGTTGGCGATGAACGAAACCAGCGTCATCAAGTCATGCACGCGATGCGAAAGCAACGTGTGATTGTAGGCGAAGGTATAGCCGGCAAACTCACGAGGGTTCTTCACGACGCGTTGTTGTTGCAGCGTTTGGCCTCCGGCGAGAAACTCGCCTTGCTGGAACAGGTCGGCGGCCAGCACGGCGTAGCCGGCGTCGATCAGCCGACGCACCTCCGATCGAGGCGTGCTGCTGTTGTCGTTGAACAAGCCCTGTTTGCCGGCCCCATCGACCCAGACGACCACGCGGCCGTTCCATTCGGTGCTCTTCGGGAACATCGAGATGAACGGGAACTCCTCGCCGCGCGGCTGCAGCCGCAGTTTGTCTTTGAAGAACAGAAAACCGACGTCGTCCGCCTTGTCGATTTTGGTTCGCTGGATGTCGTCCGCGGCGGGCGTCTCGCGAGCGACAATGCCTGCGAAGGCGCCGCCGATGACCTCGCGGAACTTTGTCAGCCGCTCGGGGCTCGTCGGCGCGAGCTCTCGCAGCTGTTTGTCGGACGCTTCGGCGAGCTGTGCGGTCAACTTCAGCTCGTGCTCCAGTCCGCCCTTGGGCGCCGGATGCTCCGCATCCCAGACCGTATACTCCTCGGGCGTCAGCGGCTCGAAGTCGACCTCTTCGATCGGCGTCGATTGCCCGAGTTTCAGATGGCGATTGAACCACTCGTACATCGTGGTTCGCGAGACGTAGTTGTAGTTGTGTGGGAACTCGATCATCGGGCGGCAGTAGACGTTGTCCTCGACGCCGAGCATTCCATAGAGCCGCTTCAGCTCGGGATAGCCCTTGGTCATCATCTCCCGAGTCCAATCGTTGGCTGCCGTCATCGCTTGCGGCTTGGGCGCAAACAACGCGGCGAGCTCGACGTTGCCCGTCTCGATCCTGAGCAGACTGCAGTTCTCGCAGGTGCAGCCGCCTTGCATCGATGTGGAGACCATGCCGTTGGGGAAGCCGGCGATGGGGCGGGAGTCGATGGCACACAGCAGAATGGTCTGCGTGCCGCCGCCGCTGCCGCCGGTGACGGCCAGCCGCTTGGAGTCGACGTCAGGCAGATCGGCGAGGAAGTCGAGCGCGCGGACCGAGTTCCAAGTCTGAATGCCCATGATGCTTTGCATCCGCATCTCGGCTTGGCAGCTGAACAGCCCCCAGTGCTGGTCATTCTCCAGCTCCGGCCGCTGCTTGGCAAAGCCGTGGGCCACATCGCGGGTAATCTGCACACTGTCGGCGTAGCCGAGCATGTCGAAGATGAACACGACGCAGCCCATCCGAGCCAGATTGGCGCAGCGAGCCAGCTTGGGGAAGCGGCCCGACTTTTCGAAGCGCTCGGCGCCCGCGGCGAGCAGCGCCGCCATCGCTTTTTCGCCGTAGTCCTGCAGTCGGCCACCGTGGCCATGCGGACAGAGCACGCCGGGATGTTTGCCGTCGCCGTTGGCGGGACGAAACAGCAGGCCGGTCACGTAATGGCCGGGCACACTTTCGAAATGCACCTTCTCGACCGTGAAGCCGTCTCGCGACGACTTGCCGTAGATCTGGGCGTTCAGCGGAGTGCGTTCGGGCTGCGGCCAGATTCCGGTGGCGATGCGAACCTGGCGTCGCAATCGCCCGGCGCGGGCCTCCCATTCGCCACGGCTGTCGGGGACGAGGAAGGGAAAGTAGCCGTTCAGGTCCTTGGGCTCGGTCAGCCGACTGTCGTCGGGCAACTGGCCGTCGGCGTAGACGCGAGGTGCCTGCGCGAGCGCGCCGCGAGCCGGCAAACAAGCGAGGCAGAGCAGGCCAATCGATAGCAGTGTGCGAACCATGGAAGTGGTGCTCTCTGGATGCGAAGGGTTGTGCGATGACCGGAAGTTGAATTCCCTCGTGTCTCAATTGCCCAAACAGTAGAGACGTTCGCGATGGTCGTCTCCGGTTCCGGTGAGCACTCTCGCGTAGATGCGGCCGCCCACCAGAGTTTGCGTGGCATAGGAGCCCACCCCGAGTTGATTCGTTGCGATCACCTCGAACTTCTCGGGTGTGGCTTGAAAGACCGTGGTTTGGCCGCTTTCATTGGTGGCGTAGATGCGATCGCCGGTCATGACGGGTGACGAAGTGTAGTCACCTCGGCCCGGTAGTCGATGTCGCCAGAGCTGCTCGCCCGTGTCCAGCTTCCAGCAGATGGCGAATCCTTGATCCGCGACCGCGTAGAGGTGGCCGTCCTTTAGCAGCATCGAAGGCACGTACACACGGGTGTTGTTCTCCCAGACGACTTTGCCCGAGCCATCGGCGGACATCGCCGCCACATGGTTCTTCGGATAGCCGCCGCTGGTGATCACGAGCCGTCCGTCGGAGACGGTGGTGGTGACGCATTCGGTGGTGGCGCCGGGCGCCTCCCACAATGGCTTGCCGCTGCGAGGATCGAAGCATGCAACGAGATCGCAGCCGGTCATCACCATCCGAGTCTGTCCCTGGATGTTGACGAGCGACGGCGACGGATAGTTCGGCTTGGCGGGGCGCGAGTGACGCCAGACAATCTTGCCGGTGTCTTGCGCCAATGCCGCCAAGGCGCCGCCGCCTTTGTTGTCCGCCGAGACCAGCAGCAGGTCCTCGAAAGGAATCGGCGACGAGCCGTAACCTTGGTGCACGGTGTATTTGACGATTTCGGTTTGCCAAAGCACCTTGCCGTCGGCGCGGCGCAGCGCCGACGTGTGGACGGCGCCGCCGTTGAGAAAGTTGACGAACAGCCGGTCGCCGACGCAGGCGACCGTGGACGAAGCGAGCGTCGCTTTCTTGTTGCCCTCCTTCTTCAAGCCGCCCTCATGCACGGCGCGCCGCCACAGGAGCTCGCCCGACTGGCGCGAGTAGCAGAGCACGTCTTGCCGCTGACCCGCCAGGTCGGCGGTGGCCAGATACACGTGGTCGCCAACCACGATCGGTGAGGCGTAGCCTCGGCCCGGAACTTCGGCGCTCCAGATGACGTGTTCGGTGTCGCTCCATTGCGTCGGCGCGTCTTGCCGAGCCGCGATGCCATCGTGATTCGGCCCGCGCCACCACGGCCAGTCCTCCGCGGCAGCCCCGGTGACCACGGTCAAGGTCACACACAGCATGGAGGCGATCAAGGTGAAAAGCGTTTGCCGCCTCCGGGGCGATGCAGCGGGAGGGGCGGGAGGTGTGGCAGAGACGGTTCGGTCGGTGTTCGCGGCGCTCAAGTCGATGGGCATCATGCAGCAGGCCAGGGTGGGGACGATTGTGGAGGTGGATGATGACAAGGCAACGGCAGCGCACCCACCATAATTCAAATCGAGGGTCGCAGGGCGCTGTCGCCTGATTTTGCCGGGCAGCGGCGTCCAATTAAACTTCCGGCAGCACCCACGGCTTGCGCCATTCGGGGCGTCCGCGGAGGGCGTTGGCTTCGTCGTCGTCGACGAACGTCTCGGTGGCCGGGTCCATCATCAGGTCACGGCCGAGTCGCGCGGAGATGTTGCCGGCGTGACAGAGCACCGAGGCGGGATGGCCCACGGTCTCAAGATCGCAGTAGGGACGCTGGCGAGATTTGATGCACTCGATGAAGTTGGCGACATGCGGCTTCTCGTGGCTGTCGCCGCCGGCTTCCTTGACGAGTCCACTGCGGTCGTAGACTCGCCAGCGATTGTTGCCGATGACGATGTACGCCTTGTCGCCGAACACGGCCGAGCCCT
The DNA here is from genome assembly GCA_020426845.1 of Planctomycetales bacterium. Taxonomy (GTDB): domain Bacteria; phylum Planctomycetota; class Planctomycetia; order Pirellulales; family Pirellulaceae; genus JAGQPF01. The sequence continues at coordinate 4,739 of JAGQPF010000601.1, forward strand.
CCGACTCGCCCATGAACTGGTAGGGCGCCCACAGCCGCATCTCGTAGGTCAACGTCTTGGGGCGCTCACTGGCGTACTCATAGGCGACCTGCAGCGTGTCCGGGAACTCTTGCATGTCGTCGAAGTACTGCTTGCGGCCCACGGCCGAGATGCGCGTTGGCAGCACGCACGCGGGATCGCCCTGCGCCTCGCAGGCGGCGTTCAAGGCGGCGAACGCCATGTCCAGGCGATGGACGCCGTCGTTGCCCAGGTCTCCGGTGCCGTAGTCGTAGAACCAACGCCAGTGGCCATGGAAGCGACGCGGATTGAACGGCCGCTTGGGGGCGGAGCCGAGCCACATGTCGTAGTCGACGCCCGCGGGCGGATCGCTGTCGGCGGGCCGGCCGATGTTGCCTTGCTTGGTGCTCTCCCAAGCCTTCGCGACCATGCAGCGTCCGAGCGCTCCGGATCGAATGTATTCCAGCGCCGACTGCAGCCGCTCGGTCGAGCGATGTTGCGAGCCCATCTGGACGATGCGCCGATGCTTCTTCATCGCGGCGACCATCCGCATGCCTTCGATGATGTTGTGGCTGTCGGGCTTTTCCACGTAGACATCCTTGCCGGCCTGGCAGGCGAGGATCGTCGGCAGCGCATGCCAGTGATCGGGTGTGCCGACCACCAATGCGTCAATGGAGGGATCGTCGATCAGCGTGCGAAAGTCCCCGGTTGTTCGCGGCGCCTTGCCCTGTCGAGACTCGACTTCGGTGACCGCGGTCGGCAGCCGTCGCGGATCCAGATCGGCGATGCAGACGATCTCAACTTCGGGGTGGTCGGCGAAGGTGCGGTTCAGGCTTAGCGCTCGCCCGCCGGCGCCGACGACGCCGACACGCACTCGCTCGCTCGGAGCTGCTCGTCCGGTTCCGGCGGCCAGCATGCCGCCGGCAGCGGTGATCAGAAAGGTTCGTCGTTTCACGTTGCACCTATGACTGGCAGAGAAGTGGCGAAGAAGGGGGGAAGAAGGGCAGGGAAGGGGCGGTGAATGGTGGCAGCGGTTGGGACGCGGTCTTGGGTCGGCCAACCGCCGTGGGCCCCTATTGTGCCGCATGCCGAAGTGAAAGTCGAACTTTCCAATGGCGTCCGGGGCCGCCCGACACGGCTTTCAGAATGGGCGCGGCCGTGCCGATCGGTTAGGTTAAGCGTGAACTCGGAGTCTCGATTCCGCCTCGAAAGGACGCCACGCCTCGAAAGGTAACCCGAAGCGTAAGCGAGGGATCGAGTCCCGATTCCGGTACGCCTCGAAAGGAAACCCGAAGCGTAAGCGAGGGATCGAGTCCCGATTCCGGTACGCCTCGGAAGGAAGCCCGAAGCGTAAGCGAGGGATCGAGTGAACGGACTTGAAGACCACGTTCCATTTCCCCCCCTCTCCCGCCGCTTTCCCCAACGACTAGCCCGCCACGCTCCCCAACCTCCCTTGGAGCCGCAGATGCAAACCATTCAGCTCGATCGCCGCGCCGTCCTGAAAGGTGTCGCCGGGGCTGCCCTGGCGCTGCCCGTGCTGGAGGCGATGGGCAAGGAGGTGGCGGAACAAACGCCGCGGCGGTTTTGCGCGATCTATACAGCCAACGGCATGTCACTTCCCAATCCGAAAAACGGGATCGACGAGTGGAGCTGGTTTCCGGCGAAGGTCGGCAAGGATTTTGAGTTCGGGATGTCGACGGCGCCGCTCAGCCCGTTTCGGTCGCAGCTAAGTTTTCTGGGCGGGCTGCACCATCCCAATGGGCCGAAGGCCGATCCGCATCAGTGCTCCGACATGTGGCTGACCGGGGCGCCGCTGCACAATCCGAAGCCCGGCGAGTACAACTCGGTGGGGATCGACCAAGTCGTGGCGCTGCACACCAAGCAGCATTGCCGGCAGCCGTCGCTGGTTCTGTCGGTCGACGCCGGTGTCGGATTCCTGTCACGCACCGGGACGATCGCCTACAACATCGAGGGCAAGCCGATTCCGGCGGAGAACCACCCGCGCCGAGTGTTCGACCGGCTGTTTCGGGCCGATCGCGCCTCGCTGGAGTCGCAGCGGGCGCAGCTGAAACGACGCATGCGGCTGGTCGACGCGGTGCTCGACAGCGCTCGGTCGCTGAATGAGCGCCTTGGGCAATCCGACCGCCGAAAGCTGGATCAGTACCTGACGTCGCTGAGCGAGATCGAGTCGCGGCTGATCGCCTCCGAAAAATGGATCGACATCCCGCTGAAGGAGCAGGATCGCTCGCACCTGAATCTCGACGCGACGAACGAGGGCGAGCCGGCGGACTACTACCGCAACATGTTCGACCTGATTGCGCTGGCCTTTGACGCCGACATCACGCGGTCGGTCACGTTCATGCTCAACCGCGAGGACGGCATGGGCATCAGCGACAACTTTCCGCTCAAGCTGGGGCTGACTCGCACTCACCACAGCCTGTCGCACGCGGGCGACAAGGACGGCCAGCTGGAGTTTGCCAAATACGACCGCTTTTTAAGCGAGCAGATCGCCCACTTCCTCGGCCAACTGCAGGCGTATCAAGACACGAACGCCAGTGTGCTCGACAATACGATCGTGTTGTTCGGCAGCGGCGCCAGCACCACGCACAACCCGCGCAATTTGCCAACGTTGATCGCCGGCGGCGCGGCAATGGGGCTGAAACATGGCGTTCATTGGCGCCGCGATGACTCGCGAATGTCCAACGTCTACTTGAGCATTCTCCGCTCGATGGGAATTCGGACCGAATCGTTCGCCGACAGCACGGGCACGATCAACGATTGTATTTTTAGCGTCTAGTGGCTAGAGCATTTCAAAACCTTCCCTGGCGCAATCGAAGGCAGTTTTTCTGCCGGTTTTGCCAACCCGATTGCCGATCGGGAAGCTTTTGAAATGCGTTTAGTTTTTTGGCGTTTGCGTTTGTTTGAGTTCGATAGCGAGAGAGCATGTACTACACCGGAATCTCCGACGAGGCGGGCCAGTCCATCGATGCGCAGATCAAGGCCCACGACGAGCTGGGCTGGGAGCATCTCGAGTTGCGGATGGTCGATGGCGTCAACATCACGCAGTTGTCCGACGAGGCGTTTGACGCCGTGGTCGACGCGCTGGAGCAGGCGGGCAAGCGGATCTCCTGCTTCGGCAGCGCGATCGCCAATTGGGCGCGGCCGATCACCTGCGATCCCGAGATCGATCGCGACGACCTGCGGCGCGCCATCCCCCGCATGCAACGCTGCGGCACGCAGTTTATTCGGGTCATGAGCTACCCGAACGATCCCAAGAGCCCCGTCGACGAGTCGCAGTGGCGGCGCGAGTCGATTGCGCGGATGAAGGAGCTTGCCAAACTGGCCGCCGACGGCGGAATCACGCTCTGCCATGAGAATTGCAGCGGCTGGGGCGGCTTGTCGGCCGAGAATTCGAACATCCTGCTCGGCGAGGTCGACAGCCCGGCGCTGAAGCTCGTCTTTGACACCGGCAACCCCGTCGCCTACGGCGTCGACTCGTGGGACTACTACCAGGCGTTGTCCGACGACATCGTCTATGTCCACGTCAAAGATGCTCAGCACGCCGAAGGCGCCGAGGTCTACACGTACTGTGGCGAAGGCGATGGCTCGGTCGAGCGAATTCTCCGCGATCTGCTGGGACGCGGATACGATGGCGGCATTTCGATCGAGCCACACTTGGCGGCAGTGATTCATACGGGCGAGACCACCGACGACGCCTCCGAGTTGTACAACTCGTATGTGACCTATGGCCGGAAGCTGATGGCGATTGTCGATCCCATCGTGGCGGAGCTGGCCCGCTAGGTGGTTGCCCAGAAACTCAGGCAATTTCAGCGCCAAGATTTTTCTCACGGAGTCACGGAGGCACGGAGAAAGAAGAGAAACCAATAGGATGAACATTCCCATGTTGCAGTCCGTGGCGTCCGCTGTTCGCTGCCATCGCGTAACGTTCGGGGCTTGTGCCTCGGCGTGTGCGTGGCTGGGGTTGTTTCTTTCCACGCCGACCGTCAGTGCGCAAACGCAGACTGGTCGCAAGGTCAATGCTCGGCCAGCGCCGACGCATGCGGATGTTCGCTACGGCGAGCACGAGCGAAACCGCTTTGATCTTTGGCTGCCGAAGGCGAACTCGAAGGCCACGGCGGAATCGGCCGATGCATCCGATGCATCCGACAGGGCCGAGCCTCTGCCCGTGCTTGTCTATTTTCACGGCGGCGGCTTTGTTGCCGGCGACAAGAGCGCCTTTCAGCCGCAGGCGTTTCTCGACGCGGGCATGGCCGTTGTCTCCGCCAACTATCGATTCGTGGACGGGAAGACGACGCTGGGAGAGGCGCCGCTGCTAGACTCGGCTCGCGTGATTCAATATCTCCGGCACCAGGCAAAGCCCTGGAATCTCAGTGGCGATCGCATTGCCGTCAGCGGCAGCTCCGCCGGCGCCGTGATCTCGATGTGGATCGGTTATCACGACGACCTGGCCCGCCGCGACAGCGACGATCCGGTTGCGCGTCAGTCGTCTCGCGTCAAGTGTATTCTGCCGATCAATGGCCCTACGAATCTTGATCCTCAATGGATTCACCGGAACCTGGGCGGGCCGGCGGTGGTGCACGGCAGCTTCGTCAAGATGTTCGGCGTGCTGGCCACCAGCCCCGAGTCGAGTAGTCCCGCGGTGCAAGCGCGGATTGTGGAATGCTCGCCGATGCATCACGTGAGCAAGGACGACCCGCCGTCGCTGTTGCTCTACACCGGTCCGGCGGAGGGCGTCCCGCTGCCCGAGACGGCGTCAACCGGCGTGCTGATTCACCACGCGCACTTCGGCAAGCTGCTCAAACAACGCCTCGATGA
>JAGQPF010000602.1 GCA_020426845.1 Planctomycetales bacterium
AGCCAACGGGCTAACCGCTGCTGGCGGCCCGGAAGGGCCGCCCTACCAAGCCTTCGTTTTGGGGTTGGAGAACTCGCGAAGTCGTGGCGAGCCACGAGGTTGGGCGGCGACCAACCCAACGTTTTAGAGTTGACGGGGCACTAGACTCTTTCGCGTCTATTTTCGGATCAGCGCGAGGCCCACCAAAGTCAGGGCGACGCCCAGTACGAGCGCGGGAGAGGCCGCCTCGCCGAATAGAAACACACCGGCCAGGCTGGACATGGCCGTTTGGCTGGCGTTGAGGGCATTGGTGTAGTAAAGCGGGGCGATTTGCAGCGCTTTGGTCAGCGCCACGAAGGCCAAGGCGTTCCAGACACCCGCCAGAAACATGTTGGTGAACAGGTCCGCCGGAGTATCCAGCATCTGCTGCCAGCCCAGTCGCTGCCAGGCGGCGCCGCCTACGATCATGACGCCGGTCATCGACACGACGAACAACGCCACGGGCGCGGGGACTCGACGCGACACACAGTTTCGAATGGCGACGCCGAGCACGGCGTAGGAGACCCCAGCCAGGCAGGCCGCCAGCACGCCCCAGATCACCATCGCCGTGGAGATCTCCTCCAAGTGGAGCTTGGCATTGGCGCTGCGCGCCCCGAGCGACAGCACGGCGATGGCGATGGCCAACGTCGCGATGGCCAGCATGTTGAGCCAACCGGCGCGTTCACCCAGCATGATCCAGCCAAGCACAGCGCCGGAAAACACCAGGCAGCCCATCAATAGTGGCACGGCCAAGGCCAAGCCGATCACGTGCAGTGACCACTGCAATGCCACGTTGCCGCCAAGCTGACCCAGTATCGCGGCGCCAATCAACCAAACAAGACTCCCCCCCGAGCCCCGAGGCGCCAGCGGGATCCCGCGACCTCTGAGCTGCATCATCCATGGCAAGGCCAATAGCGTCGTGGGGGCCGTCTTGACGGTCGTTACCCAGAACGGATCGACCTCCATCACCGAACGCAAGCAGATGTTCGACAGTGTATAGCCGATCGCAGAGGACATGCCCAATAGGGCGGCCAAGCTGCCCCAACTGCTCGCAAGCGTGGACGGCTTTTTGATCGCAGCGGGCTTGTTAAGTGAGGGAGGTTTTCCGAGCGACATGCGACAAGCGGTTCCTGGAGTTGTCGACAATCGCCGGCATGTAGTACGACGGGATAAACTTGTCCCGTGTGGTTGGAGTGGGAGCCAAGTGGTTGGTATGTCCAACCCTCCTTCGGGAGCGAGTCACCCGACCCACCTTCGGGAGTGACTCCCGATTCCCGTGCACGGATTATACCAATTGGCGTGTTGTGGCGCGGGACGGGCGGAATTCGCAGCGCATCGTTAGCTGCGAGTCAATCAGCGACGATGGCTGGCCGAATCCCGGCAGATTGTCAAAAGCTCCGTCCTGTTGAGCCTTTTGAATCAGCCGCTCGGCGTACGACTCCCAGCTTTCTTCGTCCAGCTTGCGGGCGCCCATGCCTTTCTTCTCCTCATGCAACGTCGATTGCGTTACTGTCTTCGCTGTTCACCGTGAGCGTTCCGAAATGCCGACGTCCGAATCTCGCTTGACGAAATATCGGCGCGGAACTCCTGTTCGGAGACGGGCCGGCAACACCGCGCCAAACTATCCGGGAGCGCTATGTCCTCGACGCCGCAAAACCGCTCGCCGGAGACTCTTCCAAACACCAGGAAGCCCGCGACCCGCTCGGCGAGTGAGGCGAGCGCGCTATCGCGCTCCTGCTCGTTCAGATACCGATTCGTATCCACGATTCGTTCGAGAGTGTCGTAGCCAACCACGAAGGTGGCATCCGGCATCACGCGAGCCTTGTCGATGAACCGTGGCGCACGGGTGACCACAACGTGTCGCTCCGGCGGGAATTGCTCGATCCGCCAGATGACTTCGGCGGTCGTTAGCGTCGCTTTGTCGACATTGCTTACCGAGAGCTCGAAGTGAACGTCACGGCCAAGTTGACTCGCGGCATAGTCAGCCATGGCGAGGTGCGCCCGGTGCAGGGGATTGAACGAGCCGGCCAGGATCACCGGACGAGGAGACAGGGGCGCCCCGATCACCACCTGTTCACGGCGGCCCGTCAGCAATTCGTCAATCAATGTGGGCAGTCGGGACATAGCCAATGTCAGGTCTCATTCTTGAGACGATTCAGAACAGAGAGTGCACCTCGCAGTTTGTGTGAACACCTGATCAGGTGGCGGCGCCATATTCACGCATGCCGGAGGCCTGTGACTGTGCGTTTCGCCAGTAGATGCTCATCGGGTTGTGATCGCTGAGGTAGTCGCCTCGCAGGGCGAGAATTGTCTCGGAGCCAGGCTTGCCCCAGAACTTCTCGGTGCCCTTGGCGCGGCGGCTGACTTGCTTGACGGTCGACTCAATGATGCTGCTTGTGATTGGATACCCCTGCTGTCGATACTTCGGATAGTTCATGCGCCGCCGATGATTGGTGTAGTACACGCGAGCGCGTCGGATGATCTCGCGGGGATCAGTGTCGCTAGCGTCCTCCTCAGGCATGCCGATCTCCAGTTGGATCTGATCCAGCTCTTCAATCACTTCACTTACGCGTCCTTGCCAGATGGCTGTGGCCCATCGCACATACCAGTCCCATTCGTCTCCGGACCGGTAAGCGCGGGCCGCAGCCAAGCAGTAGGAGAGGGCGTGCAACAGGTCGAGAATCGAGGTGTAGCCGACGAAGTACTTCTTCTGGACCTTTTCAATAGCCGAGCTGCCGTCGGAGATGAAGATGCGGTGGGTGGCGGCGCAGAATCCCAAATACCAAGCGCGGGCTCTCATTATTTCACCGAACTCATTCCAGGGCCGGGCGCTGGCCTCGACTTCCTTGTGAAGCACATTGGCCCTGGGCCACGGAGGGTCCTTTGACGGCGGCTGCTCTTCTGCCGCTGTCTGGCTGCCGCCTGCAACGCGGCCGATTTCGGCCAGTTTTTTTGCGATGGAAACCGACTTCAGAAAGTCCGGCAGCTCCGGTGTGGGGTCCGTCAATTGGGGCTGATGGTCCATGGCGAGAAACGTGGCCACACGGCTTTCTTTCCAATGATCGCCGCGGTTTTGAGGGGGCGGCTGCTTGCTACCCTTGCCTGCTTTGCGTTTCTCGGCCGGCTTGCGATCCAGCAGCTGGTATCGCCCCCCATCAGCCATCACACAAGCCAGCGACGGTGCAGTCACATCAGCGGGCTTGCCCTTGCGCAACTCTGGAAGCGGCTTCAATCGGACCGCCCTTAGTAGCTGCTCACGCTGCTGAATCCGCTCGCGGCCGACACGATGCGTGGCTCGACGGATTCGCTCGTCGGAGATCTTCAGATCCGCCAAATGAAACAGATGGTCGCTGGCCTTGCCGAAGCTCTCGGCGCAAACACCTGCATAGACCATCTTCTGTTCCACACGGACACTGACGGTGGCCTCGACTCGCAGCCCAAGCTCACTGGTCCGAGGGGAAAAAAGCCCGGCGACATTTGCGACAGAAGTACTCGTACTCGAACCAACTGACCTCCCCGCGGGAGGTCTGAAGCACCCGCGGCTCCGGCTCCTGTCGCCGAGGCGCCATCGCCCCACACTTGGGACAGTGGCAGGCCTCGCACGCTTCAGCGTCTCGCACACCCGCTTCAAGTATCGCCGCCCCGATCAAATCGGCAACTTCGATCGCGTCGCGCTCCAACTCGTCAAACGTCTTGGGGGTCCCGTCCTCACGCTGGCTCCCGCCAGTGATTTTTCGAAGTTCTTTCCCCAGTTCCTGAAGCTGCTGCCGATCTTTCGCCGTCAAACCCATTGCCCAGACCTCCTTGCCTGCTGGAATTCACTGCCGATCCGTGAATTCTCCACACCACCGCACACAAAAGCCATACCAATCGCAAACCGCGAGGTGCACTCCAGAACAGATTGCACATCCCCGTATTGGGATTGACGATCTCGCAGCAATTTTGGTACCGCAGTGCTGTCCCGAAATTTTGGACGCGGAAAATCGCAACCATCGCGACCCACTTCCATGTCTGCGGACGATTTTAATCTAACGAACGGGAGCCCCGCGTGAAGACAAGAGCGATCAAATTGCGCAGCTGGGCACGTTGGCCGGTGAGAGGGCTGCGCGTCCCGATTCAGAGCGGGCCTTGTCGGGGCATGTGGTGGAGTTTGGCGACCCGCACCCGATTTCTGCGAGGTGTTTACGAGCCCGAGCAGGCCGAATTGACCTCCCGTCTGCTGGGAAGCGGGGATGTGTTTTGGGACATCGGGGCACATTTCGGCTACTACACCCTATTGGCCTCGCGGGCCGTGGCGTCCGCCAGCCGCAATGAGCGGCCGGGCATGGTCTGTTCGTTTGAGCCCGTTCCCGCCAATCAATGGTTTCTCGAACGCCACGTTCGGTGGAATCGGCTCAACCATACTCGCATCATGCGCTGCGCCGTGGCGGGACGCGACGGCGAAGCGACCTTTCAACGCAGCGGCACCGGCTCCGGCAGGCTCAGCAACGAGGGCGAGCTCACCGTGCCGACCCGTTCCATCGACTCACTGGCAGCTGGCGAGTTGCCACCGCCCACTTGTATGAAGATCGACGTGGAAGGCGCCGAGGCGGAGGTTCTCCTCGGGGCGAAGCAGACACTGGCCCAGCACTCCGTGCTGCTGATCGTGGCCTTGCATGGCCCTCAAGCCACCAGCGACTGCCTCGAGATCGTCAGCGATTACAAGTGCGGGTTTGTGCACTTGCCCTCGCGCGCGCTGATCATCGCGCATACCGACCCTGCGCAACTACCTCGACTTTTGGTCGAGCGTTATCTGGGCGACAACGCCACGATGGCGCGAGCAAGCTAACGACCGAACTGCGGCTGAACGCTTGGCGGCCTGTCGATAAAGAACTCCGAACAGCCCTCTACTTGGGCTGCGGAGCGTGGATGATCTTGGGCGGTTGGTAGCCCTCTGCCCAAGGCCCATCAAACTCGACTTCGCCGTAGAGCTCTGCTTCGCCTAGCTCGTAGTCGCGATCCGTTTTGGTGCGGTCCTGTTGGTCGATGTAGATCTTGGCGAGGTAACGGCCGCCTGGCAGCGGCTGTTCGGGCTTGAGCTCCGTGGCGCGACGCGAGCCGCGCGGCGCTGTGGCCGTGACCATGCTCTGCCAAAGCTGCCGCTTGCCTGCGATCGGGTTCTCCGCCGTGCCCCAGGGAGACTCCGACCAGCGGCCACCCTGCTCGCCATCCGCTTGGATCCAGCGGTAGAGGTC
>JAGQPF010000603.1 GCA_020426845.1 Planctomycetales bacterium
AAGGGCCGCCCTACGGCCGCCCTACGGTCTTTGGCCCGTTAGTGCCATGCGCTACAGGCGGCCCGGAAGGGCCGCCCTACGGCCGCCCTACGGTCTTTGGCCCGTTAGTGCCATGCGCTACAGGCGGCCCGGAAGGGCCGCCCTACGGCCGCACCTCGCATGCCCCCTTTGCGAGGCAGATCGGCCGGCGCGATGGGGTTGCGCAGTTCTGGATCCACTTGCCTCTGACGCGAGCCGCTCAACGCGTTGGCTTGGGCACGAACGGCTGCGTCCAGGCTTGTTGTAGTTGGTCTCGATGCGAAGGGTCGGCGGGCGATTCGGACGAGGTGACGACGGCGCGGACAAACAGCTCGTCACCCTGCAGTTGGTAGCTTGGGGCCAACTCTTTGCTGGTGGCCAGCACGGCGCCCACATCGGCCGAGTATAACCGCGTGGCGTTGATCTCCTTGCCGTCCTTGTCGAGCCGTGGCGTCGATGTGCCGTCGAAATTCTTCTTGGTGCCGATAAACTGCGTGGTGTACTGGACGCCTGGCTTGGCGTCGATCGCCAGTTTGACGTTGCCGCTCGTGGCATCGAATTCAACGGACGTGAGCGAGACGCCGCTCGAGCAGTAGAACCGGCCGGCTTTCATGGCACGCACCAGGTGCTCGGGGGTGAGGTACCGCGACTGAACCATGACCCAGCCGCGGCCGGGCCGGCTGCCCTGTTTGCCGTGGTAGACGTGCGAGTCGTCGGTGGCGACTCCGTACAACACCGGCGCCTCCAGTCCGCCCAGCCGAATCGTGTTGGCGATGTCCCACATCCGCTCGATGGACGGATGGTCCTTGTCGCCGAGATGATTGACGCCGGGATGGCCGTTGTACACCTCGAAGAATCGCTCGGTGACGACGTGCGCAATCTCCTCGGCGGTGATAGCGTAGTGGAAGTTGGGGTGGTTCAGGTGGACGAGAATTTCGCGGCCGGTGCGTTTGGCCTGATCCTCCGCGGCCCGCAAGTTCGCCTCCATCGCCGCGCCGACCGTCTCGCCGCTGAGCGGCTGGATCAGCGCCGTGAGATTGGTGGCGTTCATGTGAACCGGCTTGCCTTTGACCGAGTCGGTGATCTCCTCGCCGGGGATCATGATGAACTTGCCACGGTCCTCCACCAGATTGCGGAATTCGTCGAGCGGCTTGAGGCGAATCTCACGCTCGTCGCCCGCTCCGCGAATCTCGACCCAGCCGCCGCCAAAACGCGTTTCGTACTTGGGAAGCACCTGGTCGCCGCCGCGCTTTTCAATCGCCGACAGCTTCATCCAACGCATGCCTTCGCTCATGATGTTGTGGTCGGACAACGCGAGAAAGTTGTAGTCGCGCGAGCGATACCACTCGGCGATCATCTCGGGAAAGTCGTTGCCGTCGCTCCACAGGGAGTGCGTGTGAATATTGCCCTTCCACCATCGCAGCGGAGGATCGTTGGGCACGGCATCGTCGCCCCGCACGGCCGAGGTCAGGCTGATGATAAGGAGCATCGCGATCATGACGCGAACGTTGGGAGTGGGCATGTGGCAAGACCGAAATGGTGGGGTGGAGAGGAAGGCCAGGAACGGTTGTTTGCGTGAAGAGCAGGACGTCCCGTGATTAGAGGGCATTTCAAAAATCTTCCCTGGCGCAATCGAAGGCAGTTTTGCTGCTGGTTTTGTCAACCCGATTGCCGATCGGGAAGTTTTTGAATTGCGTTGTAATCTCGCGGTGAATCGTAGAATGCTCGCTGGATGCGGCGATCGCAAGTCCCGGGAGGTTGAGGCGACGCTTTTCGTCTTCCGGGTCATCGCCGCAAAAATTGCCCCAGTCATCGCTAGGACGCGCTCAGTGTAACGGGCCCGAGGCACAGGCTGCCAGCCTGTGATTGCTGTTGTTTCGAACGCAGGTTGCAGGCTGGCAGCCTGCACCACGACAATTTCGCGTGTAGCCTCGCCCGTGCAACGTGTGCCGCGTAGCCGTTTTTCTGACCTACGGAGAGTCGTCGATGAGTGACAATTTCATGGCAGCGAGCGAGACGCCCGAGCCCGTGGGCGAGCTGATCCTGCGAACGATGGCGATGCCCGCCGACGCCAATCCCAACGGCGATATTTTCGGCGGCTGGATTCTGTCGCAAATGGACATCGCCGGCGGCATCTTGGCCAAAGAAGTCGCGGAAGGACGGGCCGTGACGGTGGCGGTCAACACGATGAAGTTCATTCACCCGGTGCAGATCGGCGACATCGTCTGCTGCTACGGGCAGGTGGTCAAAATTGGCCACACGTCGATCACGCTGCATCTCGAGGTTTGGGTGAAGCCGATTTTGCGCGAGTCGGAGCGGCATCAGCCTCGCTTCAAGGTGACCGAGGCCGAGTTTGTCTTCGTGGCGATCGACGCGGAGGGACGCAAGCGGCCGGTGCGGGCGACGTGACAATCGTGCGCTTTCGTCATGATCGCCAGTAGGCCGATTCGCGCGGCGGCTGATAACGTACATCCAAGTGAGGCGTTTCGACTCGAGCCGCTTTCGCCAGTGACTGCACATTGGCTTCGACGAGTCCGCCGGTCAGCAGCGTGCGCTCGACCGGGTAGGGCGGCTTGCCGGTCAGAAAAGTGCGTTCGGCGTTTTCCATCAAGGCGGCGGAGTAGGCGACGTTGGGATTCGGCGGCAGATAAAAGAGCGTCGACAACGGATCGGCCTCGCCTTTGATTCGAGCCGCGAACGTAAAGTCGCCGACCAGCCCGTTCATCAGCAACATGGTGGCTTTCAGTCCGTCGCGATACTGAATGCGATACTGCACGGGATCCTTGACCCATTGCTGCATTTGCTCGACAGTCGGCAGGCGATGGCTGAACGTCTCGGGCTGTTTCAAAGTCTGGCTACGGCAGAGGCAGGACGAAAACAGCTGCTCATCCCAGCCGCCAGCGTCCCATGAGCCGCTGGCCATTGCTTTCCAGACAGCCTCGCCGCGGACGGCCTCGACCCAGGCGACGCCGGTCTCCCCGCCGCGCCGTCGCTCCGCCATGCATTGGATGGTCTCGAGCGCGTGAAAGTCGTAGCTGTCGACGCCGCCCATCGCCAGGCACATCACCTCCTCGACATCGGCGCCAAGCGGCATGTCGACCGATGGCATCCGCCAAGTGACGGGCAGCGACGATCCGGCGAGGAACGGGATCTCCATCGACCGCGCCGTGTCGACCATCTCCTTGGCCCATTCCCACTTCCATGACAGGTGTTTGTCATTGAATATTGGGGTGACGGCGCCGTCCTGGCGAAACACGTCGGTGACCTGCTTGAAGAACTCGTAGCGAGGGTACATCTTCTGGCCGATCTCGTTGCGCGGGTAGTCGCCGTGCTCGCCGATAATTAGCACCGCGTCCACGGCCAGCCGATCGCCGCCTTGGCGCAGCGTCTCGGCGATGGTGGGGTAGATGCGAAAGCCGAACTCCTTCGCGCGAGATTGGCTTAAATCGTTGCGTGGCCGCTGATCCACGTAGGCGGCGACGACTTCGAGCGGCGGTCGGCGCCACTTGCCATGCGAGGGATAGCCGACCAGGAATCGCTCTCCCATGTGCCAGGCGTGCGAATGGAAACGCCACTCGGTCGTGACGATGGCCAGACGCTTCTTGGGAGTGGCGGCCAATGCCGCATTGCTCGCCAGGCCCGCGGCGGCGCCGGCCATGAATGTTCTGCGATCGATCATGGTGTTTCCCTCTACGCGTGCTGTGGAGTAACGGCAAGGCACGGTGCAACTCGCAACACGATACAGGGTACCATGCTCGCACGTGGCCTGTGCCGGTCTCGGAGAGCTCACCCGCGTCGCCGGCTGCGCGTGCTTGCTTGGCCGGTGGGAGCACCGTGGTGCGCAGGCTTTTATGCCTTGTGCCGGCTAAGCTTGCTGTAGAGCGTGGCGCGGCCGATGCCGAGGATTCGGCAGGCCTCGGTCTTGTTGCCATTGACCATCGCCAGCACGCGATGGATATGTTGTTGCTCGTTTTCGGCCAGCGTTTGCGGCGTGTTGTCGCATTCCTGTTCGGCAGAGAGCAGCGCGAGATCGCGAGCGCGGATCCGGTGTTCGGCGCCAAGCACCACCGCCCGCTCGACGGCGTTGCGGAGCTCGCGGACGTTGCCCGGCCAGGGATGACGGAGCAAGGCATCGATGGCGTCGGGCGCGAATTCCGCCGGTCCGCTCTTGTGGCGACAGTCGCTCAGAAAATGCTCCGCCAACGCGACGACGTCGTGGCCGCGTTCGCGCAGCGGCGGCGTCCGCAGCTCGATCACGCGCAGGCGATACCAAAGGTCCTCGCGGAACTCGCCGCGGCTGACCATCTCCATCAAGTTGCGATGGGTTGCGGCGACGATGCGGACATCCACTTGCACGGGCGTCATGCCGCCGACGCGATGAAACGGCTGGCCCTCGAGCAACCGGAGCAGCTTGGCTTGGCAGCCGGCGCTGAGCTCTCCTACTTCGTCCAAAAAGATCGTGCCGCGATCCGCTCGCTCGAACTGGCCGATCCGCTGCGCGTCGGCGCCGGTGAAGGCGCCCTTCTCATGCCCGAACAGCTCGCTTTCCAACAGCGACTCCGTGAAGGCGGCGCAGTTGACCGCGACAAAAGGGCGTTGACTGCGGCTGCTTTGCTCGTGAATGCGGCGAGCGACGAGCTCCTTGCCCGTGCCGCTCTCTCCCAACACCAGGACCGTCGCGTCGGCTGGGGCCACTCGCTGAATTTGCTCCAGCAGCAGTGCGATCTGTGGGCTGGCGCCGAGAATGTCTTTGTCGCCGTGGGGCATCGGACGGTCATTGCCCGCTATTGCTGGTGGCGCCATGGCGAGCGAGACACTTGGCGAGGCCTCGGCCTGCAAGCGATCGCGGTGTTTGATGTTGTCCCAAGCGGCGCCGCAAAGCCTTGCGACGGCGATGACATAGTCCAGGCACTCGATGCCGCCGCCATCGTCTGATTGATGGTAGCACTCCAGCGAGGCCCGTGGCGATTGCCCGCCCGGAATCGGCACGCCGATGGCGGTGAAACGACGGCGAGCCAGCTCGGTCTTGCTCGGTCGGTCTCCCGGGCGCCAGTTTGCCTCGTCTCGTCCCGCAACGGGCCGTCCCGCTGGCGGGGCGTCTGGATTGTCGTTCAGCTCAAGCACCAGCGCCTCGCCGCGTTTCAGGATCCACGAGGCGAGCACTTGCGGCGTCTCACGCGTGCCCGCGGGAGCCGGCAGCGTGACCGTTTGCAGTCTGCCATTGCCCGCCGGCATGGACAGCTTGACGACGTCCGCGCCAAGCGCGTTGCGAAGCGTGCCCATAACGTGACGGATGAGCGCTTTTTCATCATCCAATTGATGGATTTGCTTGGCCAGCTGGACCAACTGGCCAAGCTGTCGCTGCGCGGCATCCGCGCCGACGAACGCCGCCGCGTTGTCGGCAAGCGACCTCGCCGAGAACACTCGACAGCCCCGTTGCGCCACACCGGCGAGCTGACTGTTGTCGTTGGTCTCCTGCTCTTCACAGAAGACCAACCATTGCTTGCCGACGCGGATCAGATCGCCCGGCTGCAGCGAGACTTCGTCTACAGAGTGATGGTTCACACGCGTGCCGTTGCTGCTTTCGCAATCACGCACATGCCAGCCACCATTCTCGAACCAGACTTTCGCGTGAAACCGCGACACTTGGGGATCATCGAGCTGCAATGCGCACGACACGTCTCGCCCCAGCGTGCAGGGTTGGTCTTCGCGAAGCCGCAGCACGTTGCCGGGTTGGTCACCATTGAGAGCCACGAGGCTAAAAGCCATTTCCCGCCACCTCTTCCTTGCGATTGGATTGTTGATAGTTCGCCGCGGCGAACTGACCCGTGAAGGCCGTTGAAGTACACCTGATGGGTCAATCGGCACAGGGTCTTCGCACACGACGAAGGCTGGTCTGATTGCCTTTGGGGCACTTCAGCAAGCTGCCAAGGGTCTCCATTCAACGCCCGAGTCATTTGGTTCCTCACGTGGTACGCGGCTCTCGCGGGATTGGATCGAAGCTCGCGCCTCGAGTGTCATCATTTTTGCGCCATGGGCGCTCACATTTCGAATGCGCCGGGAGTCTGCGGATGCGCTCGGCGATTTCTTGAGCTTTTTTCAAGTTGGCCTGGCGCCGGATGTTAGGTGCGTTGCCGAGGCGGTGTCACGAGCGCTTGGCCCGCCGGTTGCAAATCTTGGCGTCAGCAGCTGCAAACTTCTCATCGCGATGGCCAACCTGCCTTTTTGAATGGAATGAATAGGAACGAGCTATGTTGAAGACACGGAAGCAAGACAGGGCCAATCGGCTGCGCCGACTTCGCCTCGAATCCCTGGAAAACCGGCGCCTGCTGGCCGCCGACTTGGCCATCGACGTCGCCGCGGAAGAGGCGGTCATGGACTACCAGCCGATCATCTGTGCCGGCGATGGAGTGGAAGTCGTCGGCGAAGTCGGTGAGATTCTGTTGACTGAGATGCCCCCGGAAACGGTGGCCGTCGACACGATGGAACTCGAATCGATGGAGATGGATGCCACCACCGACCCGTCGGTGGACTCCGAGTCCACGGAGTTGGCGGAAGTGGCTGAGGACGACCTCTCCGACTTGGCGTTCGAAACGACGATGGAGCTTGCCGAGCCCGTCGATTTGGCGGCGTCGGTGGCCACCACCGAGGACGCCGGAAACGATAACGACGGCGGGCTGTTCGAACTCGATGACTTTCAGCCCGGCATGGAAATGTCGCTGAACGCCGACACGATTCACTGGTCCAACGGCGACATGCAACTCGACGCGACTGGATTCGAGTTGCGAATCTCTTTCATCGGTGCTGCGAGCACGTCCGACGATCTGCTTGATGCCAACACCATCGACGCCTTGCCGCCCGTCGATGAGGTGACGGAAGACGTCGTCGCGGACGACACCACCGAGACCTCCGACACCACCGAAGAGGTGGTGGATGAGCTGACCGAGGATGTGATCGCCGACGAGGTCATCGAAAACGTGGTCGACGAGGTGACGGAAGACGTCGTCGCGGACGACACCACCGAGACCTCCGACACCACCGAAGAAGTGGTGGATGAGCTGACCGAGGATGTGATCGCCGACGAGGTCATCGAAGACGTGGTCGACGAGGTGACGGAAGACGTCG
>JAGQPF010000604.1 GCA_020426845.1 Planctomycetales bacterium
CAGCATTCACAGGCTGGCAGCTGGTCGTGGTGCAGGCTGCCAGCCTGCAACCTGCATTCAAGACCACAACATTCACAGGCTGGCAGCTGGTCGTGGTGCAGGCTGCCAGCCTGCAACCTGCATTCAAGACCAAAAATTCACAGGCTGGCAGCCTGTGCCACGGAATCCGCCGGCGCATTGGAGTTGCGCAGTCCTGCACGGGCGAGGACGCCCATGCTACGCGCGAAGCGTGCCTCGGCCTGGGGCAAGCGTGCCTCGAGCATCTTTCAACGCGTGGCAAAGGCCTGCGCGCCGAGAACATTCATCCTGACTGAACATTCATCCGTGTTTCAGCTGTGTTTCATCCGTGGCCTGATTCACGACGAATTCTCAGCGGCAACGCACAACGCCTCAATCAGCGGCGCTCAGTTGGCGCTGAAGGGCAAGTTGTGAATAGGCGAAGGCCGGCCAAGCGGATTGGCGACCAGAGCGTGGCGACAACTCTCACACAGGTCGAACGACTTGCGAGTGTACAGTGTCTCGTCGAAGTCATCCGACTCCATCGCGTCCTGTCGCTCGAGAATCTCGTGAATCTCCGAGAGATAGTCGCGATCCTCGCTATTGTCTTCGTCATCCAGCGTCGCCTGCACTTCCATTCGCACCACGTATCGCACCTCGCCGGACGACAACGTTTTTTTGCAGCGATCGCATGAGTAGTGGATCATTACCCTGCACCTTCTACGTTGTAGTTGGATGGAGTCAGCCACATCCATATGCGCTGAATTCAATCTCCACTCATCATCGTAGCCAAGCAAAACTTCGCGAAGCAAGCCGATTCTTCGCAGTTCTGCCGTTGACTTTTGCGTCACGACGCGGTTTTCAATCGGCCGTGTTGCCTTGTGGTGGCGTCACTGCCCTTGAGTCGCATTACGGTTGATGACGCATCCACAGCGGTCCGCGCAAGGTGGCGACAAACAATTTGCGGAATGCCGCGTCCGGACCAATCAAGATTCGCTTCGCGACGGACACTTGCGAAGCTCGCGAATTAATTTCGGCAATTGGAACAACTGTCCGTCACACGTCTCGCGGACAACGAGCGTCAGAATTGCAACTCACGTTCGTCGCGCCACGACATCGCAATAGCGCGCAGCGACCGACCATGGCGCGCTTGCGAGTGGACGTCGACTCGGACGAAGAGACTGCGCGGGCCCCACCGGAATTACTGACTAGCTTCCGCCTGCGTGCGGAGCTTCGCGCGGGCCCGCGTCAACGTGGGGCCGATGCTGTTCTCGGGCATGCCAATGCTGTCGCTGATCTCGCGATAGGTGTTGCCTTCGAGATGATAGAGCCGCACGACCTCCGCCTCCTTGCCGTCGAGCTGCCCGAGCATCCGCTCGACCTCTTCCCGGTCTTCGATCCGGTCGACGGCGTTGTTGGGGTCGGCAACATCCGCGGCATGCTCCAACGGCGCCGGGCCCTTGCGTTTCAGCAACTCGCGAACCACCACTCGTCGAGCGACCACGGTGAGATAGGTGGAGAGACTTGCCTGCTCGCGAAAACGCCTCAGTACGGCGTAGTCGTTTTCGAGAATCGTAAAGAAGACTTCCGCCGCCAGATCCTCCCGATCATCCACGGTCAGGCGTATCGATCGCGACTGAGCCGTATGGTTGATCACATGGATCACCAGACCCAGAAAGCGGTCCACAAAGTCCTGCCAGGCGTTGGGCTTGTGTTCCAAGCACCGCCGAAGCAAATTTCGGTCAATCTCAGATAGGACCACGTTTCCACCCTGGTGAAAGAATCCGTAGCAGAGGTGTGCAACTTGCGGGTCGGTCCTCACATCGTGAGCGGCAGTCAACGCGACCAAAGCTGGACATCCCTTTCCAACCTCAACTCTCAATTCTAGATAGGGGCACCCCCTGCGGCAAGTTAAACGGTGGTGAGTAGGCAATTTGAGGCACAGAGTTGCCTTGAAACAAAACTCCTCAACTGCGACGAGGCCCTCACCCATCTATGAGCCGCAAATACTTACTGAAAAAGCACTTACCACACCAAACCAGCGGTGGCGGCGAGCAACCGCCCAGGGCGTGTGTAGCATCGGCGTCCTCGGCCGGGCCATCCACGGCTTGCGACCGGCTGATGTGGCCGATTGCCGCAAAGGGGAGTTTTCGCTCGTAACCGGGATTGGTACGATCGCGTAAAACGGGGAAACTACCACCACGGGCAAAAAGTAACGATCGGTTGCCTGTTTGCCGAAGACAGTGGAATGCCGACTTTTCGGATTGGCAGGCCAACCGCACTTGCCGTTTCGAATTTGCACACCCAATTGCACGCTTCGGGTTTCCTTGTTTGAGGTGGCGTGGTCCTGGACGCGATCCCTCGCTTACGCTTCGGGTTTCCTGGAAAACACTTGAAACTCTCCGCGAACCCAGCTCGCCCCAGGGCGAATTGGGGTTCAACGACCGGTTTCAATTCATTACTCACGCATCGTTTCAATTTTGTTGCCCGGCTCCGATACGGTCGTGTTTCCGTTTCGAATCGGGCCCCACTTGGAGATAGAGTTCAATGGCGCACGTTGTTGCTAAGCCTTGCTTCGGCTGCAAATAC
Organism: Planctomycetales bacterium; assembly: GCA_020426845.1. Taxonomy (GTDB): domain Bacteria; phylum Planctomycetota; class Planctomycetia; order Pirellulales; family Pirellulaceae; genus JAGQPF01. The sequence continues at coordinate 2,587 of JAGQPF010000604.1, forward strand.
ACTGACTGCGTGGTGGTTTGCCCGGTGGAGTGCTTCTACGAGGGTGAGATGATGGTTTACATCCACCCGGACGAGTGCATCGATTGCGAGGCTTGTGTGCCGGAGTGCCCCGTGGAGGCGATCTTCCACGAGGACAGCGTTCCGGAAGAATGGGCCCCCTTCACCGCGCTGAACGCCGAGATGGCTCCCAAGTGCGAAGTCATCACCGAAAAGAAGGACCCGCTGTGCTGATCAGCGCCTCGCTTGCTCAGGCAGCGAATGGCCGGCGCACTGCCGACCAACCTTGAACATTTGACCTTCCGGGGTCACCTTGCCTCTCGCACAAGCGGTGCAACTGCCGCTTGTGCTTTTTTGTGCGCTGGCGCGCAGGCGCCTTGTCGAAGACTTGTCGTGGTGCAGGCAGCCAGCCTGCAACCTGCGGCCCAAACCACAATCCCACCATCACCACAGGTTCGCAGCCCGTGCCACGTGGGCCTTATCGCGTCTGCGTGTAGCCACGGTATTGCGGGTGAAACTCGGCATTGGCCGTTTGCGCCGACGGCTGCGACGGCTGCGATCTGGCGGCGCCGAGCGGCACGCCCTGCAACCCGGACGCGGCCAAGTCCACGGATGGTCCGGCTGGCATCGCCCACAGATTCGGATGCGCGGCGACGCTATGCAACAAATTGACGGTGTACGATTCCGCCTCGAATTCAAACGACTTCACCGGCAGTTGCGACGCGACCAAGTCCAACGAGACACGACGTGGCAACGTCACTTGTTGCTCGGAGAAGTAGCGGTGGCGGCTGGCTTTCGCAATCGCCAGCAACCCGCCGCGGGCATCGCGCATTTGCACTTCGGTGATATAGCCGTACTGAGGATGGATCGCGACAACGCGAATCCGTTGCCCCAGGCTGCTCGCGACGATTGTGTGGACCTCGATGTTGCCGTCCTCGCGTTGAAACGGCCCCTGGTGCGCGCCGGCCGGGTCAAAATGGATCAAGCCCATGGCCTCCATCAGCCACGTCGGCTCGACCGGCAACAGCGTCGCGGCGGCGCTATTGGCGAATTGGTCGTGGCGAGCAAACCTGACCGGCTCGCCCGCTCCCCAAACCCAGAACCGCTCCTCATTGCTGCCCAAATCCAACACGGGACGAGTCAATAGATTCGCCTGCAATCGCATGTGCCGAGGCCGGAGCATTCGCAGGCTCGCGGGCACGCGAGGAAACCCCGGCGCCGTCACGTGCCCCATGTCGGTTTGCAGATCGAGCACGCGATCCGAGCGCGCGTTGAGCGCACCAAGCAACTCGGGCAGCGAGGGAGGCTGCTGAAACAGCTCCGGCGGCGGCGTCTCGAGCTCGACATGGCGCTGAAAGTACTTGCACCCCGGGGCGCTTAGCATCAGCGCCAAGCCACTGCACAGCAGAACACGACGCGAAGGCAACGCATCGCCAGCCAGTGTTCGGCATCCTTGCCCGTTTATCTTCGCGTTCACGGCGCCTCCTTGCGCTGTGGAAATCACCGACCCGTGCCCCGTCAATATTGCAACTTCGCGTCGGACGCCGCCCTAAACTCGCGGTCGACCGCGACTTCGCGGCCCTCCCATCCCGAAAACACAAACTTGACGGTCCACGATCCCTCGGCACTGACTTCATCGTCCGGCAAATGGCTGTCTCGATTGCCGGATCAGGCGTTTTTCAAGGCCCTCACTCCTGTTCGGCATAAAGCAGTTGAGCAAACTCTTCCTGCAGCTGTTCGGCATGAGCAGCAGAGGCGGGCTCGGCCACTTCGATTCGCAGCGGATCGTCCTTGCCCGACTGCACGACCATCCACTCGGGGCCATCCTCCGGCCGCGGCTCGACCAGCGTCACCACGCGTCGCCGCAACAACATCAACGCCAGCAAAAATCGCAACTCCCGCTTCTCGGTCGCACCCTCAAGCTCGCTGAGCAGCTCCAACAACACCTCGTTGGGTGCCAGCTTGACCTGCTTCGCCTGAGCCGACGGCATTCGCGACTTCCAACTGCCCACGGCCCCCGAGGGCGGCCCCTGCCACGCCGCTTCGGCGTAATCGAGACGCACGAGGTCGGCGCCGTCGCGCACGAGCGCCGAGTAGAACCACTCGTTCGGCTCCAACTCACGATCGGTGGCGGCACAGCGTCGCGTGCAGCGTTTGACGTCAAATTCCATCATGACCGGGGAAGTCCTCCCGCATCTCGTTCCGCCCGCGAAAACGCAGCGCCCATCGCGTCCAAGACAGGAAACCCGAAGCGTCAGCGAGGGATCGCGTCCAAGACAAGGAAACCCGAAGCGTAAGCGAGGGATCGCGTCCAAGACCACCGCCACATTGGAAGTGCCACATCCCAAGCGGACCCGTTGGGGGGCGGGATCGTAGCCCAACCCCGTAAATCCCGCAAGGCGAGTGCAGGAATTGACCGAGGATCGTCGAAGTAGTATGATCCATCGATGGTGAAGCCCTTAGGCAAATCGCCCTACTTCACCCACTCAACCTAATTATCCCCAAAACAGCCATGATCCGCACCAAGCTGCTGCTATCCCTTTTGGATTTGCGACGAGCCGGCTGACCGCGGAAGCTGATTTTGCGAAAATTGTCTTCCCCGGCCAACCGTCCGGGGTTTTTTTGTGTCAGTACCCGGACAACCGCAGCTCCTTCCCACCCGTCTCACGACTGCAGCGACATGTCCGTCTCCTTGCCGACACCCCTGCCCCAATGCCCCGGCAGCCTGCCGAAATGCGCCCTCGGCGTTGCGTGGCTGACGAATAATGATGCGTTGTTATTGTCGACGCCGGTCAAGGACCGGCCTGCCGACCACCGACCTGCTGCCACCGTTGCCCGTGCGTTTTGTTCACATCGAACGAATTGATTTGAGCCGGCTCAACGGCTGTCGGTCGCGCTGGCGAAGCATTTGCTGCCGCCAGCAACGTGTCACTACCATCCCTCCGGAAAGCGAACCTCCCATTGCGGACGGGGCCCCCTCACCAACGCTGTTGAGCTGCCCCCAATTCGCCTCGGCGATTTCGTTTCCCGTCGTACTTGGTCGCGTTCTGCCACAGCCTCGCTGCCCTTTGGGGCCATGACGGCGGTCGCGGCCCGGACGCAACCACGCGTCACACTCACGAAGTAAGATCAACCGCTCACCGCGGTCTCGAATACAGGAATTTCCGATGACTGAGCCGAACACTGAATCCGCGGCGCCAACCGCTGCCGCCGCGCCGAAAACCATCCGCATCTTCGACACCACGCTGCGCGACGGCGAACAGTCGCCCGGCGCCAGCATGAACCTGGCCGAGAAGCTCGAGGTGGCGCAGGCGTTGGCGGACCTGGGCGTCGACATCATGGAGGCGGGCTTTCCAATCGCCTCGCCGGGCGACTTTGAAGCGGTCCGGGAAATCGCCACGACGATTCGCGGCCCCGTCATCTGCGGGCTGGCGCGTTGCAACGATAAGGACATCAATCGCGCTTGGGAGGCGCTCCGCGATGCGGAAACGCCTCGCATCCACGTCTTCCTCGCCACCAGCGCCATCCATCGCAAGTTCAAGCTGAACATGACGGAGGACGAGATCGTCAACCGGGCCGTCGAGGGCGTAAAGCTGGCCAAGAGCCTGTGCGACGACATCGAGTTCTCGCCCGAGGACGCCGCTCGCACCGAGCACGACTTTCTTTGCCGCGTCGTGGAGGAGGCGATTCGCGCCGGCGCGACGACCGTCAACATCCCCGACACGGTCGGCTACGCCACGCCGGTGCAGATGGGCAAGACGATCGCGACGCTGGTCAATCGCGTGCCGAACATCGACCAGGCCGTGATCAGCGTGCACTGCCATAATGACCTGGGGCTGGCCGTCGCCAACAGCCTGTTCGCCATCGAAAACGGCGCCGGTCAGGTCGAGTGCACGATCAACGGCATCGGCGAGCGCGCCGGCAACTGCTCGCTCGAAGAGATCACGATGGCGCTGCACACGCGTTCGGACATCTATCCGTTCCGAACCAACATCAACACGCGGCGGCTCGTGCCATGCAGCCGGCTGGTGTCGTCGGTCACCGGCCTGTTGGTTCAGCGCAACAAGGCGATCGTCGGCCGCAACGCCTTCGCACATGAGGCCGGCATTCACCAAGATGGCATGCTCAAGGAGCGCACGACCTACGAGATTATGCGTCCCGAGGATGTTGGCTTCTCCAAGACGGATCTCGTGCTCGGCAAACATAGCGGCCGCGCCGCGCTGGCGGACCGCGCCAAGGCGCTCGGCCACCACCTGACCGACGAGCAACTGCAGAAAGTCTTCGAGCGGTTCAAGGTGCTGGCGGACAAGAAGAAGGAGATTTACGACGGCGACATCACCGCACTTGTCGAACAGCAGTTCCAAGAGCAGCAAGAGCAGCGTTGGGAGCTCGAGGACTTCCACGTCACTTCGGGCAAGTCCGTCCAGCCGCACGTGCGCCTGCAACTGCGGCGTGATAACGAGGTCTACTCCGCCGAAGTCGACGAAGGTGACGGTCCGATCGACGCGGCGTTCTGGGCCGTCGAGCAGATCACCGGCGTCAAGCTGGTCTGCAAAGACTACCAGGTGCGCAGCGCCACGCTGGGTCGTGACGCACAGGGCGAAGCCATTTTAGAGGTCGAGTATCAAGGCCGCAGCTATCGCGGACGAGGCGTCAGCACCGACACGGTCGAAGCGACGCTCAAGGCGATCCTCAGCGCCGTGAATCGCATCGCGGCCTTGGAACGCGCCTGATCATGGCCATCTTGACGTTGATCAACGGTGACCAGCGGGGGCGGGTGGATGAAGTCAACACCGGTGTCGTCCTGATTGGGCGATCGCCGAAGTGCGACATCCAATACACCGACCTGACGGTCTCACGCCGGCACGCGCGGATCACGTTCAAGAGCGGCGCCTTTCAGATCGAGGACCTCGATTCCCAGCACGGAACCGTGGTCAACGGCCGTCGAATCAGCAGCGGCTGGCAACCGCTGCCGCACGGCGCCACGATCGAGCTGGGCACCTGCACGGTCCGGTTCGAAAACGCTCCGCTGCCGCAGCCGCGCCCCACCGAAGTTTCACGCGGGGCGACGGCTGCGTATTTCGGCGCTTCGCTCAGTCCGGCCCCGGATGAGTCATCCGGCTCCGCCGTGCTGGACGCGGCGGAGATGTTGCGATCCCATCGGCGCAGCAGCAATGACCAGAAGCTGCGCGCCATGCTCGAGATCATGCATAACGTCGGCATCGCGTTGGACGTCGATGTGATTTTTGCCAAGATTCTGGAAAGCCTGCTCACGTTGTTTCCGGGCGCAGAGCGAACTTGCATCCAGCTGATTGAAAGCGAGACGGACGACAGCCAGCCTCCATTCAATGGGCAGCCGCTGAGGCTCGCGGCCTCGCGGGCTCGCGACGGCACACAACCCGAGTTCCCGCTGAGCGGCACGCTGCTGCGCCAAGTGCTCAACGAAGGCCGCGCGATCCTTTCGGACGATGCGGCGGAGGACGACCGGCTCAGCTCCGACTCGGTCTACCGCCTGGACCTGCGCTCGTTGATGTGCGCGCCGCTGATGGATGACAGCGGCAGTCGAGCGGTGGGCATGATCTATGTCGACTCGAAGGCCAGCACTCGTGCGTTCAAGCCGGAAGACCTGCACGTGCTGGTCACGATCGCCAACCTCGCCTCGCGCAGCCTCGGCCGCGCCCGGCAGCACGAGGCGCTGTTGGAGTACCAACGTCAGCAACAAGATCTCCAAGCCGCTCGCGAGCTGCAACTGCACTTCCTGTCCAATCTCGACATCGAAATTGAAGGCTATCAAGTCGCCTCGTACTACCAGCCGGCGCTCAACGTCGGCGGCGACTACATCGCTTGCCTGCCGTGCGGTGAAAACCAAATTGCGTTTGTCGTGGCCGACGTCGCCGGCAAAGGCATGACAGCGGCGCTGGTGATGGCCAGATTGTGCAGCGATGTCCGCTACGCGTTGGCAAAGCGCACGCAGCCCGCCGAAGTGATCGCCTGGCTCAATCAGCAGATGCTTGAGGCGGATGAGTACGGCCGGCTGGTGACGCTGGCCCTGGCGATTCTCGACCCGGCGCGACACGAAGTGCAGCTTGCCAACGCCGGCCATCCGCCTCAGTTGCTGCGCACCTCCGGCGGCATCCGCACCTGGAGCCGCAAGAACTCCGGCCCGCCGCTCGGCGTCTCCGCCAGCGCGCGTTACCGGCAGGAGACCTGGACGATGGAGCCCGGCGACTGCTTGCTGCTCCACTCCGACGGCGCCAACGAAGTGGCCGTCGACCACGAGCTGTTCGGGCTAAAACGCGTCGCCCGAGCCCTCCGCCGCAGCCACTCCGCCGCCGAGGCCGTCGCCAACCTGCGCCACGACATCGAGGATTTTCTCGACGGCGTCCCCTGGCCCGACGATCTTTGTATCCTCGCCCTCACCCGCGAGTGACGGTGAACCGCTCTCGTTCATCAAGACCTCACGACAACTCCGCGCGTTCCCAGCGGCAATCGTTGCCGACCGTGCCGCTACCACAAAAGCGGTTCAATATACGTTCGGCCGTCGGCTGACCAGTGATGTGCGCGCGTGGGATCAACACCGAGTCTTGTCCCCACTCGATCGGATGCAGCTCGCTATAGTCACTTGAGTCCACAAGCACTCGGGCTCTCCCTCGTAGATTGAAGGATAGGTAAACCCCCACGCCCGGAAAGCAAGCAAAGGACAATAGCGGGGACTCGCTCGACACACTCCCGTACCAAATGTGGGCATAACACGGCGACTCGCCCGCCAAGGCATCATTCATCCATTCAATGACAACCTCGCGCGAACCGTCGATGTAATCAGAGTCATTCGGCTGAAACGCAACTTCCACAGACATCCAAGGACTCTCTCAGTAGAGCTTGCCGCCCGACGGCACTTCGCGGTCGGGTCGCAGCAAAACCACGTTGCCCGTTTCATCGGGCACTCCGAGCGTCAGCACTTCGGAGCGATGCTTGCCGATCTGCCGAGCAGCCAAGTTGACCAGACAGAGCACTTGGCGGCCGGGCAAATCCTGAACGTTGTAGTTTGGCTCCAGCCGGGCGAGCGACTTCTTGACGCCGAGTTCCGTGCCGAAATCAATCATCAATACATGAGTCGAATAGCGGCCTTCGGGAAACGGCTCGGCCTCGACCACGGTGCCCACACGAATGTCCAAGCGATGAAAGTCGTCCAGCGTGGCGAGTTCGCTCATGACAACAATGTGGCGACTTCGGCGGCGGGCAGCCAATGCCCGACGAGCGGCTGCGAGAGGTCCGGCTGAGACTGCTGCCAAGTCGTGAAGAAGCCCTCTCCGGTCCACAGCGCCTGCACATACCGACTGCACCCGGTGCCGTGCGGGCTGATGAACGCCGGCAGATACAAAGATAGGCGTCGGATGTTGGACAGATCGTCGTTGACGATATAGCCAACGCCGCCGAGTTCCTCGCAGGAATATCCGCGAGGACGTGGGACGGCGGTCCCATGGGGATCGAGCGGGCGCAGCGCCTCGCCGCCATCGTAGAACACCAGGCTGACCCGAGCGCCATCGACGATGAAGCCGGGCACATCGACGACGCACGTGACGCGGCTCATCGCGACATCCCAGGTGGCGCCGCGAGGGAAATGGTCAAACTGTGGTTCGCCGAACTCATCGGCGCCCGCAGGCCGCTCGGCATAAGCGGTGTTGGAACTCGACCAGTTGAACGGGTGCGTGCAAAACACCAGCTGCGTGCGACCGTCGGCGGCATGGTGAAGGTTCGGGTCCTTCAAGTGCAGGTGCCGCGGATCGCGGGAGCTGAGAATCGTCTGCGGATGGCACTGCTTCAGCTCTTCCAGGTCCTTGCCGACGAGCCGCTCGATCGTCCACACGCCAGCGCCCGGCTTCAGGTAGGACTCGAACGGCTCGGGATAGCCGATGCCGGACTTTTCCGTGGAGACGAACAGCTCCCAGCCGTGCTCGTCATGCTGAAGAGCGGAGCCCTCGATCGACAGCACGCTGAGCCCGTCGACATCCAGATCGGACTTGGACCAGCTTTGTACTTTCTCGAACGGATGTTGCCACGACTCCGCGCGAAACACCGCGAGCTCCAGGCCGCGCGTCCCGCGAGCCAGTCCAGTCCGCGAATCGCCATGATTGCGATAGCGGCCGACCAGGTACAACGCGTCGGCGGCGGCCAACAGATTGCCGCCTCCGAACCAATGCCCGGTCGACGGATCCTGCGGCGGCACGATGACTCGAGCAGCGTCCTGATCCACCATGCGCAGAGCAAGCCGTAACAGACGTTGCTCGAGGGGCTCGGGAAGCTTCATCGCGGGCGACAGAGTGAGACGGCGGCAGGAACGAATGAGGGGATGGAGTAAGCGGCAAGTTTCCTACAGCGGGAACTCTTCCTTGGCGGCGCTCTCTTGATAGATCGGCATGTGCCGGTAGTAGACCTCCAGCACCATCGTCGCCATCGAGGTGGTGTAGAGGCGGCCGCCGCGTTCCGAGCCGTGGTCGCCGCCACCGAGGTGCCAACTGCCCTTCTCGAAACCGTTCTGCGACTGCTGCTTCACCAGGTAGTCGCGCATCTCCTCATTCCACTTCTTCCACTGGTCGCCGCCGGTGTGCCGGAGCACCTGGGTGGCGTAGTAGTTGAAGTACATGTTCGTCTTGGATGGCCCCGTGTTCGACAGGTACTCGACGCCACGTTGCAACGCCGAATGGTCCTTCTTCCAGCCGAGGTACATGCGGCAGAGCAAGCCGACCGCGGTGGTCGATTGTCCCTTGCCGGGGCCGGTATAGCCGTACATGGAACCGCTGTCGGCCTGGACGGAATCCAGGAAGCGGACAGCCATGTTGATCGTTTGCGGAGGCACGTTCAGGTACGCCATGTGGCCGCTCTTCAGAGCCATCAGCTGCCAACCGACCACCGAAGTGTCGCCGGGCGTGCGGGGCGCGTAACGCCACCCGCCGCCAACGGGGTCTTGAGCGTAGACAATAAAGTTGAGCGAGCCTTGAGCCGGCGCCATCAGGGCGCGGTCGTGCGTCAGCGCGTAGGCCTCGCAGAGCACGATGGAGCACAACCCGTGCGAGTACATGCTGCCGCCGCCCTCGTGGAACGAGCCGGTCTGCGGATTCTGATGCTGCATGAGCCAATAGAGACCGGCCTTCACCGTCTGCTTGTACTCACCTTCCATGTGCGTCTGGCCGGCGCCAAGGAACGGCAGCAGAGCCATCGCCGTCGCGCCGTTGCGACCTTGATTGCCAAGCGAGCCGGGATGGGTGCAGCGACCGATCTGTCCGAAGCTCCAACCGCCGTCGGGCAGCTGATGGGCCGCGAGCCATTTCAGTGCCAGCGCGACCGCCTGTTCGCTCGCGTCGTTGCCGCCAAACTTGGCGACCATCTTGCCGCGCACGGCGGAACCACGACCGCTGAGTCCGGTGCCCGTGACCGAGCCGACCTCGGTCATTAAATCGTTCTTCGGCGCCGTCGTCTCGCCGAAGTCGCTGATCTCAATCTGAGCCGGCGCGGCGTCCAGGTCGGCCGACGGCGTGTCGACCGGGTCCATCACCTGCTCGGGAGCATTGGGAACCGCCACCGGCAAGGTGGGCATGTTCTCCATTTCGGGAATGTCCTGAAGCTCCATCTCTTGCAGATCCTGCAGGTCCTCCATTTCCTCCAGCTCCTCGACCTCAGCGGGAGCGGCGGTTAGCACCTGTTTGGCTTGCTCTTGGATTTCGGGCAACGAGATCAGCGCCAGAATCACGAGCAACACCGCGTGAAACGCGGCGCTCACGAGGCTGCTGGGAACCGCGTTGAAGAAGAGAAACCGATGGCCGCCACCGCCGGATTCCTCATAAAATTCTTCTTCGTGCTGCGACATTCTCTGTCCGCTCCGCAATGACCATCGTGAGAAAAGGGAGAACCCCGGAGGAGGAAAGTGCAGGCTCGGGAATCGGCGTGGCGACTCCAAGCGCAGCAGCTTCACGATCCGCTTTTGAAAAGTGGCTACCTAAATCGTACCCGATCTGCCCTACAACGCAAGAAAAGCACCCCGAACTCCCCCTCGCCAGAGAGGTTTTCCGGATTTCGAAGGCCATCCACCCGACCCAATCGGGATTGCCCCCTGCCGCAGGCTCGCAATTGCCGGGACTTCGCGAATCTGCAGCCCTAAACCGAGAGGTGACGGCCCGTTACCAGTCATACGACAACCATATGTCAGGGTATTCCCCGGCAAAATGCCGCCATTGGCCCTGCCCCATCGTCCATCAGCAAGGTAACCCGAAGCGTCAGCGAGGGATCGAATCGCCCAGCCCGTCGTCCTCAGTAAGGTAACCCGAAGCGTCAGCGAGGGATCGAATCGCCCTGCCCCATCGTCCTCAGTAAGGTAACCCGAAGCGTCAGCGAGGGATCGAATCGCCCAGCCCATCGTCCTCAGTAAGGTAA
>JAGQPF010000605.1 GCA_020426845.1 Planctomycetales bacterium
CGACGACTCCGGCGGTTCGACTTACGGTTCCGGCGACTCGGACGTGACCAACGACGCCGGAGAAGACAGCTCCGACGACACCGGTTGGACGGCGGACAACTCGGCTAGCACCGACGACAGCGGAAACTCCGACTCCGGTGATTCGACCTATGGCGCCAGCGACTCGGACGTGACCAACGACGCTGGCGACGACAGCTCCGACAACGCCGGTTGGACGGTGGACGATTCAGCTGATACCGACGACGGTGGAAGCGACGACTCCGGCGGTTCGACGTACGGCGCCGGCGAAACGGACGTGACCAACGACGCCGGCGACGACAGCTCCGACAGCTCCGACGACACCGGCTGGACCGCGGACGACTCGGCTGACGCTGACGACGGTGGAAGCGACGACTCCGGCGGTTCGACTTACGGTTCCGGCGATTCGGACGTGACCAACGACGCCGGCGACGACAGCTCCGACGACACCGGCTGGACCGCGGACGACTCGGCTGACACTGACGACGGTGGAAGCGACGAATCCGGCGGTTCGACGTACGGTGCCGGCGATTCGGACGTGACCAACGACGCCGGCGACGACAGCTCGGACGACACCGGCTGGACCGCGGACGACTCGGCTAGCACCGACGACGGCGGAAGCGACTCCGGCGGTTCGACTTACGGTTCCGGCGATTCGGACGTGACCAACGACGCTGGCGACGACAGCTCCGACGACACCGGCTGGACGGCGGACGACTCAGCTAGCACCGACGACAGCGGAAGCGACGACTCCGGCGGTTCGACTTACGGTTCCGGCGACTCGGACGTGACCAACGACGCTGGCGACGACAGCTCCGACGACACCGGCTGGACCGCGGACAACTCAGCTGACACCGACGATAGCGATGGGGACGATGGACGCTCCGGTAGTGGCAAGTCGTGGAGCGTGCGGCAAGATGGAGGCCGACATGGCGGCGGCCATGATCACGACGACGGCGGCCACGGTCGTGGGCACGAGCAGGGCCAGCATGGCGGCAAGCCGTGGAGCGTGCAACAGGACGGCGATCGCCATGGGGGCAGCCATGACGACGACGGCGGCCATGGACGCGGCCACGAGCAGGGCCAACATGGCGGCAAGTCTTGGAGCGTGCGACAGGACGCCGATCGCCACGGCGGCGGCCATGACGATGGCGGTCAACACAACTCGGGCTCGCACGACAACCGTCATCCGGAGAAGCACGACAGCGGCTACTAGACTTGAGGACACTTCAAAAATCTTCCCTGGCGCAATCGAAGGCAGTTTTTCTGCTGGTTTTATCAACCCAATTGCCGATCGGGAAGTTTTTGAAATGCGTTGTAATTAAAGTAGGAGGCCGGACGCGAACACGACCGGCAGTCCTCATGCGGAATGGCGCCAGCCCGTCGAGATGTCCTCGGCGGGCTGGCTCATGCGCAGAATGCGCAACATGTGCAACACGGCTTGAACACGGACGCTCATCCGTGTTTCATTCGTGTTTCATCCGTGGCCCAACTCAGTCCTTGAGATCTGCGCAGATCAACTGTCCGGATCGATTGCTTTGACAAAGCCGGCGTTGCGGAAACTCACACGCAGTCAGACACCCGCTGCCAAAGCACCACGTGTCGAGGCACAGGACGTGCCCCCAATCGGCGAGCTGTCCGCTCACCTGCGCGGTATGCCCCACAATTGCTTGCTTGCCGTTGCGATGGGGGCGGGGGACGTAGGTCGTCAGATGTGTCCAGAGCAACACGTTGTCGGGAGTATGCTCCAAGGGTGTCATCGGGTCGTAGTTGGCGTGAACGTAGAAACGTTCGTCGTCCTCGTAGTACCGCCGGCACGACTCAAAAAACTCCCAGTGGCTATCGGGCACGCCGCCCATGCCTCCATAGCTCTCCAAGGTTTGACGGCCGCCGCAATACATCCAGAAGTCCATCTGTTCGGCGTCGTCGCGGGCGCGCAACAGCATTGCTTCATGATTGCCGATCAACGGAATCAAACGGCATGCGGAACGCAATTCCAACAACATCTCGACGACCTCGCGGCTCGCGGGCCCGCGATCCACATAATCACCTAAGGTGATAATGGTGTCGTCCGGCCGCGGGTTGAGGTGAGTGAGTATCGTGCGCAACGCGTCCGCACAACCGTGAATGTCGCCAATTGCGATGGTGCGAGCCAACGGGCATCTCCCATGATCACTGGAGTTGATCAACTCCTAACTCGCAGGGAGGACAATCCGCCATAGCTGCCCGCACCTCAACCTGCACATCGATGATGAGTGAACCGATAAATGCGTGACCTCCCACGCTCTCGTCGACCCACTCGCTCCAGGCTAAATGATGCGGAATCCACCCGCAAGCGTGCTATCCGGCGAATGAGGGCGTTTCCGACGCCATCCAGCCGGCGACGCCGAAGTCAGTCGACGAAGGGGCCGACCGGTTGAATCCACTCTAGCTCTGCGATACCCTGCGACTGCGGCAATTTCCGGGCCGGCGGATCTAGCACCCTTGCACTTTAGGATCCGAACACCCGATCCGGCAATCGACACGGCTCCGCCAAACTGCGGGCGGTCCGATTGGCAGTCCGATTGTCAGTGGGGTCTTTTCCAACCATTAGGGGAGTCCAGGAGAGTCCATGAGCAATTGGCCGGTGGATCACGACTGCTGCGGCCGCCGACAACAGCGGCTGCGCGACGTCATGGAACAACATGGCTGGGATGTAGTCGTCGTGAACCAGCCCGCTCACGTGCAGTGGCTCACCGGAGTCCGATATCCCTGGATATTTCAGGTGGGCGCCGCCCTCACGCCCGACTCCCTGACGCTCGTGGCCCCGTCTCGGCCGTTGGACGCCGCCGCCACGGAGATCGTCACCTACGAGGCCAAATGGCACTCGACGCTGCGCAACGACCTACGACAGGCCTGCGACGAGCGTTTGCTTCAAACCATCGGACCATTGCCAGCTCGAGTCGCCGTGGAAGGCTCATCGGCCGGATTGCACTTGTCGCTGGCAGCTCCGCTGGACGCTGAGCCCGAGCTGCTGAGACTGCGGCGTTTCAAGGAGCCCGACGAGTTGCGGTGGATGAAGCGTGCGATCGAGGCGACGCGACGGATGTACCAAACGGCCCGCGAGTTGATCGCGCCGGGCGTCAGCGAGCTCGAGGTGTTCAATGCCCTGCAATCGGCGGCGGTCCTCGAACTGGGAGAGATGCTGACGGGAACCGGCAATGATTATCAATGTGCCAGTCGAGGCGGCCCGCCACGATCGGACCGGCAAGCAGCCGCCGGTGAGCTTTACATTTTGGATCTCGGCCCGGCATTCCGCGGCTACTTTGCCGACAACGCCCGCACGATTGCCGTCACCGATCCAACTCCCGAGCAATTGGACGCGCGCCGGCTCGTCGTCGAAGTCTTTTCGATTGTCGAAGCCACGGTGCGGCCCGGCGCCAGCGCCCGGCAACTGTTCGAGACCGTGCAGAAGCACCTGGACCAGGCGCCGCTTGGCGTCTTTAACCACCACCTCGGCCATGGCGTGGGTCTGTTCCCGCACGAGGCGCCGCACCTGAACCCGAACTGGGACGACACGTTTGAGGAAGGCGACGTGTTCACCGCGGAGCCCGGGCTGTACGCGCCGGAACTGTCCGCCGGCATGCGAATCGAAAACCAGTATCGCGTCACGGCCGACGGCGTCGAGTGCCTGACGCCATTTCCCACCGACCTGCGAGTTTAACGAGCAAGCTACTTGGCGTGGATTCTGGGCACGGACAACTCCGTCGCGGGGCCAGCATCGCTTGCGGCGCACGTTTCGAATGCCGGTGGGGTCCTGTTCAACAGGCTGCTATACTGACGGTCGTTGCGGCCGTCTCAATTGCCGCCCACCTTCTCTCCGGTTTCTCGCGCCACTTCCCCACAACGATCGCCGCCACGTGGAATCCTTGCAGGCAAAATTCCTGGTCGCGTCGCCCAAACTGGGCGATCCCAACTTCTTCCGCACCGTGGTGCTGATGGTGCAGCACGACGAGGAAGGCGCCATGGGGTTGGTGTTGACCCGGCCTAGCGACATGACGATGAAAGCGGTGCTGAGCCAGATTGAGGCGAGCGACGAGACGGCGCCGTTGCCTTACGATCCGGATTTGCCGAACATGGAGCTGCCCATCTTTGTCGGCGGCCCCGTGCCCGGCCCGTTGATCGCCGTCCACGACCTGCTCGACTACTCGGAGTCCGAGGTAATGCCGGGCCTATATGTGGCGACTCAGCGCGCCACGCTGCACCGGCTGCTGGAGTCGGACGCGACCATTCGCCTGTTCAGCGGCTATTCGGGGTGGAGCGCCGGGCAACTGGAGGACGAGCTGCGGTTGGGCGGCTGGTTGATCTACGACGCCACGCCGCAATTGGTGCTTAGCGATCCCGACTCGCTCTGGGACACGCTCGTCGGGCGCATCGGTCGCGAGATCCTCGGACTGCGAGGTTTCGAGCGGCATCTTCCCGACGACCCGTCGGTCAACTAGGCCGTCGACAATCTTGTCGGACCGCTGGCTGCCAGCCTGCAACGGGCGGCCAGGACCGCACCGTGCCACGTCCTCGTCACTTGTCGCCCGTCGTCTGCGCCTCGAGCAGCGGGGCGAGCTCCGTGGCCCGGGACTTGCCCCATGCCATCGGCAGTGACAATTCCTTGGCGCCTACCTTGCAGACGTCCTTGCACACCTGCCAGCTTACTTTGACCTTCAGCTCCGACATCTCGCCCGCGACCGCCTTGGTGGTCGACAACGTCGCGATCGCGCGAGCCTTGCGAGTGTAGGCGGCGGCCTTCGACTCCGCATCGGTCTCCGCTTTGCTCCAACTCACATCGCGCACCTCGACGCCGTCGGGCAACGTCCACTTCAAGCGGACAGGAATCTGGGAGCCGGTCTGCTCTGCCGCATACATGTGCCAACCGAATCGGATGCGAAAGTCCACGCCGACTTGAAATGTCTGGCCGGGCTCGAGCGACGTGTGGCTGGGAATCAAACGCAGCGTCACCTCCCCCTCGCGCTCACTCGGAAGCGAGTTGACTTTGCGCTCCAGGAAGGCGGCTTGATCTTCGGTCAATTCCGCCGACACGGCTGATTGCATAGAGAGCAGCAGGGCAGTCGCGAGCAGAAGGACGGCAGCCTGTTGAGGCAAAACCAACCGGCAGTTTGCGGGCTTCATTGCGATGACTCCGTAACAAGATTTTTGAAATGCCCTCTAATCCGGCAACCCCGGGACAGACATTGCATCAAGTTTCAAATTGCTCTCGCCAGAGGCAGCCCGCCCAGGACCAGCCGACACCAAAGCCGATCAGCATGCTGTTGACACCCGGCCGCAACCGGCCATCGCGACGCATCTGGTCGATCACGATCGGCAGAGTCGAGGAAACGGTGTTGCCGAAGTCTTTGAGTATGATTGGCAGCCGCTCGTCGTCCAGGCCAAGGCGCTGCTGCAGCTCGAACAGCATCTTGTACGTCGCTTGGTGCATCAGGTAATAGTCGACATCCTCGGTCGTTTGTCCGCCCTGTTCGAGCACGGCGCGAATCAGATCGGGGATGGCGTTGATCGTGAAGCTCATCAACGCCGGGCCGTCCATATACAGCTCGCTGTCCCAGCGTTTCTTATGCCTTGGGTGATGCGCGTCCTTGGCGAGACGTGCGCCCCCTTCGGTCACCAACAGCGTATCGGCGCCGCTGCCGTCGGTGCCGAATTGAAAGCCGCTCAGCGTGGGCGAGTCTCCGGCCTGAATCAAGGTCGCCGCCGCCGCGTCTCCAAAGATGGTGCGCAGCGACCGATCGTCGGGATGGATGTACTTCGAATACGTCTCTGCCGTCACCAACAGGATGTTGTGGGCGGCGCCGGATTGAATCAGTCCATTGGCCAGCGCCAATCCGTAAACGTAGCCGGAGCAGCCAAGATTGAAATCCAACGCGCCGCTCGAACGAGGCAGTCCCAATCGGTCCTGCATGAGACATGCCGTCGTCGGCAATGGATAGTCCGGAGTCTGGGTGCACAGCATCAAGAAGTCGATGTCACGACGGTCGATGTCATGGGTGGACAGCAGCTTCTCAACGGCGGCGACGCCCAAATCCGACGCGCACTCGTCCTCGGCTGCGATATAGCGCTTCTCAATGCCCGTTTTCGAGCCGATCAGGTCCATGTTCCATTGCGGAAACATGGCTTGCAGTTGCTCGTTCGTCTCACACCGTTCGGGAAAGTGAACCGCGATCGGTCCAATTTTGGCGTGTTTCACGGAATTCCCGGCTGCTCAAGAGGATTGGAAACGTAATTTCCGCGGGCGGATCAAGTTCGCTGCTCAAAACATCGAGTGCTCCAACCCTCAAACTAAGGCTTGACGGTCCACGACCTCCCGGCGACGGGTTCGTTCAGAAGTGGCCCCGGCAGCGCCCCGGAAGTTCGCCACCATACTACCAGTTCTGGCCTCGGTCCAGACGGACGGGCGGAGAGCCGCACGTCCCGCAACTCGCCATTGCCTGATTCGGAGGCGCTCGCTATGCTCCGCCCCCCTCTCTGACCGGATTCCGCCCCGATGGGGAGCGGTGGAACAGCGGCACCTCACGGGACTGAGACATGCAGCCATTTGTGGACATCCATTGTCACTTGATTCCGGGAATCGACGATGGCGCCGCCGATTGGGACGCCACCTTGGCGATGGCTCGCATCGCGGTGGACGACGGCATCGGCGCTATGATTTGCACGCCGCACCAACTAGGAGGGTTTGCCCACAACCTGGGTGACGAGATTCGACGACGCACTCAGCAATTGCAGACGCAGTTGCGACGCCACAACATTCCGCTGATCGTGCTCCCCGGAGGCGACGTCCGCATCGAGCCCGACATGATCAAGCACTTGCGTTCCGGCCAGGTGCTGACGCTCGCCGATCGCCGCCGCCACGTCTTGCTGGAGCTTCCTCACGAGCTGTATTTTCCCATCGACGACCTGCTCGCGCAATTAGAACGTCAGCAAATGCAGGGCATCCTCTCGCATCCCGAACGCAACCAAGGGCTGTTGCAAGACCGAGAGCTCGTCGCGAGGTTGGTCGAGCGAGGTTGTTTGATGCAGGTGACGGCGGGCAGCCTTCACGGGACCTTCGGGCCCGAATCGGAAAAAATGTCCGTGTGGATGCTGGAGCGCGGGCTAGTGCACTTTGTGGCCACCGATGCCCACGGCCCGAAGTCTCGTCGCCCGCTGATGCGGCGGGCATACGACGCGGTGTGCAAGATTGCGGACGAGGCGACAGCTCAACGAATCTGTTGCGAATTCCCGGCGGCCGTCGCCGCGGGAAGGGCGGTGCGGCCGCCCGCCCCCACCAAACCCAGCCGCAGCTTCTCGTGGCTGCCCTGGCGACGCGCTAGCTGACCCGTGGAGAGCGTCCGTCTCGCGCCGAACAACCACATCGACCCAAACATGCCCCCAGCGACCGCACACCCGCCGCGTTCTCGTCACCCCATCCGGGTGATCCTCTACGCATGGTTGTTGTCGATCGCGACATGGCCCGTCGCCGGCGAGGGACAAACACCCGTCCGCACCGCCGCCCGCCCGGCGAACACACCAGCAACATCCGCAACATCCGCAACACCCACTCCGCCCACTCCCCGGTGGCCGGACGAGCAAACAGCGGGCAACCTGATCTGCCACGCGACGTTTCCGCTCGCTCCACTGCAGCCCGTCTTGAATGAACTCGGCAGCCTGCAGCAGGATCTGGTCAGCCAGTTGGGCGTGCCGGCGGCAACCGAGCCCGCGCATGTTTTCTTATTCCACAATCGCAGCTTCTACGAGAATTACGTCCGCCGGCATTTCCCGCGAGTCGGCATGCGGCAAGCGTTGTTCATCAAGGAAGGCCATGCCCCCGGCATGATCTTCGCCTACCACCACCGCAAGGTGGACGTGGATATCCGCCACGAAAGCACCCATGCGCTGCTTCACGGAGCCTTGCCGATGGTGCCGCTGTGGCTTGACGAGGGGCTCGCCGAGTACTTCGAGACACCTCGCAGCCGGCGGGCGGAAGGCAGCAGTCATCTGCGCGGGGTGAGGTGGGAAGCAAGGCTGGGCCGGGTTCCCGACATCCGAGACTTGGAAGCGCTGGCCTCCATGGAGGAGATGCGCGGCGCCGACTATCGCGACGCTTGGGCCTGGGTCCACTTCATGCTGCACGGCCCCGAGGCAGCCCGCAAAGAGCTCCGCGACTTTCTCGGCGAGATTGCCGCACGGACTCCGCCAGGTCTGCTCAGCAAGCGTTTGCAGCGTCGCATCCCCCGTCTGAACGATGCGTACTTGGCGCATTTTCGAAATTTTTGACCTACTCAAACCCACCCGTTTGTGTCGTTCCCCACCACGCTGGATTCCCCACGCTACGGCATTCCAACCGCCCAACGCGACATCACAATCATTGGAGGAGGTGCCAAGATGAGAGCTCGTCATAGCGGCCAGAGCGTTCTGATTGGGCTGATTTGCGGCTCGCTGTGCTTCGCAGACGCCCCCCGAGTCATTGACATCCGCGCCGGAGCTGACGGGTCCGTGCGGGGAGTTGTGGTGAACTCCGCGGGCCTCCGACAAGCACAGGCAGTGGTGCGTTTCTCCAGCAACGGCAAGGAGTCGGCTCGCGCCACCGCCAACGAGCAGGGTCAGTTCCAAGTAGCGCTGGCGCCCGGACTTTATCAAGCCGATCTGTCCGGCGATCGCGCGCTGATCCGAGTCTGGAACAGTCAAGCGGCGCCTCCCGCAGCCGCTCCCGGACTCATGGTTGTGCAACCCGGCACAACCGCTCGAGGCAATCGCGGGGCGGTCTTCGGCGTTCCCGAACTGCTGCTCACGGCCGCAGCCGTGGGGGGCGTAATTGTGCTCGCCACTGCGAGGCATTCGAGCGGCTCGTAAGAGGGTGGTTGCCCGGCGAGTTGACCGCCAAGTCCGATTGTGCGGTTTCGGCAATCCATTTCCGAAACAACAGTTGGCAGGTTCACTCTCGTTGAATTGCCTGCACAAGCTGTTCTCGATGCTTCTTTTACGGATGAATTTCCCCGGAGCCGTGGACGATACGACAGCCTAGGTATTGTTCAAACTTGGGGAGGCTTGTGAATTATGTCCAGGTGCTTTGCTGTATTGTTGTCGTTGTCCGTGGTGACCTCCACTTTCGCAGGCACTCCGGTTGCCAAGAACGCCGACCTACGCCTGGGCGATGACGGGGCCATCAGCGGACAGGTGCTGACTTCCGCAGGACAACCCCAAGCCGACTATGAGTTGCAACTACGCGATGCGAAGGGCGACGTCATCCGCGTCGCCAAGACGGACACGCAGGGCGCGTTCCGCATTCAGGCGCGTCCGGGCGCGTACCAACTGGCGATGAAGGATCAAACCGTGCCTGTGCGAGTTTGGGCGAACCAGACCGCACCGCCCTCGGCCGGCAAGGGTCTGTTGATCACCACCGGCAACACCGCGCGAGGCCAGCTCTTCGGCGCCGGCTCGATCGGGCCAACCGTGTTGGTCGTGGGCGCCATCACCACCGCCACCGTGGTTGGCATCGTGGTTGCCAACAACAGTGGCAGCTAGTGCCCGTCATTGAAACAAGAACGCTTGCCACATTGGAGCCTGCCATGCGACAACGGACCCACCACGTCGCGGTGATCGCCGCGTTATTGGGTGTGGCCACATGGCAGGCTGCCATCGCCGCGGAACCCGTGACCCGGGACCTGGCGCTGACGCAGGACGGCAGTCTCCAAGGGCAGGTCTTCACTTCGGCTGGCCAGCCCCACACCGATGCTCAGGTTTTACTCGTGGCTCAAAACGGCGCTCCGCGAGCGGCCACAACCGACGCCAACGGCAAATTTCAGTTTGCCGGGGTGCAACCCGGTGTCTACCATCTCGCATCGGCCGGACATGGGGGCATGGTCCGCGTATGGCAAGCGCGCCAAGCGCCTCCCAACGCTCATGACGCAGCGTTGATTGCCACCGGCCCGATCCAACGAGGCCAAGGGGGCGCCTGGAACAATCCCCTCTGGATGACAGGCCTCGTCGCGCTGGCCATCGCCTTGCCACTGACGCTGGCCAACAAAAGCGGTTCGTAAAAAGCCCGTCCGCAGGCCTCCAGACGTTGCACAGGCTGCCAGCCTGTGAGCGATTAGTAGATGGACGACGCTACGTGGCGGTCGCGACTTGACACTGCCAAGTCGAAAACGCACAGGCTGGCAGCCTGTGCCACATCGACCGAGATCTCCGGCCTTCTTTTCTCCGCCGGATGCTGGCCGATGCTGGTCGATTTCGGCCAGAATCTCTTCTAGCCTGGTCGCACAGGTTCTGCTACTGTTCCCCCGCTCCCATTCGGAGCCATTGAATCGGGGCCATTGTGGCGAAGCCAATCGACTCTGTGTGCTCACGCGCTTATGAAACGATCTGCAGGACAATATGTGGCCGTCGCGTTGTTGGCCGTCGGCACCCTCGGGTGCAGCGCCAATGGACCGATGGAATCACTCTCCAGTTGGAATCCACTGGCCCGCCGACAATGGGCCGACGACGAGGCCGCTGGCTCGACCTTCTACGCCCGCATGCAGCAGCTTCAGGACCTAGAGGGCCGCGTGGGCCGAGCGAGTGAAGCAGAGCGCGGGAAGCTGGCCACGCAGATGACCACGCTAGTCGGAGATGAAGACAATCCGCTGTTGCGGCGCCAAGCGGTGCGAGTGCTGGGCAAGCTGAAGCATCCATCGTCCGAAATTGGGCTCAACATGGCGGAGACGGATGCCGAGCCGATTGTTCGGCACGAAGTGTGCAGAATTCGAGGCGAGCAGCGAACTCGCGAAGGTCTGCAGGCCTTGGCGCGGGTGCTGGCCAACGACACGGATCAAGATGTTCGGATGTCCGCGGTCCGGCAGCTCGCCAACTACCGCGATGCCGAGGCCTATCAGGCGTTGGGGCATGCATTGGGCGACCGAGATCCGGCCATGCAGCGGCTGGCTATGAATTCGCTGGAAAACGCCAGCGGAAAACGCCTCGGCAATAACGCGGCCGCGTGGCAAGAGTTCATCGCGACCGGCGAAGCGAAAACTCCTCCCTCGTCCCTGCCATTTTCGCTGCCGTCACTTCGCTGGGCTTCGCTTTCGAAGTAGGTCGGCAGGAATCCAGTCTCAAGACCGCAAATCGTGAACTCGACGCGTCGCGGCGCCGATAGGACACGATACGTCGCCACCCCATTGCCGCTCGACACCTCCTCCAACCAAATCCGACATCGACATGCATTTCCGCACCGCTCTGCTGCTCATTCCGGGTCTGCTCTGGCCTCAAGTCTCGTCGGCCCAAGTGGCGACCCCCGGCACCGACATTCTGCGGTCCACGCAGGAATTGTTGCCGCCGATCGAGGAACCGGACGGAAGCCAACAGTCGCAGCAGTTGCAGCCGAGGGACTTGCCGCCCACCGCGCGGCTCGACGCGATGTCAGCGGCACAAGATTCAAGCGACCATGCGAACGCTCCGTCGCCGTTCAGCAAGGTGAGCGACACGGAGCCCGCACCGGCGCTCACGCCGCAAATGCAGAACTTGCGAGCCAAGATTCTGGCTGTGCTGTCGCTCGAGATGAACAAGCCGCGATTCACCACACAGCACAGCCCTTGGGGCATCATGCATGCGATGCACGCGTTTGGCGTCGAGACATTGGTTGTCAACGAGCACGGCCAACAAGTGAATGCAGCAGGGTGGCTGGCGTGGAATCAGGCCTGTCGCGGTCGCACGATGATGTACCTCGACAACTCGAATCAGCTCGAGTTGCGAATTGGCCCCGGATACCAAGGTCACGACGGACAATTTCTCGCGTTGCTTGCCCAGTCTCGGGTGATGGACGACTTTGAACTGCGGGTGGGCAACCGCGCGTTGACGGTCGCCGACTTGGTCGAGCACGAAAAACGCACCTGCCGGCCGGGCACGGAGCTGACCTTCAAATTGATCGGCCTCGCTCACTATCTTGGACCCGATGCGAAGTGGAGCAACCAATTCGGCGCCTGGGACATTCCTCGGCTGATTGAGGAGGAGCTCCGACAGCCTGTCGTCGGCGCCGCTTGCGGCGGCACACATCGGCTGTTCGGCCACAGCTACGCCTTGAACCGGGCGCGCAAGGCAAACATTCCGATCGACGGCAGCTGGCAACGCGCCAGCCAATTCACACTCCAGTACCAACAGCGGGCAATCGGCCTGCAAAATCCGGACGGCAGCTTCTCGACCGAATGGTTTAAAGCTCGCGGCATGAGCAGTGACATCGAACGTCGGCTGCAAACGACCGGCCACATTCTCGAGTGGATGGTGTTTTCGCTGCCTCAGGTCGACATGCAGGACGAACGCATCGTCCGAAGTGTCGATTACCTCGCCTCGCTGATGCTGCAGCACCGCAACCAAGCGTGGGAGGTGGGCCCGCGCGGCCACGCAATTCGGGCATTAGCGCTCTATGATCAGCGCGTCTTCGGCGGAATGCCCGGGCAGCTCGAAAAACGGCTCGCCAAGCTGGTGCCCAACCACCGAACGGTGCGCTAGCAGCCGTGGTTTTCCAGGCTACCGAGCGTCGCACGGCCGCCGGCTACCGCGCCGGCCCCCGGCACTGCAAAGTCCGCTCGGAGCCGTAATTGCAGTCGTTCAAGTGAAGCCTTAGGATGACGGGAAAAACAATTCCCCGATGCGGACAGGTTTGCAGTTCTCGTGTTTAACACCACTCTTCAACTCGCCGTCAAGCTCTTCGATCTCGAGAACGCCGACGCGATTGTGTTGGTGGTGGACAGGGACGTGGACTGGTCCATGGTCACCGCCACGGTCGGCGAGCGTCCGACCGTGGTCAGCACCCATGACGAAGGGATCCTAGGCAAAGCCAAGGCCCACCAGCTCGGACAGATTTTAATCGAGCTTGAGGACGCTCCCGTCTTCGAGAAGCTCACGCAAGCGTTGCTGGAAGGTGTCGCGGCCGAGGCGTTGGCGCCGTCGGCGGAAGTGGTTGCCGTGTACAGCGGCTTCCAGGCAGCCTCGATGGACACGATCAGCTACATCAAGCTGAACGAGCACTTGGGCAAGCTGACGGCGCGCGATCTGCGCCGGTTGGAGACCAGCGTCCCGCTGGAGACGTTGAAGCTGGTCATCGACTTGGCGGTCGAAGTGGGGCGGGAAGGCCGCGAGGGCAAGCCCGTTGGCACCATGTTCGTCGTCGGAGACACCCGCAAGGTGGCATTGATGAGCCAGCCGGCCGGCTTCGATCCGCTCAAGGGATATAAACGCGCGGAGCGCGACTTGCGCGACCCGCGAGTGCGGGAAGCGATCAAGGAGATCGCGCAACTGGATGGCGCCTTCCTGATCACTCCCGAAGGCATCGCGGAAAAGAGCTGCCGGATTATCGAGGCGCGGCACGCCAACATCACGCTTTCCGCCGGACTGGGCGCTCGCCATTGGGCGGCCGCCGCCATCACCAAGAACACTAACGCCGTCTGCATCGTCGTCAGCGAATCCAACGGCACCGTGCGACTGTTTCAGAATGGCGAAGTGTTGCTCCGCATCGAGCCGCTCAATCGTCGAGCCATGAAGTGGAAGGACTTCGACTACGAGCCGCCCTCGTCCAACGAGGACTAAGCGAGGCCCACGAGGCTGTCGAGCCAAGGACGCTGTTTAACTGGGCGCTGCTTAACTGGCCTTCTAAGCGACTTCTTCCCGAGCGCGGCGAATCGCCGCCCGCGGCACTCCGATATCGACGACGCACACCTCGCCTACCCACTGGCTTGCCCTGGCAAAGCCGGTCTTGGGAGCGACAAAGGTGCACGTCAAGTCCGCGCGGAACGTGGGATCGGCTGCCTGCCCCGTGTCTCCATCAAGCCCGCTCGGCAAATCGACGGCCAACTTGCGTCCCGACAACGTGTTCAATTCCCGAATCATCGCGTCCAGCGGAGCCCGCGGCGCACCTCGAGTCCCCGTCCCCAACAAGGCATCGATCACCCAATCATACGGTCCCTGCGTGGCGAACTGCCCCGGGCGCCAAACCGTCACCAAGCCGCCGCTCGCTCTCCACACCGCTTGGTTGATGCCGGCGTCGCCCGGCAAGTCATCCGCGGAGGCCGCAAACACCACCGGCTCGACGCCGGCGAGCTCGAGATGCCTCGCCATCACGTAGCCATCGCCCGCGTTGTTGCCCTTGCCGCATGCGATCAACACCCGCTTCCCCGCGCCGTGCCGCAGCAACTCGTCCGTCGCCCCTCGGCCGGCGTTCTCCATCAGAGCGACTCCGGGCAGCCCCAATTCATCCATCGCGATGCGGTCCACAAGGCGGACCTGCGCACAACTCATCGGCTTCACCCGATCGCTCATCACTTCCCTCAATTCGCGTTGGCAGGTGTTGGTGGTATAATTCTCGCAAAGCCACAACAGGTTGGTGTCCTTTTTTCGCTGCCCATTTGCCACCCTTCCGTCCATTTTCCGCGAGAGCCATCCTTATGCCACTATACGAGTACGAGTGCGCCGCGTGCGAACAGGTTTGCGAGTTGCTCGTGCGGTCGGCCGAGGAAGAATTGGCTTGTCCGAATTGTGGCGGCAAGCAGTTGACTCGGCAGCTGAGCGTGACGGCTCGACCGGCAACCGCCTCGCTTCCGATGGCGCCTCCCGCCGGCGGCTGCGGTCGACCACAGTGCGGGCAGGGACGCTGCATGGGCATGGAATGAGGAATGAGCGCAGCGGGTGCAGGCGGGGCTCCGACTCACTCCATCTGGTCGCGCAGTTCTTCTACGCTCAAGGCCAGTATCGACGCCGCATACTCCTCATCCGTGTAGTAGGCGTCGCGCTCGTTGCCAACCTCGATCTCGAACTGCTGCAACAGCCCTTCCGCCTTCTCCAGCGGGTGTCGACGTTGCACTTGGCGAGCGAAGTGACAAAAGTCGGGATCCGCCAACGCCGTGCGAAAGTCGGGCCAGCGGCGGACCATGTGCCCGGGATTGTGCTCGAGAATGCGACGCCGCGCGTAGGCGGCCACCGACAATAGGTCGAGCTGCGTGGAGATAATGCCGACCATCACAAACAACTTGTCTCGCTCCAACATTCGCAGCCGCCTCTCGCATTCGACAGCCAAATGCAGGTAGATGCCCAACAGTTCGATCGGCTTGCTCATGCGTTCATCATGGCGAATCGATCCTTGAACAGCAAGCGATGGCCGCGTGGCGAGACGAAGATAGCGTGACCACCGAGCCCATGGACGACCTGAGCTGGCTGACCGGCGAAGAGGTTTTGACCTTGATTGCCGCGGCCTGTCGCGACTCGCGGCCACTCCATCAACGTCTCCAGTGGCTGCGCACCAAACTGCCTCCCGATCAGGCGGCACTGGCCAGCCAGCAGGTCGAGCTGCGCCAGCGAGCCGCGGCGAAGTTCCCGGCCGCCGACCGAATGTTGTTCACCGGCAAGTTGCTCGAGCAGGCCACGGACACCGCGATCGCGTCCTACAAGGCCAGTTGCTTCCCCTCCGACTTGCCGATCTTCGATTTGTGCTGCGGGCTCGGCGGCGACTCGATTGCGTTCTCTTTGCGATCTCTCGACGCCAACTGCGAGCGAGAAGCCGCATCGGTAGTTGGCGTCGACTGCGACCCGGCTGCTGTCGCCCTCGCAACTCACAATGTCACCATCTGCGGAGGTGGAGACCGATTTTCCGGTCGAGTCGGCGCAGTTGAGGAGCAGGCTTGGCCTGTGAGCCCGTTTGCCGCTCACATTGACCCGGATCGCCGCGCGGAAGGGCGACGCACCTCCGCCTGGGAGCTGTTGCAACCAGGCCCCGAAACGCTCGAGAAGCTGCGAAGTGCCGTGGCAATGATGGCCGTGAAGCTGGCGCCCGCGACCGAGGTTCCGGCCAACTGGCTGTCCAACTCGGTGCACCGCGAGTGGATCGGCTCGCGTGGCGAATGCCGCCAGCAGTTGGTGTGGGTTGAGCGCCCTCAGCCGGATTCGGCGCGGCGATCGGCCACCGTCGTCGGCGACCGGGGACAGACCGAGTGCCTTCGCGAAGTCCCGGCCGCCGAGGCTGACTACTCTGCGTCGCTGGCAGATCAACTCGGCGATTGGCTAATCGAGCCGCACGCTGCCGTGCTGGCTGCGGACTTGGCCGCGTCGTTGGCGGCGCCATGGGGGCTTCGCGCCGCCGCAGCCCACGGCGGCTACCTCACCGGTGCGAAACCGCCGCTGCCGCCTTCATCGGAGCTTGGCGCCCAGTTCGAGGTGCTCGAAGTGCTGCGATTTGATCGACGCAGCTTGAAACAACGCGTGCGGGAGCTGAACATTCGCCGGTTGGAGGTAAAACGCCGCGGGATCCGAGAGACTCCGGACGAGATTCTCAAGCCGCTGGAGCGTGTGTTGCAAGAGAATCGTCGCCGCGACGCCGCGAGTCCGCTGTTTGCCCCGGACGAAGTCGCCACACTCGTGGTCACTCGGCTGTCGGCCGGTGTCGTGGCCGCCTTGTGCCGCCGCCTCCGTGCTGCGAACTGACGGGTCCACCGGCGCTGGTATACTGTCGCGTCCACAGGGCCTCACAAGGGTCGCCTGCGATGGAGGCCCGACCAGTCCACAGGGCCTCACAAGGGTCGCCTGCGATGGAGGCCCGACGTCTGCACCCTCCCGAGCGATGCCTCAACAGTCGCAACTTGTTCCTTCGGCGATGGATTGCATGAGTCCTTCCAAACCGCTTACCGTCACGGCGCTCACCCGGCAATTGAAGGACGCCATCGAGACGCAATTCGCCACGATCGCGGTCATCGGGGAGATCACCGAGCTGTCGCAGCCACAGTCGGGGCACCTGTACTTCACGCTCAAGGACAAACATGCGCAGATCCGCGCCGTGGCCTGGCGTTCGACGGTGGAGGCGCTGGAGTTCGACATTCAATCGGGCCAACAGGTCGTCTGCCAAGGACATTTGGATGTCTATCCCCCGCGGGGCAGCTATCAGCTCGTCGCAACCCGAATCGAGTCGGTCGGCGTCGGCGACTGGCAACAGCGGCTCAAGCTGCTGCAAAAGAAGCTTGCCCGCGAAGGCTGCTTTGATCCGCAGCGAAAACGGCCGCTTCCCGCGTTTGCTCGACACATCGTGGTTGTCACCAGCCCGACGGGAGCAGCCGTCCGCGACTTCCTCGAAGTCGCGCGGCGCCGCTGGCAAAACGTGCGGATCACCATCGCCCCCGTCAAGGTCCAAGGCGAGCGAGCCGGCATTCAGATTGGCCACGCGGTGCGGCGGTTGCAGGAGCTGCGCCCCGCGCCGGACGTGATCGTGATTGCTCGAGGAGGCGGCAGCATCGAAGACCTTTGGTGTTTCAATGACGAGTTTCTGGTTCGCGCCGTAGCGCGCTCCGAGATCCCGGTCGTGTCGGCGGTCGGCCATGAAGTCGATGTCACGCTGTGCGACTTGGCCGCCGATGTGCGCGCCCTGACGCCGAGCGAGGCGGCCGAGCTGGTGTTGCCCTCCGCCGATGATGTGAGCCGGCGGCTCGGCCAGCTCCAACAACGGCTCTCCTCGGCCATTCGCAACCGCTTGCAGCTGGCGCGCGGCAAGCTCGCCCAACTACAGTCACGACGAGTGCTAAGGCGACCCTTGGATCTGCTGTTGGCGCGTCAACAACGGATGGACGAGCTACGGAGCCGGGCGGCCCGGGCCATGCAGCAGCGACTTTCCGCGGCTCGACAGCGGCTTTCACATGGCGCCGCGCGGCTCGAAGCGGTAAGTCCGCTCAACGTGCTGGCGCGAGGCTACTCGCTGGCCAAGGACGAACACGGGCGGCTCGTTGCCTCCGCTGCGCAGCTCAGCACCGGACAGCCGCTGCTGATCCAATTTCGCGATGGTCGAGCCTCGACCGTCGTGTCCGAAATTCAAGTCGACGCCGCCGAAGGCCCCGGGCGGTCCGCTCGCGGCAACTTGAGCGATGAATAAATAGAGAAGTAGTCCGTGCCATGAATAGCGAAAATCGAAAAAAACGCCCCGCCAACGCCAAGTCCTCCGCCCAGCGCGCAACCTCAGCCCGCCAAGAGGGCGACACTGAGCCCGCGTCGGCCGCCAACTTTGAGGTAGGCCTGTATCAGCTCGAGCTAATCATCCAGCAACTGGAGCAGGGCGAGCTCGGCCTGGACGAAGCCCTCCAACACTACGAGCAAGGCATCGCCTGCCTGCGGCAATGCCAAGCCGCGCTCGACCATGCCGAAGCCCGCATCGACCAACTGTTTCGGATCGACGAGGAGGGCCAAGCGCAGGTCAAGCCGTTCGAACATCGTCAGGCCCTAGCCGACGACAAAGATACCTGACGTGTAGAAAAGGAAACCCGACGCGTAAGCGAGGGATAGCCTCCAAAAGACGGCGAACCTCAAAAGGGAAACCCGACGCGTAAGCGAGGGATAGCCTCGCCATCAGAGGATGCAGAAAGGGTGCCGTAACTCGGCACGACGTAAAACATTCGCCTCAATTGTAACATTGCAAGAACTTCCGTGAATCGAAAGTCCCGGGCTGGTCATTCATCCCCAATCGCTTCGATCGTCCGATCCAGGAACGAGCGAAACCGCTCATCACTCGCTTCACGGAGCCGTTTCAGCGTTGGCAATGCCGGCTTGCCGTCCGGCCCGAGCATCCTCAGGAAGTGGGTGGCGTAGAACTGCACTCGGCCTTCGCCGCTCTCGAGCGCCTTGATCAGTGCGGTCAACGCGCTCACATCCACCGCGTCAATGTCGCGCAGCGCACTCCGCGCAGCGGCGGTGTCCGCCTCCGAAGCCAACAGCTCAAACAGTTTCGGAACGGCGGCTTTGCCGGAGGCTCCCATGGCGCCGAGTGACTCGCAAGCGACTTTTCGCACGGTCCAGTCGCCGTCTTCGAGACCTCGCAGCAACACGGGCAACAACTGTTCGGCGTCCAGGTCGAATTTGCCGACGGCGTGCAGCGCCGCCTGTCGCAGGGATGCCTGCTCGTGCGTGGCCAACTTGACGACGGCAGGAGCGGCGGGCTTCGCCGAGGCGCCGAACGCCGTCAGCGCTTCAATTGCCGCTTGCGCCACAACGGGATCGGGATCGGACAACAACGCGGACAAGTTGCCGGCGGAAGACGCCGCTTCGGCGCCGATCTTTCCCAGGGCTTGCGCGGCTTGTACGCGGAGTTGCTGATCTTCGGCGGCGAGCGCCGTCGTCAATTTGGGCGCCGCATCGGCGGCCCGTGACCCGATGGTTCCCAGCGCGGCGGCGGCCTGTGCGGCAACCGCCGCGGCGGAATCGTCGAGCATGTGGACCAGCTCCGGCTTCAGCGTCACGATCGCGGTCTCGTGCAAGCCGACCGCGGAAACGGCGCGGGAGCGAACGTTGGCGTCGTGATCTTCCAATCCCGCCCGCAGCATCGGCAACAACCGCTCAATGTCTTCCGACAGCTGCGTCAGCGCGTAGATCGCGTCGGCCCGGGCAACCGCGTCCTTGTCACTTGTTGCCTGGGACGTCAACGCCTCCATGGTCGTCTCGGAAGTCACCCCGAGTTGACCGAGCGCCAAGGCGGTTGCTCCGCGCACTTGCGGGTGCGGGTCAGCCAAGGCCGCAGCCAAACGTTCCGTCACATTCGGCGCCGCCGGCTGGATGTTTCCCAACGTGCGCGCGGCCAGCGCGCGAATCTTGGGACTCGGATCGTCCAACGACGTCATCAGCGCGGGCCCGACATTCGGTCCCATTCCTGCCAGCGCCAGCGCCACGGGCTCAATGCCAATGGCGCCGTCGTTGACCGCCGCCATCATGGCCGGGACGGCGCCCGAGCCAACGCGGCTGAGCGCTCGTGTCAGAGAATTGTCAGTCGGCGCCGAGGCCAAGGCGGCCAGCAGCGTGGGCACCGCCGGTTTCGCCAGCGGTCCCATCTGTCCCAACGCATAGGAGGCGGCCGAGCGTTTCTTGGCGTCGTCGCTTTGGAGCATGTTGATCAGCAAAGGCACCGCGTCCGAGGCGGCGCCCATCTTCAACAACGACGACAGGCCCGCGTCACGAACCACTTCGCTGTCGTCCTCCAGCGCCGCGCCGATCCTGGCGGTCAATTGGGCTCGGTCGATGCTGGAGGCAGCCAGCGCCGACAGAGCGGCGGCGCGCAACTCCGGGGCAGATCCCTCGGCGGCTTTCAACAAGCCGGCCACGGCATCGTCCGACATCGGCCTCACTCGTTGCAACGCCAGGGCGGCGCCGAGACGCCGGGCTTCGCTTTCGCCGTTCAAGGCTGCAACAAGCGCCGGCTCGGCGACGGCGCCGAGATGTCCGATTGCTTCGGCAACTTCGGCCGCCACGTCTCGATCCTGATCGCCCAACGCCACAAGCAAGCGATCGACGGCGGGACTCGCCCGTGGCCCCATGAATCCCAACGCCTGAGCGGCGCTGGCTCGCTCGGAACTCGAACGGCTCTCGAGCAGTTCCTGCAAGGCGGGAATGGCCGCGGGGCCGATGCTACCCAGCGCGTAAGCGGAGCGGTAGCGGCGCTGTTGCTCTCGACTGCCGAGACGCCGGGTCAACGGCTCAATCGCGGCCTCGGCCGGCGGCCCAATCCGCGCGATCGCCATCGTGGCTTGAAACCAAACTTGCTGATCCGAGTCGTCCAGCGCCTTGATCAAAGCGGGCAGAGCCTCGTCGATCGGTGCAGTATCATCCGGCTTGGCTCGCTGGGCCTCGGCGGCGCGGCGTCCCAATTCATAGGCGGCGTCGCGCCGCTTCTCGAGATCCGCCGAGCCCAACTGCTGAATCAGCTCGCTGACGGCAAGCTGCTCTTGAGCCCAGAGGACTCCGCACACTGAGGCGGCGATCAGCCATGCGGCCCCGAACGCACCAAACACCAAGCGTCTACATCGCCACCAAGGCATCTTCAATCTCCATGTGGCGACCGTGAGTCTCGCTTGCCACTTGATCGCGGTCTCGGCACGCCGCTGTCGAGCCCGCTGGGATGTCAAATCTCCAGCCCGTCCAGCCGCCCCGTGCTGTCGCCAATAAAGTCGACACTAGCGCCCATCCGATCGAGCATCGACATGAACAGATTGCAGAGCGGCGTCTCTTGTTGTCGCCGCAGGTGACGGCCGGTGTTGATGGTGCCGCCGCCTCCGCCCGCGAGCAGAATCGGCAGGTTCTCGTTGTTGTGGCGATTGCCGTCGCTAATGGCGCTGCCGTACACGATCATCGAGTTGTCCAGCAGGGTGCCGTCGCCCTCGGGAATCGACTTCAGTTTCTCGAGGAAATAGGCGAGCTGCTCGACGTGAAAACGATTGATCTTGCGAATCTTCTCATGCTTCTTGGCATCGCCGCCATGGTGTGACAAATCGTGATGACCATCGGGCACATCGATGTCGCGATAGCTGCGGTTGCTGCCGGCATTGGCAAGCATAAAGGTCGCGATCCGCGTGGAGTCGGTCTGGAAAGCGAGCGCCATCATGTCGCACATCAGCCGAATGTGCTCTTTGTAATCGCGTGGCGTCTCGCTCGGCCCGTGATACTTGAGTCCGCCGCGGGCCCCGTCGCGCTCCGCGAGCTCGAGCCGCCGCTCCACTTCGCGAACTCCCGTGAGATACTCGTCGAGCTTGCGATTGTCGTTGGCGCCAAGTTTGGCCTGCAATTGTCGAGCATCATCGGACACGAAGTCGAGGATGCTGCGTTTCAGCGCCTGGCGTCGCGCGGCGGCGGAGTCAACATTGCCGCTGCTGGTGGCAAACAGCCGTTCGAAAACCAACCGCGGATGCGTCTCCTTGCCGACCGGAGTGGTTTCGGAGGACCAGGAGATGTTCGAGGAATACGCGCAGCTGTAACCGGAGTCGCAGTTGCCGGCACTGCGCCCGCCCTCGCACCCGAGTTCCAAGGACGCGAACTTGGTCGCCTTGCCAATCTGCTGTGCCGCCGCTTGATCGACGGAGATGCCCGAGCGAATATTGGCGCCGGAAGTCTTGCGAGGCTGGGCGCCGGTGAGAAACACCGACGCGCTGCGAGCGTGGTCGCCGGGGCCGTCGCCATTGGCGCGACCCTTGTCATGCGTCAGGCCGCTGATCACCAGCAGGTCCTCTTGGACCCGCGACAGCGGCTCGAGAATGTAGGGCAGTTCAAACCCGAACCCCTCGGTGCGCGGCGTCCAGTCCGACAGGTGCACGCCGTTGGGCACGAACATGAAGGCCATGCGACGAGGTGGCGCGGCGCTGTCAGCTCCGTCCGCGGCACGGGCCGTCGATCGGAACAACTCGAGCCAGGGCAGGGCGATGGACACTCCCATGCCTCGCAGAACAGAGCGTCGGTTAATTTCGTGATGAGACACTATGGGTCCCTCCTGGCTTCGCGCATACGGAAGGGATCGCTTGTGACGATCGCCCCCACCAAGGTCTCGAAGCGGTCGTCGGCCTCGAGTTGTTTCAAGATAGCATCCACGGCGCAGCGGTCGAATGACTGCAAGCCGCGGCCCACGGCGTACGTTAGCATCTTTTCCGACAAGCAGCGGTAGAAACGGCCTCGTTGCTTCTCGGCCAGAATGTTCATCAATTCGGTGGCGTCCTTGAAGGCGTCGCCGCCGGGAAGCGCGCCGCCCGGATCGATTTCGAACCGGCCGTCGCGATCGCGCCAGGCGCCTGTCACGTCGAAGTTCTCCAGGCCGAATCCGATCGCGTCCATCTTGCGATGGCACACGGCACAGGCCTCGTTCGCGCGGTGCTGCTCCATCCGTTCCCGCAGCGAGCCGAGCGCCTCGGCCTCCTCGTTCAGCGCCTCGACTCCCGCAGGCGGCGCCGGAGGCGGCTCGCCAAGGATGTTGTCGAGAATCCATTTGCCGCGTTTGACAGGAGACGTTCTCGTCGGATTCGATGTCAACAACAGGACGCTGCCGTGTGTCAGCACGCCGCGCCGCTGGGCCGGCAACTGAACGCGCTGGTACGCATCGCCGCGAACGCCTTCCATTCCGTAGTGCTCCGCCAATCGTTGGTTGACGAAGCTGTAGTCGGCGTTCAGAAACTCGAGCAAGCTGCGATTCTCTCGCACCACCGTCGCAAAAAACAGCTCCGTCTCGCGCCGCATCGCCTGGCGGAGGCCGTCGTCGAATTTCGGGAACCGTTCGGGATCGGGAGCAATGTCGCCCAGGCTCCGCAATTGCAGCCATTGGCCGGCGAAGTTCCGCGTCAGAGCCTCGGCTTTAGGATCCTTCAGCATCCGCACCGCCTGCGCTCGCAACGTCTCCGGACGCTGCAACTCGCCGCGATCCGCAAGCTCAAAGAGTTGCTGGTCGGGCAGCGTGCTCCAGAGGAAATACGAGAGCCGAGTCGCCAGCTCGTGATCATTCAGTTCGCGGATCCCATCCGCATCGTCGGGCTCGGGATCGGCTTCGACTCGAAAAAGAAAGTGCGGCGAGGCGAGCACGGCTTGCAGGGCAACTTGGAGCCCTTCGGTCTCACTCAAGCCTTGTTGCCGGCCGTCACGAATCAGCTCGACCAGACGCGAAAGCTCGTCCTCCGTCACCCGACGTCGATAGGCGCGGCGGACAAACGCCGCCAAGTTCTTTCGCGTCGCATCGCGTTGCGTGGTGGAAGCGTCTGCTTGATGGAGCAGAATTCGGCTTCGCAGCTCGGGAGCGGCGAACGCCTGCTCGACGACGGCTCCCGCCGCCGCCAAGTACTTTTCCAACAACAGCGGCGGGATCGTCAGCACGTCGCCTATGTTGTCGAAACCGTTGCCAACATCGTCGGCGGGAAAATCGTTGGCGGGCTGGAAGTCCACGCCCACGAGGTCCCGAATCGTGTTGTTGTATTCCACGCGATTCAGCCGCCGCAGCGTGACTCGTCCCGGCTGCCGCACGCCGCGACAATCGAATTGCCCCAACTCGTAGTCAATCGCCGCCAGCACTTGCTGCAGTTGCGGCTCAGTCGGGCGCTTGGCATCGGGCGGAGGCATCTGTCGTTCGAGCAACAGCCGCTGAACTTTTTCCCAAACCGCAAAGTCGGTTTGAATGTGCGCGGAGTCGCGATACTTGGTGAAGGACAGTCCGCCTTCGGGCTCCTTGTCGCCGTGGCAGCCGAGGCAATGCTCTTTCAGGAACGGCGCAATCGCGTCCGCAAAACGAGGGCCTGGGGAAACGACGTCATCCCCCCGGCAACAGGGGGGCAGGCCCGGCAACGCCGAGGCAATGAGGAAGCAGAAATACGGAAATTGCCTACGAATCATCCATTCACCATTCGGCGCCAACACTCCTTACTCAATCGGACTCAGTATGCGACAGGTCGCGACGGTCCGCTCCCTCGGTCTCATAAGGG
Source organism: Planctomycetales bacterium (assembly GCA_020426845.1). Lineage (GTDB taxonomy): Bacteria > Planctomycetota > Planctomycetia > Pirellulales > Pirellulaceae > JAGQPF01. The sequence goes on from JAGQPF010000605.1 coordinate 24,255, forward strand.
TTGCGTGATGGAGGCCCGACTGGCCCCCAAAGAACATCCTCGTCTTGAAAATAACGCGAAATGGCGTCGATATCCACTTCTGGACGCGCGCGGCGTGCTCGGCCCCCCCTGGGCTTGCGCCGGCTTGCGCCCAGGGCTAATGTCTGTCGCCCCTGCCGGGGCTGGTGCGCGCGCGGCGTCCTGGGCTTGCCCCCACGAGCCGCGCTGAATACCCCCGCCCCCCAGCGAGGGTGAATCGAGATCATTCACCTCCTGCTCTTTCCGGGGCATTACTTCTTTACGGTTAGATAACCGATCGAGACCAGGAATTCGTCAAGTTGCTCGATCGTGCGGTAGTAATGCTCGCTGGCCTGCTCACGAGCTGCGCCTTTTCCGCGTCCCGGATTAAAGAAGCCGTGCGGTTGGTCGGGATAGGCCTTCAATTCGCAGCGGTTGCCGGCCGCCTGCATTTGCTTCTGAAACAGCTCGACGGTCGGAAACGGGACCGCTTCGTCCGCCGTGCCGTGAAAAATGATGCAAGGGGGCAACTGAGCTCGCACGAAGTGCAACGGTGAGATCTCTTGAGGGCGGCCGTCCGCGCGCTCGCGAATGTCATCCAGTTTTTCTTGCGGCAACAGATCCGGATGACCTTCCACGGCGGCCAGCGCAACAGCGGGGTTGAACAACAGCAGAGCGTTGGGAACGGAGCTCACTTTCGACGCAGCGTCATCTTCGAAGCCAGGCACTAGCGCCGTCGCCGCGGCCAAGTGCCCGCCCGCCGAGCCGCCGCCGGCGGCAATGCGATTCGGGTCGATGTTCAGCCGGGTGGCGTTGGCGCGCACCCATCGCACCGCCGCCTTTGCATCTCGCAGGCACTCTTGTGGCGCCACGTCATGGCGACTTTTGACGCGGTAGTCAACGGTCAGAGCCACCATCCCGCGTTGGGCCAGATACTGACATTGAGGCAGGAACTGCCCGGGCGTTCCGCCTCTCCAGCCGCCACCAAAAAAGAATACGACGGCGGCCCGAGGCTTGCTGCTGGCCGCGTCGTCTTTCGGCTCAAAGATCCAAGCCTTCAATTCAACGTCGCCCACCTTGCGATAGACCTCCACCCGGCTGCCGGGCATCTCCGGCGGATACTTCCAACTGACGGGAGGTTCGGGCCGAGCCGGTTCGGCCAGCGCCGGTTGAAACAACAACAGCGCCAAAGTGATGGACGCCAGAACGGAAGAAAGTCGCATGTCCCAATTCCCTGTTTTATGAAGATGAATTTCGTTGAACGAATTATCCCAACAGCTCGCGAACCACTTGTCCCGCGACATCGGTGAGCCGGTAATCGCGACCGGCGTGTCGATAGGTGAGCCGCTGGTGGTCGACACCCAATAGATGCAGAATGGTGGCCTGCAAGTCGTGAACGTGCATGGGTTGCTCCGTGGCGTGAAAGCCGAATTCGTCAGTCGCGCCGTGCACGTGGCCTCGTTTGACGCCGGCGCCGGCGAGCCATGCGCTGAAACCGTAAGGATGGTGATCGCGTCCCTCGGCGCCCTTGCGAACGCCACGACGCACTTCGCCCATCGGCGTGCGGCCGAACTCGCCGGCCCAGATCACCAAAGTGTCGTCGAGCAGTCCGCGCCGCTTGAGATCGAGAATCAGCGCCGCCACCGGTTGGTCGGTGATTGCGCAGTTCGCATCCAACCGTTCGTCGAGCCGTCCGTGGTGGTCCCAGCTCGAGTGCACCAGATGGACGAATCGCACACCGCGCTCCACCATTCGCCGAGCGAGCAGGCAGTTGGCGCCGAACTGTCGCGTGGGGTCCTTGTCGACGCCGTATAGCTCGCGCGTCGCCTGATCTTCGCCACTGAAATCAAGCAACTCGGGCGCGGCGGATTGCATGCGGTACGCCATTTCATAGTTGGCGATTCGCGAGCCAATCTCGCTGTCTCCCGTCGCTTGTTGCCTGAGTTGATTGAGGTCCCGCAGCACATCCAGCCGGGCGCGCTGCGTGGCGGCGGAAATGCCGGGGGGCCGCTGCAAGTGCAAGACCGGGTCGCCCGAGTTGCGAAAGGAGACGCCGCGATGGCGCGACGGCAGGAACCCGCTGCTCCACAACGAGCTGCCGGCGCCCTCCAGGCCATGCCCGTCGTCGGACAACAGCACCAGATACCCCGGCAGATTCTCGCACTCGCTGCCGAGTCCGTAGCTCACCCACGAGCCCATCGTCGGGTGGCCGAACAAGGGCGTGCCGCAGTGCAGCAGCAACTGCGCCGGATCATGATTGCTTTGCTCGCAGTGCAGCGAGCGAATCAGGCAGAGCTCGTCGGCGACTTGCCGCGTGTGGGGCAATAAGTCTGACAACTCCATGCCACACTCGCCCGCCGGCCGAAACTTCCTGGGGCTCGCCATCGCCGTCTCGAGCACGCCGCCCGTGGCGCTCTTTTTGGCCACCACCAACGACGGCGGCAGCGGCTGTCCATGCAGCTCCGTCAGTTTGGGCTTGGGATCGAACAGGTCGACGTGCGACGGACCGCCCATCATGAAGATGAAGATCACCTGCTTGGCTCGCGGCGAAAAATGCGGCGTCGGCTCGGCGTTTCCAGTCGACGCCAACAAATGCCACAACGCCGTCGCTCCGAAGCCGTAGGCGCCTCCGAGCAGAAAGTCGCGTCGCAATTCGAGAGCTTGCGGCATGTCACTCACGGGTGATGAATTCATCGAGATTCAGCAAGACGCTGGCAAGGGCCACCCAAGCGGGCTCGACGTCGGCTCCTGTAGGCGCCAGCTCCGCGCCATGAGACTCCTCCGCAGCGTAAATCTCTCGCTGGCGGCGAAGATAGTCGAGCAGACGCTGTAACTCTGCGTCCGTCGGCCGCCGCGCGAGCGTCCACAAGTATGCTCGTGAGATGCGACTGCGGTCGTCCGCGCCGCCCTCGCGCACGACTCGAGCGGCAAGCTGCCGGGCCGTTTCCATGAACACCGGATCGTTCAACAGGTTGAGCGCCTGCAGCGGCGTGTTGGATCGCTGCCGCCGCACGCAGCTGGTGCTGGTCGCGGGCAGATCGAACGTCACGAGCTGGGCATAGGGCGATGTGCGTTGCAGGAACGTGTAGATGCCCCGGCGATAGCGATCCTCGCCTTCGCTCGCTTCCCAAACGTTGTGATACCCTTCCCGCGAAACGCTTTCCGGCTGTGGCGGCTTGACGCTCGGGCCTCCCACCCTCCGACAGAGCAACCCGCTGGCAGCCAGCGCCGAATCTCGAATCGCCTCGCCGGACAGCCGCAATCTCGCTTGCCGCGCAAGCAAGATGTTGGCTGGGTCCTCCAGCTCGGGGCGCGCCGCGGACGACTGACAATAGGCGTCGGACAGCACAATGCGGCGGACGGCCCCTTTGATGCTCCACCCGTCACGAACGAACTGCGTGGCCAGCCAGTCGAGCAATTGTGGATGCGAAGGCAACTCGCCGCGCACGCCCAAGTTGTCCGACGTGCTCACGAGCCCGCGTCCGAACAGCTGCTGCCAGAGTCGATTGACCGTCACTCGCGCCGTCAGCGGATGCTCGGGCGAAACCAACCAGCGGGCCAATGCCAACCGGTCGGACTGCCCAGCCGATGGCTCGCTGGCAGGCAGGGGAGGCAACACGCCCGGCGTTCCGGGCTCGACTCGCTCGCCGGGCCGGCGGAAGTCGCCGCGATGATGAATGTGCGTCTCTCGATGGGCAGGCGAACGCATCATGCCCGGCGCGCGGGTCACAGGCGAGCGGGACTTGGCCAACTCGTCCAACTGCCCGCGCAGCTCGCCGAGCTTCAACTCTTTGAATTGCTGTTCGTAGACGGACGGCGCCGAGTGCAGGAAGTAATCGAGCAACCGGTCGCGCTGATCCCGGCTGCGCTCGGCGACGGGCGTCTTGATGATGCCCAACCCCTCCAGCTGGCCCTCGCCGAGATTCTGCCCCCATTGCAATCCAATCAACTCGAGCTTTCGCGACCAATAAAAGTCATCGTCGGGCATCGCCTCGGCGCGCAGGAGGCGGCGTTCCCAATCAGCTTGCAGCTCGGCCAGCGGCTCGGCGACCGCCGCGATCAGCTCGTCGCGGCGCCGATCGTACTGCCGCGTCTCATCTACCGATGCCGTCCGTTCGCCGATCAAAGGAGCGGCGAAATTGACTTCGTCCGCCGTGTTGAAGAACGCATAGAGCCGATAGAACTCTCGCTGCGTGAACGGATCGAACTTATGGTCATGACATTGCGCACATCCGACCGTTAACGCCAGCCACGTGACGCCAACCGTCATTGTGCGATCCACCACTTGTTGCACGCGATACTCTTCGAGATCGGCGCCACCTTCGCGATTGCTCAGCGTGTTGCGGAGGAAGCCGGTGCCCATGCGTTGTCCGATCGTCGCATCGGGCAGCAGGTCGCCGGCAAGTTGCTCGATCGTGAACTGGTCAAACGGCATGTCGCGGTTCAGCGCGTCGACGACCCACTGCCGATAGCGCCAGGCGACGGGCCGCAAGAAGTCCTGCAGATAGCCGTCGCTGTCGGCATAGTGCGCCAGATCGAGCCACCACCGCGCCCAGTGCTCGCCGAAGTGCGGTGACGCGAGCAGTCGGTCCACCAGCCGGCGATATGCGTCATCGCGTGTGTCTTGGAGGTAGGCCTCGACTTCGTCGGCTGCGGGCGGCAGGCCAGTGAGATCCAGATAGACGCGCCGCATCAACGTGGCGCGATCCGCTCGAGGCGCCGGCGCCGTTTGTTCCCGGGCCAGTCGCTCGAGCACGAAGGCGTCGAGCGGCTCGCTGGCTGCGACTCGGGGAAGTTGCGGCTGCCGAGGCGTCACGAAGGCCCAGTGCTGTTCGTACTCGGCGCCCTGTTCGATCCATTTCCGCAACCGCTCGAGCTCGCCGCGGGTCAAACTTGGCCCGATCTCGGGCGGCGGCATCCGCAGCGCGGGGTCGGTCGCGATCACTCGCCGCCACAGCTCGCTTTCATTGGGCTTGCCCGCCACGATTGCCGCGACGCCGCTATCCAGTTGTCGTAGGCTTTCAGCGCGATCGTCGAGCCGCAGTCCCGCCTGTCGCTTGGACGCGTCGAAGCCATGGCAAGCAAAACACTTTTCCGCCAGCAGCGGCAGGATGTCCCGACCATAGCGAATGGTGCCTTCCGCGTCGGGTGGCGCCGCCTGGGCGACGGAGACGCTCAAGGTCGCCACAACCGCCGCGAGCGCGCACCAGGACGCGAGCGGGATGCGCACCCGGCGCACGCGCTGCCCTCGCGGCGCCTTCGTCCGCTCACCGCACTGGCTGCATTCACCGTATACGCGGTATTGGTGACGCCATCGTGTCATGCCATTCTCACCCTGGCGATCATGCCGGCGCAAACGCTTTTCGCAGCCGTTCCAGGCTCTGGGGGATCGCTGTCTCGTAGTCCGCCTTGCCCTCGAACTCCAACGACACGTACCCTCGATAGCCCGCTGCCCGCAGCAGCTTGGCGATCCGATCGTAGTCGATGTCCAGCGTGTACCACTTGCCTCCGCCGTAATAGGTCTTAGCCTGCACGAAGACGGCTTTCGGCGCCAGCTGCTCAAATTGCTCGTACTGGTTCTCGAGGAAGTTGCCGGTGTCGAGCGTCACTTGCAGCCAGGGCGAGTCGACCGCGTTGACGATCTTCAGCACTCCCTCGGCCGTGCGGCCCAGTCCCCAGTGATTTTCGAGCCCCATCAGCACGCCACGTTTCTCGGCGTGCGGAACGAGCTGCTCGAAGCTGTCGATGACCCACTTGAAGCCCTCCTCGTCCGTGTGTCCCTCCAGCCGCGGCTCAATGCCCTTGTTCTCCATCAGCTCATCGAAGCTCTTCGTCGTCCCCCAGCGGCCGGTGTTCACGCGCATCGTGGGGATGCCGAGTTCATGAGCCAGATCGATGCAATGCCGAGTGTGCTCGATGTTCTTGCGGCGCACGTCGGGATCGGGTGAGACAAACCCTTGGTGCGTGGAGAAGCCGCAGAGATCCATGCCGTTGACGAAAGCGCGGCGTTTCAGCTTCTGCAGATAGGCGTTCGACTCATCCTGCATCTGCACGTGCAGCACCTCGAAGCCGTCGAACCCCGCCTCGGCCGCCAAGTCGATGCAGTCCTCGATGGGAAGTTTGGTGGACGCGTTGTATCGCCAGTAGGAGTAGGATGAGATCGCGATCGGGTTGCCGCGACGCGGCACCTTGGATTCCTGCGACTGGGCATGTCGCGTCGTTAGACAAGCGCCGGCGCCCAAAGCGGCCGCTCCCGCCAAAAAGCCGCGACGGTCAGTAGCCATGATGCAACATGCTCCGGGTGTTGAAATGAGCGGAAGCGAGTCGCGTGCGGGCAGGCGGGGTGCGAGCTCATGACCACACATCGTCGGCTCACGGGCAAAGCACTTCATCGCCACGCGACACGACGTTGGCGGCACGCATTCCACTCGCCACAAGCGAGCTGCCATTCTAACAGCGCAGCCCCCGGGAGGCCGCCCGGCAACGTGTGTGGTGCAGGCGTCGTGGTGCAGGCTGCCAGCCTGCAACCTGCCATCAACACAGGCTGGCAATGGTCGTCCTCGCCCGCGCAGAACTGCGCACCCCCTTTGCGACGAACGATGCACGCTTCGCGCGTAGCATGGGCGCCCTCGCCCGTGCAGAGCTGCGCAACCCCTTTGCGCCGGACGAGGCACCTACCCTAAGGCCCCCCTAAGGCATTCCGGCTGCTCGCCGCGCACGGGCGGGGACGCCCATGCTACGAACGATCATTTCGGCTGCTCGCCGCGCATGGGCGGGGACGCTTGGCAATGGTCGTGGTGCAGGCTGCTAGCCTGCAACCTGCCATCAACACAGGCTGGCAGCCTGTGCTACGACGCGCCACTAAACCGGCAGTCGCAGCCGAAATGAGGCGCCGGCGCCTAAACCGCCGCTGGAGACGGCGAGTTCTCCGCCCAGTCGCCTGGCTGTGACCGCGGAGTAATGAAGTCCGAGTCCCTGGCCGTCGCGACTGGTCGTGAAGCCGCGGTCGAAGACGCGATCCTTCAAGTGCCGGGGGATCCCGGCGCCGTTGTCGGTGATCGTGATCTCCACGCCCGTAGCCATGCGGTCCAGCGGAGCGGCCGGTCCCGTCGGCAAAGTAGCATCGGCGGGCTCAATGGCGTTCACCACGAGCTCGATTCTCGGGTCGGCGGAGTTGCGCACCGCGTCGCGGGCGTTGGCCAGCAGGTTGACAAGCACTTGGATGATCTCGGAGCGAAACGCGCCGTTAATCGTCAGCCCATCACAGCTGCCATCGCGCACCAGCGTGACACCGCTCTCTTGCAGGCGGGCGCCAACAGCGCTCAGCGCCGCGTCAATGACGTCGCCGATTGGGGCGCGGACCACACTCTGCCGAGCCGGGACAGGCGCCCCTCCCAAGAGCTCGCGAACCTGCGAAAGCACCTCCCTCAAGCGTCCGACCTCAAGCTCGAGCTCGCTTTTCAGTGACTGATTTCGGTCACGCACGGCGGAGAGAAACTGCCCCAGACTCGCCGCCTGAACGTCGTCCGGAAACGTCCGAATCAGCTCATCGCGCCGCGACTCCGCCCATTCGACGGCCCGCTCCAAGCCCGCGGACGAAAGCGAGTCGGCCAGCGACTCCAGTCCACGCATTGACGCCGCCGCTCCGTTGAGCACGTTGCCCAGGTTGTGCAGCAAATCACTGCCGTCCGGCGGCGAGTCGATGTTGGCCGGTGAGGCAAAGTCAGCGGGTGGGGTGTGCCATTGGGCAGTGAGCGTGGATTGCATCGATGGAGTCGCGTCAGGGAACAGGCAAGCAAGGAAAGGCTGCCGCGTTTAGCACGGCCTCACAAGAGTACATCGCACTTGCTCGGCTCCATGGCGCAGTTCACTCCCCACACGTCAGTGCGGGTTGTGACGACTATGCCGCCAGCCACCGACGTGTAATTCTTAACCTACACTTGAAGGCCTGCCACGTCGGGCAGACCCAGAAGGCCGTTGAAAAACAAGTGAAGACTGCCGCATGCCGGTTGGGTCTTTTTCAATAGGCGATAAGCAAGCCGCGAGTAGGCAACGAGCGATCCATGATTGAAGTCGACTACTTTGGCAAAACCTACGGGCGGGAAATGGCCGTCAACGACATTTGCTTCCGGGTTGGTCCGGGGCAGGTGCTCGGGCTGGTGGGCCCCAACGGCGCCGGCAAGACGACCACGCTGCGTGCGTTGACCGGGATCATCGAGCCGAGCCACGGCCGGCTGCAGGTGGCCGGGTTTGATGTCGAGCGACAACCGTTGGAAGTTAAACGCCGCACTGCCTACGTCGCCGACGACCCGCAGTTGTTCAGCGAGTTGACCGTGCTGCAGCACCTGGAGTTCACCGCCTCCGTGTACGGCGTCGCCGCATGGCGCGCCGAGGCCGACTCGCTGTTGGCCCAATTCGAACTCGAGCGCAAGGCCCGAACTCCCGCCAGCGACTTGTCTCGCGGCATGCGGCAAAAGTTGGCGATTTGCTGCGCCTACTTGCAGCGGCCACAGGCGTTGCTGCTGGACGAGCCCATGACGGGTCTCGACCCGCGCGGCATCCGCACGCTGAAGAACACCGTCGCCGCGCGGGCAGAGCAGGGCGCCGCGGTGATCATCAGCTCGCACTTGCTGGGCGTCATCGAGGAGCTTTGCTCGCACGTCGTGATTCTCGACCGAGGACACCAACGGTTCTTTGGTCCGCTGGCCGAGCTGAAACAACAGGCACGTGTCGCCGGCGCCAGCCTGGAGGACATCTTCTTCGACACGGTTGAGGCGGGGTGATGTTAAGCGACGGGCGAAGTGGACTTGCGCGTGGCGCGGCCTTGTGGCTGCATCCCGCGCTGACGCGGCTGCAGTCTCAGCTGTTTCGCGCGCAATTGTTGCGAATGGCCAGGCGGTGGCGCAACCCTCGCCGACTTGCGTTGTCGTTGCTGGCGGCCGTGATCGCGCTGCTTTGGACCGCCCAGACCGTGGTCTCGGTGCTGTGGCGCGAACCGGCCAATCCCGACGACCTGCGCCGCTGGATCGCCGCCGGAATGCTCGCCTATGCGTACTGGCATTGGCTCAAGGCGGCTTGGCGGCCGACGGACGATCCACTGGAATGGTCCCCGGCGGAGGTCGAGTGGCTGATGGCCAAGCCGGTCACGCGACAACAACTGCTCGGTTACCGACTCTCCACGATCGCGTCGGCCGGACTGTTAAAGGCGGCCTGCTTCACGTTGGTGATGATTCCCGACATCCATCGCCCGATCGCAGCTGCGCTGGCGATGTTGCTGGGGCTGGTGCTGATCGACCTGCTGCGATTGTGCTTCGATCAATTTGCCTGGTCGTTGGCGCCACGCGCGCGACGCCAGTACGCCTCCGCCACCATCGCCGTGACGGTCGCGGGGCTGATCGCCATCGCCGCTCGGGTCGGTTACTCGCCGCAGCCGCCCACGGGTTGGCTTGCACTGGGCCGCGACTGCTGGCGCGAGGCGATGGCGTTGACGGACCATTGGCTCATCTTTGGCCTTTCGACCCCGTTTCGCGTCGCTGCGAACACCGTGCTGACGACTTCCTGGAGCTGGCAGACAGGCGCCAACTTACTGTCACTGTTTGCGGCCGCGACGGGCCTCAGCTGCGCCGTCGCGCAGCTCGACAGGCTTGCCCGCGAACAGCGCCGACAGCGCGAGCGAGCCGTGCATGCTCGGCGCCGACTCGAGGCGAGCTCGGACGCGCCGGCGTTGGCAACAACGTTGACCGCCGACACGTTCCACTCGCCAGGCGAGTTTGAATCCGATGGAAACGCCGAGCTCGCTTTGGCGCCTCGCCAATCGGCTCACGCCACGCAACAACGCGTCTTCGCCGCGAACTTGATGGGCGCCACAGCGGTCGCTTGGACTCAGTGGCGCGGGGTGCGGCGATTCCAGGGCTCGCTGATCGTTTCGTTCCTGGTCCCGGCGCTGCTGTCGCTGCTGCCGGCGGTGATGCCGATACCGGGAATCCCGATCGGCATGCAGGTCGGCGGCAGCCTCGCTTTCTACTGTTACGTGCTGCTGCCTACCGCGCTCAAGTTCGACTATCGCCGCAACATCGATCGCCTGCTGATCTTCAAGGCGTTGCCGATCAGCCCATTCGCATTGACCACGGGTCAGCTGGCGATTCCGGTGCTTTCGCTGACGCTCTTCCAGCTGGCGGTGATGCTTGCCGCGCATTGGCTGTTCGACGTCTCCTGGCTCGCAGTCGCCGTGACGCTGTTGCTGTTGACGCCGACGAATGTGTTGGTGCTCAGCATCGAGAACCTGATCTTTATGCTCTACCCCTATCGCCTCAATCAGGAGGGCGTGGAGATTTTCTTGCGGTCGGTGCTGATGTTCACCGGCAAGGGGTTGATGATGGCGCTCGCGTTGGGCGGAGTGCTCGCTTGGTCGCTGACCTGCCAGTGGGTGTTTGGCGCCGCCGACTCCGCTTGGCGCCGCCCCGTGTTCCTCGGCGGCCTCTCCTCGCTGATCCTGATCCTGGCGACGGCCGCCGTCTGGATGTTGCAGCGGACCTATCGTCGCTTTGATGTCAGCGCGGATCTGCCGGCTGCCGCGTAAGTTTGGCGGGCCTGGCTAGGGACGGCACCGTCGCCTGTGGACCGTGGCCGATTGAGGAACCTCGTCCGCCATCCATCGGGGCATCGGTCCATCGGGCCTCACAAGGGTCGCCTGCGATGAAGGCCCGACCATTCTCACCTTCGATCGAGTGGTGGTGGAGTTGGGCTGAGCTCGACAAGTTGCTAGGCTGGCTGCGCCGACGCAACACGCGCCGCGAACTCCACTGGCTGACGGGGATGAGGATCAATCATGAGCGAAGAACGAGCGCAGGAGCTTTGGGATGAGGCCGATGACTTGCCCAATGGCCCGACCAAAGTCGCCCTATTGGAGGAGGCAATTCGCGAAGCGGACCGCGCCGGCTGGCTGCCGGGCAGTTATGAGATCCGCAAGTCACTGATGGAGGCGGCTTCGTTCGGCGGGGCGGACGAGCGGCTGCTGACCGCGTTCTCCTGGTGTCTCGCGAAATCCGACGAGCTGCCCGACGAGTATCCGGATGTCGACCTGCTCTGGCAATACAAATGGGTGGTCGGCGCCGCCTTGGGCTTCCCGAGCGTCTCGCTGGAGCAGATCGAGACGATGCTTGTCGACTTCTCCACCCGGCTCGAACAGAACGGATTCAACCTGCGGCCGGCGCTGAATCTGCGCATGAGAATCTGCATGTTTGTCGGCGATCTTGACGGCGCCGAGAAACAACGGGAGCTCTATCAGGACGTCGAACGCGACGAGATGGCCGACTGCCGGGCCTGTGAACTCGACCGGCTCGTCGACCTCGCCTGTTTGCAACAGCACCATGAGCTGGCCATGGAGCGAGCCGAGCTGCTGTTGAACAAGACACTTGGCTGCGCCACCGTGCCTCACCGCACTTACCCCAAGCTGATGTTGTCCGCCCTTGGCGTCGGTGACAAGGAGCTTGCGAAACAGCTTCACGTGCGTGGCTACCCGATGGTTTATCGCCACCCCGACTTGCTGGACTACGTGGGGTTCCACGCCGTGTATTTGGCGCATCAGCGTGATGTGAAGAAGGGCCTGGACCTCATGGACAAGCACTTCGCGCGGGCATTCGCCTTGAAGGAAGTGGAGACGCGATGCGACTTTTATGCCGGCTGCCTCGCGTTGGCGCGAACGATTGCGAAGACCGGGGCCGTGCACGTTCCAATCCGACTGCCGCCCGCGCATCCTTTGCGAAAACAGGCGGCGGACGACGCATCGACTTCCGTCACTGCACTCGCGGACTGGCTAGAACAGGAAGTGCGCGCGATCTGCAGTGCATTCGACGCGCGCCACGGCAATCGCTGGCGCACCGAGTCGTTCGAACGTCACATGCGTCTGGCGAATTGTTTGTAACGCGCGCGTCGGCAGGATTAAGAGAACATCGACATGGCCATCGCCCTGGATCTGTTTACGGTCATCGTGCGCATCGATGCGTTGGAGAACCTTGGCGGGCTGGAGGCGTTCATCGAGTGGGTGCCCAACAGCACGTTTTGCCATGATGAGCAGCTTGCGCGTTGCTCGTTCATGGACTCGTCGGACGCGTTGGAGTTCATCGACGGATTGTTTCTGCGCGGGCTTGAGACAAAGTCGCTCGAGGCCCCCGACGTGACGCTAGCCAACGGCATGACGGGACAAGTGAAGCCCGCGTGCGACTGGCTGCAGGTGGCGCAGTACAAGGCGAGGTGGATCGCGTGGCGCACCGGCGAGGAGGTGACATCGATCAGCGCGCCACGGGGTTGGAATCCCGAGCAGCCCCCCGAATTCGAACAGATGTCGCACGAAGACGCCGCGCAGCGGCTGCAGTTTCTGCGTCGCGATGAAAACGTCGAAGTGTTTTTGGATCGGGACACCGGGCGCGAGGTCTTCGTCGGCCGCACCAATCTGCCCTTGGAGGCGATGTTCGAAGAGGCGCGCGAGGTGGTGTTTCAACATCTGCGACAACCCGGCGGGCCGCCCGCCGCTGCGGATGCGCATCCAAAGCTGCGGCGCTGCATCGAGATGCTGCAAATCTTCACGGAACGTCGACCGGACACATGGAGCGCCCATTGGCTGCTCGGCAAAGCCTGGCATGCCCTGGACGACCTGCACCAAGCGCACGCGCGGCTGTCCCAAGCGATTGCCCTGGAGCGAGACAATCAAGCGGTGACGCGCGAGCTCGCCGGCATCTGCCTGGAACTGGGCAAACCCGAGGAAGCCGTCGTGGCGGCCGAGCTCGCGGTCGCCCAGGCGCCCGACGACGGAGAGCTGCTGGGCAATCTCGCCTTGGCTTATCTGCTCGCCGGGCGACATGACCAAGCCCAAACCACTATCGAGCACGCGATTGCGCAGGCCCCGGACGACCCGATCAACCGGAACATCCGGCAGGTGATCGACTCCGTGGTGGCGGGGAAGATTCCACAACCTCGCAAGTTGGCGGACCTCGCTTAACAGCCTCCCGTCCTTCCTGCTTTGCGTCTTGGCGACTTTGCGTGAGAAGTTTCCTTGCCAAAGCCAACCCCGACAATTTGCAAAATGGGTCACGCAAAGCCGCCAAGCCGCAAAGGGAAGAAGTGAGGGAAGAACGCTGCGCCGGCTCCTCCATGAACGTCCTTCCGGCTCAGCGTCTTGGCGACTTTGCGTGAGAGACTTACCTCGCATTGCCAAGCCAAGCCGCGATTGAGTCTGCCCCCTGCACGCGAAACGGATCGCAACTACAATGTATTTGGCTGTTCGGGCCTCCATCGCAGGCGACCTTGTGAGGCCCGGGACACACTTCCTGCACTGGTGGCGCCGTCACGTATGACATCTTTGTCCGCACCTTTCACCGACTTTGCCGCCAGAGTGCGTCAGCGGGTCGACGATGCCCTGGCCGCGGCGCTCCCGGCAGATCCCGACTGCCCCGCGTTGTTGCACGAAGCGATGCTCTACAGCCTGCTCGCGCCGGGCAAGCGATTGCGTCCCTTGCTGGTGTTAATGGCGGCCGAAGCGTGCGGGTCGGAGTTGAGCGTGGCGATGCCGGCGGCCTGTGCCGTGGAGATGATTCACGCTTACTCGCTGGTTCACGACGACCTGCCGGCAATGGACGACGACGCGATGCGGCGAGGCCGTCCAAGCTGCCATGCCAAGTTTGGCGAGGCGACCGCCATCCTGGTTGGCGATGCGTTGCAGGCCCGCGCCTTTGAGCTGCTGGCCCGCGAAATGGCGCCGGCCGTGGCGGCAACCTGCTGTGCGGAGCTGGGCGCGGCGGCCGGAGCGTCCGCGCTGGTCGGCGGCCAGTGCGACGACTTGGCGGCCGAAGGCCAGGACGGCACGCTCGAACAGCTGCAAGCGATTCACCGCCGCAAGACGGGCGCCCTGATTCGCGTCAGCTTGCGACTGGGGGCAATCGCCGCCGGAGCGCCGACCGACGCGACGGAGCGGCTCGATCGCTATGGACAACGAGTAGGGGTGGTGTTTCAAATTACCGATGACTTGCTCGACCATGAAGGATCGGCGGAGGATCTGGGCAAAGCCACGCAGAAGGATGCGAAGCGGGGCAAGCTCACCTATCCCGGCCTGCTCGGCGTTGAAGCGAGCCGCGAGCAAGCTCGCCAGTTGACTCTTGAGGCGTTAGCCGATTTGGCGCCGCTCGGTCCTCCGGCCAAGCCGCTCTGCGCCTTGGCACAGTTCGTTTTGGAGCGAAGACGATGAAACAGCATCGACTGCTAAGCCAGCTCGAGTCCGCAACCCAGCTGCACGGCATGAACGCCCGCGAGCTGGATGAGCTCGCCGCGGAGGTCCGCGACGTGTTGTGCGGCTTGCTCTCCTCGCGGTCCGCGCACTTCGCCTCCAATCTCGGCGTGGTCGAGCTGTGCTTGGCGCTGCACAGCGTGTTTGACTTTCGCCGCGACCGATTGATCTGGGACACCGGACACCAGATTTACCCGCACAAGCTCGTCACGGGGCGGTATCACGAGTTTCAGACGATCCGCTCTCGCGGCGGTCTGATGGGGTATCCCAATCCGGCGGAGAGCGAGTACGACCTGTTCATGACGGGGCATGCCGGATCCAGTGTCTCCACGGTGCTCGGCTTGCGTTCCGGCGACGAGCTGCTCGGCGAGGGAGATCGCTACTCGGTCGCCGTGATCGGCGACGGCGCCTTCCCCTCGGGCATCGTCTATGAGGCGTTGAACAACGCCGCCGGGCTGAAAAAGCCGTTGTTGGTGATTTTGAATGACAACAAGATGTCCATCTGCCCGCGCGTGGGCGGACTGGCCAGCTACCTCGACCGACTGCGTTCGGCCCCGTTCTACTCGGGGCTGAAGCTGGAAGTGCAGAAGATCCTGAACAAGGTTCCGTTGCTCGGCGATCCCACCGAGCGCTTCCTGGCCCAGATCAAGGAAGGCATCAAGGCCGGGCTCCATGGCGGCATGATGTTCGAGGATCTCGGCATGCAGTATGTCGGCCCGATCGACGGGCACGACATTGTGCTGTTGCGCAAATATCTGCGAATGGTCCGCAAGGTGAACGGGCCGGTGCTGCTGCATGTGGTGACGGACAAGGGTCACGGCTTCGAGCCGGCGGAGAAGGACCCGGTCTATTTCCATGCCCCGCCCGCGTTCGAGCAATGCGAGCAACAGGTCGTCCCCAAATCGGGCGGCGGCGCGAGAAATTACACGCACGAGGCGCGGGACGCGATCTGCGATTTGATGCGCGAGGACAACAAAGTCGTCGTGCTGACCGCGGCCATGTGCCAAGGCACCAAGCTCGAGCCCGCTCGAGATGAGTTTCCGGACCGGTTCTTCGACACGGGCATCTGTGAGTCGCATGCCGTGGCCTTTGCCGCCGGCCAATGCAAAGCGGGGCTGCGCCCGATCGTGGCGATCTACAGCACCTTCCTGCAGCGCAGTTTCGACCAGATTTTCCAAGAGGTGGCGCTGCAGAATCTGCCCGTCCTGTTCATGCTCGATCGAGCCGGGTTGGCCGGGGCCGACGGACCGACGCACCACGGCGCCTTCGACCTCTCGTACATGCGAGTGTTCCCGAACATCGTTTGCATGGCGCCGGCCGACGCGTGGGAAGTGCACGAGATGGTGAAGCTGGCCCGCCGACTCGATTCGCCCGCCTCCATTCGTTATCCCAAGGCAGTCGCCGACACGATCGACGGGCCGCGCAAGCCACTTGAGCTCGGCCGTGGCGAAATGTTGCGGGACGGCGCTGACGGCGCCATCATCGCTTGCGGCGCCATGACCGGCCGTTGCCTGGAAGTGGCGAGCTTGCTGGCCGAGGAGGGGCTCGACATTCGCGTCATCAACGCTCGGTTCATCCGGCCGCTGGACGAGGAGCTGATTCTCGGCGCGATGGCGGAGCTGCCGTTCGTGGTCACCGTCGAAGAAGGCGCCCTGGCCGGCGGTTTCGGCAGCGCCGTGCTGGAGGCCGCAGCTGCCCATGGAGTGCAAACCAGAATTCGCTGCCTGGGCATCCCCGATCGATTCATCGAACATGGCGATCGCGACGAGCTGCTGGCGGACCTTGGCCTGGATGTGGCGGGGATCGCCGCTGCTGTCAGGAACTTGGCACACAGCTGGCAATCCGCTTCCTGAATCAAACGGGACAGCTTCCCCCTCCCTTCCGCCCTATTGTTTTGTCGGCACCACGCATCCTCGATGCTGCGATGCCGCGATGAGCTGCGATGAGCTGGAAACACCAACCGCCACGAGTCGTGTTGCTCGGCGACCGAGAGCGGGCCGAGGACCATTTGGACCGCATCCGCGAGCTGGTCAAACGGCACGCCGATATCGTGCTCGAGGACTTTGACTTCCAGCGATCGCTGTCCGATGTCAGCGCGGACTTCGGCATTGTGCTCGGCGGCGACGGCTCCATGTTGCGGGCAGCCAAGCAGGTGGCCGAGTGCGAACTGCCGGTGCTCGGCGTGAATCTGGGGCGGCTGGGGTTTCTGGCCGCTTTGACGCCGGACGAGCTCTCGCTGCGGCTGCCGAAGGTCTGTGAGGGCGAGTGCCGCGTGGTGGAGCACCTGATGTTTCACGCGGAGATCTGGCGCGACGGGCAGCTCGAGGATCGCTGCCTGGGGCTCAATGAAATGGCCGTCTTGGGCGGTGCGCCGTTCTCGCTGCTCGAGGTGAATCTTTACGTTGACGCAGAATGGGCCACTACGTATAGTTGCGACGGCTTGATCATCTCGACCCCCGTCGGCTCCACCGCGCACAGCCTTTCGGCAGGCGGTCCGATCCTGGAAAAGAGCTTGCAGGCGTTCGTCATTCAGCCAATCAGCCCGCACACCCTGACGGTTCGCCCGGTCGTCGACTCCGCGTCGCGCACCTACGAAGTGCAAGTGCCGCGGCCCAATCCCGGCACGGCCATCGTTGTCGATGGGCGCATGTGGGCGAGCGACTTATCGGGCAACGAGCGGATTCGGATCGTTCGCGCCCCATCCAGTTTTCGCATGATCGAGGTGCAGAACCGCAACCATTACCGGACGCTTCGCGAGAAGCTTGGCTGGGGCGGCTACCTGCCCAGCCGGCGCGACCCGTCCGATGACGCCAACCCTGCCAAACAATGACTCCAGCATGACTTCTTCCGGCGCACCGAGTCGGAAGCGATTTGTTGTTCGAGCCATTCCGGACACCGTAGCAAGGATGCAACGATGAAATCTAACTGCCCCCGCTTGTCTCGGCTCGCCACCTGGGCCGCTCTGATCGCACTGACGATTAGCTGTCACTCTCGGGCATTGGCCGAGGACGGCGCCGAAGGCGAGGGCGAGCCGGTGCTGTTGCGTTACAAGTTCGACAAGGGCGAGGAGGTGCTGACCAAGGTCACCCATATCGCCACTACCAAGACCAAGATCCGGGGCAACGTGCAGGAGTCGAAGTCACGGGCCATCTCCACCAAGGTGTGGCGGATCGTCGACATCGACGACAAGGGCAACATCGAGTTCGAGCATCTCGTGTCCGATGTGGAGATGTGGCAAAAAGTGACGGGCCGGGACGAGGTCCGCTACAATAGTCGGAAAGATGATAAGCCGCCGCTCCAATACGAGCACGCCTCCAAGTCGATCGGCAAGGTGATCGCCTCGTTGACCATCACGCCGACGGGGAAAATCGTCGCTCGCAAGAACAACCTTCCCGAGCACGACATGGGGTTGGGCCCGATTGCCACGCCGTTGCCCGAAGAGCCTGTCCAGGTGGGGCAGCGCTGGGTGGTGCCGAGCGAGGTGACCGTGCGGATCAAGGACTCGTTTAAACGAATCCAGACTCGCAAGACGTTTCGGCTGCTCTCGGTGAAAACCGGGGTCGCCACCATTGAAGTCAAGACTCAGGTTTTGACTCCCGTCGACGAGCCGGAGATCGAAGCTCAATTGATGCAGCAGCTGACCAACGGCAAGATGAAGTTCGACATCGATGCGGGCCGAGTCATCTCGAAAGAGATGGACTGGGACGAGACGGTGGTCGGCTTCAGCGGCGCCGACAGCATGATGGAGTACCTCGCTCGCTTCCAAGAGGAGATTGCTCCCAACCGAACCGCCCGTCGCCCCGAATAGCCCCGCCACGCCCATGAGGCAACAGCCCGATGGATCCCCCGGCCGCGATGCCGGGCACACGCCCTCGGGGCTGCTGCTCGTGCTGGTCCTCGCCACGCTGTCTTGCGGGTTGCTGACGCCGCGCACCCAGCCGCTGGCCGCCAACACGTTGCTGCTGGCCATCGGCACCGCGGCAGTGGCGTTGCCCCTCAGCATTGGGCTGGCGGTGTTGTTGTTTCGAGTCGCGACGCCGTTGCGGTCCGTTTGGATTCGCTTGCTGGCTGGGCTGCTGTTCTTCCCGCTCTACTTGCACGCCACCGGCTGGAACGCCGGGTTTGGTCCGTTGGGCTGGCAGACGATCTGGGCCGACCGCGTTGGCGAGCCGTGGTTATCGGGCTGGAAAGCGGCGATCTGGCTGCACGCGTCCGCCGCACTGCCTTGGGCCACGTTGATTATCGGCCAGAGCCTCCGTCGCAGCACGCCGGCCGAGGAGGCCGCCGCGTTGGACACCGGCGCCCGAGGCGTGTTGTGGAATGTCGTGCTGCCGAACTCCGGCGGCGCGATCCTGGCCGCCACGCTATGGATCGTCGCGACCGTGTCGACCGAGATGACGATCTCGGACCTGTTTCAAATCCGCACCTACGCCGAAGAGCTGTACACCGGGTTCGCGCTGGAGCCAAGCGGCGCGGCGGTGCTGGGAGCCGTGTTGCCCGGCGCGCTGGCGCTGGGAGGGTTGGCCCTGGCCATCGCGTTGGCAATCCAGGCACACACGGCGCAGTGGCAGGACCGCCAAACTTCGCTGGGTTCGCCGCGACTGCTGCCTTGCCCCTGGTGGGCGGCATGCCTGGCTCCCGCGATCTTCGCCATCTGCTATCTGCTGCCGGTTGCCAGTTTGATTTGGCAAGCGGGCGTGCGCCGCAGTGGCTGGAGCCTCGCCGCAGCCAGCCACCAGATCGCAACTTCGTTTTCACTCTTTCATCGCGAGCTGTTCTGGTCAGTAACCATCGCGGCGCTGGCCGCCACACTCAGCCTGCTGCTCGCCACGCCGCTGGCCATCGCGGCCACTCGACGGGGCAGGGGGCGTGTGGCGGCGCTTTCGATCACGGCCGTGGGCCTGGCGACTCCCGGTCCCCTCTGTGCGCTGGCGGTGTTGTGGCTGCTGAATCGACCGGGCTTGGCGTTGTTGAACGACCGCACGGTCGCCGCGCCCGTGTTGGCCATCACCCTGCGTTGCCTGCCATGGGCGCTGTTGATCCTGTGGCACGCCTTTCAGACATTGCCGTCGACGTGGATCGAGGCGGCACGAGTCGACGGCGCCGGGCGGCTGCGTGCGGCATTGCGGCTCTGGGTCCCGCTGCGTCGCGAGAGCCTCGGCATCGCCTGGCTCGTCTGCGCCGCACTCGCCATCGGCGACCTGGCGGCCAGCATTCTCGTCATGCCGCCCGCCGTTGAGACCGCTGCAATCCGTTTGTTCGGACTGATCCATGCGGGCGTTCGCGAGCAGGAAGCGGGGCTCGGCATCGCCATTCTCGTTGTCTGCGGCGCCTTGGCCGCGTTGACGCTGACGCTAACGCGTTTTCTTCGGGATGGGCGGCGCTTCGACTAAACTGAACGCTGGCATCCGTGGCGAGCGACCACCGACGGAACAGGGAGTTTTTGTGACGCAGCAACAACACAGTCATCGCCCCTGGCGCCAGCTCCACGTCATCACCATCGGGCTATTGGCGCTATCGATGCTATTCGGTGGCGCCGTGCCGGCCATCGCCTTGGAGCACGTTCGCTTTGTCCGCGACGGTGTCGAGCGTCACGTGTCGGGCGAGGCGGTCGTCAAGGCGCAGGACGGCGGCATGATGCTGCGCGCCGCCGACGGAGTGCTTTGGCTGCTGGATGGCGAGGAGATCAAGGAGGTCCGCAGCGACGAGCAGCCGTTTCGCCACGCCACGGCGGACGAGATCGCCAAGTCGCTGCGCGAGGAGCTCGGCGCCGAGTTCTCGATGCATGGCACCGCGCACTACCTGATCGTCTATAACACGAGCGAGGCGTACGCGCGTTGGTGCGGCGCGTTGTACGAGCGATTGTTCCGCGCGTTTCAGGCCTATTGGAAAGGCAAGGGCGTGGAGTTGTCGGAGCCGTCCGGGCCGCTGGTCGCGTTGGTCTTCGACTCGCGACGCACTTACTCGGCCTTTGCCAAGCGAGACTTGGGCGTCGATCCGGGCGGCATGATCGGCTACTACAACGTCCGCACCAACCGCGTGAACATGTATGACCTGACGGAAGCCGGCGCCCATTCCGCTCAGCAGATTCGTCAGATGTTGATGCGTCCGCTGGCGGAGCGCAACGTGGCCACGATCATCCACGAGGCCACGCACCAACTGGCCTACAGCACCGGATTGCAGACGCGTTACGCCGACAACCCGTTCTGGGTCAGCGAAGGGCTCGCCGTGTATTTTGAGACTCCGGATCTGCGGAGCACCAAGGGCTGGCGCGGAATCGGCGCGGTGAACCAATTTCAATTCGCACAGTTTCGACAGTACGCGCCGCGCCGAATTGACAACTCACTGCAGCGACTGCTGACCGACGACGGGGCGTTCCGCAATGGCGGCACCCAGGCCGACATGTACTCCGAAGCGTGGGCGTTGAACTACTTTCTGCTCAAACGACACCCCGACCAATACTCGCAATACCTGGCCAAGCTCGCCGCCCGCACGCCATTGATCACGCTCAGCGCCGAGCAGCGGCTAGCCGACTTCACCGAGAGCTTCGGCCCGCTGCCCCAAGTAGACCAGGAATTTGCCCGGTTCATGGCCACAGTGCGGTAAACCGGGCCGTACGTAGTGCAGGCTGCCAGCCGGGCCGTAGTGCAGGCTGCCAGCCTGCAAGCAGTGAATAAAACCATGACTAAAACCATGGCCATCATAGGCTGGCAGCCTGTGCCACATAGAACCCGCCCGTCGGGGCGAGTTGCGTCGCGGTGCAAGCCCCAACTAGAATAATCATCCACCCAATTTTCACTTACTCCGATTTCCCGTGCCTCGACGGTTGCCCCGCCTAGCCCGTTCCCCCGGCACTCCCACCCCGCACGCCTCGAGCCGGACGCCTGTCCCGGCGTCATCTCGTCATCTCAAGGAGCCAGCTCATGAGCCACTCTGCCTCTCGTCGAAAGTTCCTACAAACTTCCACCGCGGCGCTTGCCGCCGGCGCCCTGGCGTCCGGCGCCCGCGACGTTCACGCGGCCGGCAGCGACACGCTGAAGGTCGGCCTGATTGGCTGTGGCGGACGAGGCAGCGGCGCGGCCGTGAACGCAATGCGGGCCGATGACAACGTCAAGCTGACCGCGATGTGCGATCTGTTCGAGGATCGGCTCGAGCAGGGCAAGCGGCTGCTCGGGCGCCAGCTCGCCGAGAAGTACGCAGTCACTCCCGAGCAAAGTTTCTCCGGCTTCGACGGCTACAAGAAGCTGCTCGCGACGGATGTCGACGTAGTGGTGCTCGCCACCACGCCGCACTTCCGCCCCGAGCACCTGGAGGCGGCGATTAAAGCCGGCAAGCACGTCTTCTGCGAGAAGCCCGTCGCCGTCGATTCGACCGGCGTGCGCCGCGTGCTGGAGTCGGTGCGGGAAGCCAAACGCAAGAACCTCAGCATCGTCTCGGGACTCTGCTGGCGATACGACTACGGCGTGCGCGAGACCGTCAGCCGCATCAAGGACGGCGCGATCGGCGACATTCGCTCGATCCAGGAGAACTACCTGACGGGCCCGCTGTGGCATCGCGGCCGCAACCCCGAATGGACGGAGATGGAGTACCAGCAGCGCAACTGGATGTACTTCACCTGGCTGTCGGGCGACCACATTGTCGAGCAACACATTCACAGCCTCGACAAGGCGCTGTGGCTGATGAACGACGAGCCACCCGTGCGAGCCTATGGGCTCGGCGGCCGCCAAGTGCGGCATGAGGAGAAGTGGGGCCACGTTTACGACCACTTCTCGGTCGTTTACGAATGGGCAAACGGCGTTCGCTGCCACGCCTACACGCGGCAGATGCCGGGCTGCTTCAACCAGACCGAGGACTTCGTGGTCGGCACCGCCGGCACCGGCAAGGTGCTGGCCCACGAGCTGGCGAACCTGGCCGGCGAGCAGACCTACAAGTACAAAGGCGACAAGCCGAGCATGTACGATGTGGAGCACAAGGAGCTGTTCGCCGGCATCCGCTCGGGCAACATCATCAACAACGGCGAGTACATGTCGTACAGCACGTTGATGGCGATCATGGGCCGAGAGGTATGCTACACGGGCGAGAACTTGACCTGGGACGAGATGATGAACTCGCCGATGAAGCTCGGCCCGGACAGCTACACCTGGGGCGACGTCGAAGTGCCTCAAGTGGCCATGCCCGGCACGACGAAGTTCCCCAAGGCGAAGGCATAACAGCCGTAATTGGGAGGCGAACTCATTAGCCGCAACAGCCGAAAACAGGTCATTCCCGGCCCGTTGGGTCCGCTGGCGGCGGTGATCGACGCTCCGCGCGACCGGCCGCCGCGGGCCTGGGCGCTGCTCTGCCACGGGTTTGGCTCCTTCAAGGAGTTCAAGCCGTTGGCGAAGATTGCGCAGGGGCTGATCGAGCGAGGCTGGGGTGCGTTGCGATTCGACTTCGCGGGCTTGGGCGCCAGCGGCGGCGAGTTCGCGGAATCGTCGTTTCACACCCAGCAGGACGATGTCCGCAGCGTGCACGGCTGGATGCGCGAGAGCGGCATGGCGCCGCGGTTGCTGGTCGGACACAGCCTGGGAGGCGCCACGCTCCTGTCACTTGGCGCCGAGCTCCCGGCTCGTCAGCTGGCGACCATCGGCGCACCGTCCGACACCGTGCATTTGGCGCATGCCTTGGAGCGAATGCAGCCGCAGCTGCGCAGTGGAGAAGCCGACGTGGAGATTGCCGGCAAGCGGCGACGGATCACGCCTCGGATGCTCCGCGTCTTGCGGGAGTCCGACTTTAGCGACGCGTTGGCACGGCTTCCCCAACAATTGCTGGTGATACAGCCGGGCGACGACGAAATGGTCGCGGCGCAGCATGGACAGCGGATCGTGTCCTTGGCGGGACAACCCGACGCGCTGTGGACGGTGCACGGCGCGGACCACCTGCTCAGCGAGCCGGCGCACCTGCGGCTTGTCGTAGAAAGAGTCGCCGCGTGGGCCGACGACGATGTCCACGACGACGATGTCCACGACGACGATGTCCACAACGACGTTCGACCCTCGACGAACGTACGACGGACTTCCAGTCCGTCGATGCTCGATCAACACAGCGAGTGACGGCATGCGACGTCCCTCGTTCACATCGCTGGCGGCAGTTGCTGTCACAGTGAAGGCAATTGCCATCTGCCATGGCTGGCGGAGCGAGCGGCAAGTGCTGAGTCGGCAGGGGACGGTGATCGACTTCCTTCATGAGCCCGTTTGGCAGCTGGGGTGGCCGCTCGCCCACACCCAAATTCATCCGTTCTCAACCATCCGACCGTTGTATGTGCTGATCGATTGCCTGGCCGCCCTGGCGATTGTCTTCACACTGTTTCGCCTGTTCGCGTGGTTGCGACACCGCCGCACGCTGCAAATCTCCATGCGACACGCTGGATGCTGGTTCACGGCGGTGATTGTCCTGCTGGGCGCCTACGGCAATGCTTGGCGGGCTCGAGCGGCGGACCGCGCCGCCATCGACGTGCTCGCCGGCAAAGCCGACTCGGCATTCCATTACGCCGTTTGGGACGAACCCGGGCTCTGGCCCGGCCGCGCGATTGCGGTCATTGCGAGCAGCAACGAAGGATTCGACTTCTCCCAACTTGACCGGCTGCAA
Organism: Planctomycetales bacterium; assembly: GCA_020426845.1. Lineage (GTDB taxonomy): Bacteria > Planctomycetota > Planctomycetia > Pirellulales > Pirellulaceae > JAGQPF01. The sequence goes on from JAGQPF010000605.1 coordinate 48,157, forward strand.
GCCCTGCATTGCTACTGGCTGGATCGCGAAGGCTGGGCCTCGCTGGCGCAACTTCGTCACTTGGAAGTCGTCGTCGCCTCGCCAACGTACGACAACTTTGTGGTTCCAGCCATCACGGCC
>JAGQPF010000606.1 GCA_020426845.1 Planctomycetales bacterium
GCAATCCATCCATTCCCCCCCACCCGTTTCCTTGCCCCTCACCCGGCACAACCTGTTGCCACCCTTGTCTACCCTTCCCTTCCACGAGTTCCGTGGTCGAGTCTCTGGTATCCGAGTCGGTTATTGATTGTGTGCCGTAACGAGTCGACTTAGGTTTCCGGTATGGTCATCGCGAACCAACTGAGCTGGCAGCGATGAAAGGTACGTTGGGTTCTGCCTGTCGATTTCCATCCCACTTTGGAGCCCAGAACAGACGGGTCTCAATCCCGGCCGTCTCGACAGGTTCCAGCCACCCCTCTCCGTTGATGTAGGCCGCTCTCTGGCTGGAGATTGCAGCACGGATATTGAGGCAACAAACCTCAAGACCCCCGCCGTGGTCGTGAATCCACGGAAGCACTTGCAGGGGTGGTTTGCTCAGAACTCGGTCTCATCATCACCGTCTGGTGATCTTGAGAAATTGATCCGCCGCTGATCGATCGCATTCTTCCAATCCGCCGGCAGGTCGTAGATCGACACTGCCCGCGCCTGAACACGCTCGGCTGTCATTCGGGCAATCTGCTCGGTGCATGGCGTGATGCAGTAGATCGAAGATCCCCCGAACAGCTTTGTAAAACCGGACTGGCCTTTGACGTCGGGAATGTCCACCCGGACGAACGAGGCCCCCCCAACCGACTGCTCAGACACCTTCCCTGCGTATGTCTGTTGTCCCATGACTTCGACTATTGCCCAGCTCTCGAATTGCTCTGCCATCTGGCTTCCTTGTGGGTTGGGGTTTCTACCGCGTTCCGAATCGCGGTCGAGGTTGGTTTTCGTTACGGGTTGGCCTCAAAGAACGCCCTTGCGAATCCAGCTGGGGTGATGCTGCGGAGATACTGGCGATCCTCGCTTGGCGGCATTCTGTGAATCTTCGATCCCTCAGTGGGCGGAACCGGAGTTCTCTTCAGATTTCGATTGAACTCGCCCCACAGCCCCGTTTTCTTCGTGTACGGATCGCCAAAGTCACACGGCTGAAAGTACCACGGCCCGAACTCTTTCAGATCCGGAACAAGCGATGGAAGTCGCCCTACGGGATTCTCGATGACCCACCACGCGGGCCTCAGGAACTCGATGATCGCCAGCGTGTGTCTGGCGAGGGCAACGCTTGCGTCCGTGGAACCGTCTGCATCCTTTGCCGCAAACCACCTCGCCCCGCTGGCGGCAAAGTCGGTGCACGGAACGGCAGCGAGAATTCCCCAAACATCACAGAGGCCGTTGTCGTCAAGCCACTCCATGCCGTTGATGTCCCAGACATCACAGGGGCAGTGTTCATTCAGGATGTCGATGTGTGCGACCGGATAGCCAGCTTCTCGATACGGACGCGACCACTCTCCGGAGACGTCGAACAAAGACAGGATGCATCGGTCGCTGATGTCCCGCTCGAATTCGGGCCTGAATGTGAATACTCCATGGACGCTTCCGTCATCATCGATGAAGTCATTGGAACAAAGCGATAGTGTCCTCATTCGTCACCCCCGCAAACGCATCCACAGCAGCACTTACCGCAGCCTGGACAGCTTCGCGGTGGGAGGTTGCAGTGTGGGCAGGTCGACGCAAGTCGTTTCGATGCCAAAGCATGTGTCAAAACACAAGAACGCATAAACAAACTCAGATTCGGATACGGTATCCGAATCAACGATCGTTTATGCGTGCGATGTTGCTGACGTGTCGTTGCCGTCATGCATTCAGCACCTCGCTCAGTGCAGCTTGGTAAGAAGGTGGGGCCGGTCGGGCTTGAACCGACACAACAACTCGCCACGAGTCGCGAACTCGCTGCTACCGTTGTTGCCAACCCCGCTCCATCTCGGTTGCGAGTCTGAGTCGGCTGGTTTGCGGCCCCGTGAAGCAAAAAACACAGAGAGGGCCGGATTCCCACCCGGCTTCCAGTCGACGCTACGTTGGCGCCGGCGGCTTGCGGCTTCCGTCCGTACAAGCCCTCCCGCTGCCATAAGGCAACGGTACTGGTGACGTGCAGGCATGGAGCCTGCTCACCACTTACCCTCTCCGAGCAGGCTGCCCCGCTAAGGCGGATTTGCAGTCCGGTGCGAACCGGCGACCTGCTGGGCACTCTCTGTGTGGTCAGAACAGGCGGAACTGCCTGTCGTCCCCCCAGGTGCTCTTGCCTGACAATTGAAAGATTGGCCGAAGGCCGGTCACGCAGGTCGAGATTTAGTCCTGTGGGTTGCATCCAGCTGTTCTCGATTCGATCCGTCGCGATCCGTCAAATCCTGCGTGACCGGGGTACTCAGTCCAATCGGCTCACACGTCCCGCCGGTTCGGCGTCCTTGGTTCCGCTTTGCGGGGTTGCCGGGGATTGCTGAGTGTCACCCGGCGGGGCGTGCCATCCCATGGCCGCAAAGTTTGGCATACGCCAAGTCGGAAAGTCAAGTCAAAAGACTCTTGATTTCTTTGAAAACGCAAAATAACATTGGGGCATGTCAACCGTGGTGCCATCAAACTTCGTCACCGTCTCGCAACTCGCCGGGGAACTCGGCTTGAGCAATGAGCGGGTTCGTCAATTGATCTCCGAACTGCAAAACGAAGATGCTCAAAAGGGCAGGGAGTTTGGAACGATGGCGGGGCGAGCAATCATTCTCTCAAATGGCGAGGCGTCTCGCGTGAAGGCTCGGCACGAGAAAAAGCGGAAGTACGAGAAGGCCACCGCATAGCTTACCTGCCAACTGCGTAGGAAAAGTCCCGACGCCGTGCCAGCAATGGTGCGGCGTCTGCCTTTTAGGACCTGATAATATTTTTGGAATTCAACAAGAATTCTTGCCCAGTGGGGTTGCAAAGTTTGGCGTCAGCCAATAATGTGCATCCGTTGCGAGTGAGTCAGCGTGACACCTGACAGCCCGCAAGACCAAACCCCGCCGCTCACCCCAGCGGCTTACATGGCAGCCCGGCC
>JAGQPF010000607.1 GCA_020426845.1 Planctomycetales bacterium
CGCGTCGCAATTCAAGAGCAGCTGCCCGATGTCATGGAGCTGCTTTCTCGCGCGGTGAAGGCGGGCGAAAGCATCGACCAGGCGATGACGCTCGTCGGCAACACGACCCAAGCCCCGCTGGGGCCCGAGTTCCGCCGCTGTGCGCGCCAGCTCGAACTGGGACTGTCCGTCAGCGCCGCGATGCGATCGCTGGTCCGCCGAGCGCCGCTGCCCGAGATGCGGATTCTGGCATCCACTCTGATCATGCAGCGCCGGACCGGCGGCAACCTCTCCTTGATGCTCGACCGGCTCAGCAACGTCATCCGGGATCGGATCAACTTTCACCGCTCGTTCAAGGCGGCTACCGGCGCCGGCCGGGTCAGCACGATGATGATTGGCGCCGCCGGGCCGCTAGTTGCGGCTTATATGTTGATCTGGCAGCGCGAATACTTCGACACGTTTTTCGAGTCGTTCGGCGGGCGCGTCTTGCTGGGCACCGCAGTCGGCCTACAAGTCATTGGATTGGTTTGGATCTACAAGCTGCTGAAATCGGATTACTAAGCTCGCATGGTCAATATCCTGTTTTTCGTCAGCTTCTTCGCCATCAGCGGATTTGTGTTCCTGGTAGGCAGGACCGCGTCTCAGATGCAGCGCAATCCGGTCCGGGAGCGACTCGGCGCCGCCGTCAGCCGCAATCTCGCGGCGTTGGGAGCGCCGTTGCCGATTGATTTGGCGGAGTCTCCGCAGATCTCGAACCCCGCCAGTCAGGACGAGATCGATCGCGAAATTCGCCAAGCGGGCTGGTACCGCCCCTACGCGAAACGAGATTTCCTCGCCCTGCGCAACGCACTGGTGATCTTCACGCTGATTGCCGCAGGCGGCGCCGCCGTCTGGTTTGGCCCCGAGCAGCCTGACTTGGTCCGCCGCTGCGTCCTGTTTGGCCTAACTGGTATCGGCCTTTGCTGGGCGCTGCCGCGACTCTACCTGCGAACCCAAGCCACCTCCCGCGTGACAAGAATCCAACGCGGGCTGCCCGATGCGATGGACTTGCTCACCATGTGCATGACCGGCGGCATGTCATTGAACGACTCGTTCGAGCACGTCGCCCGCGACATCTACTTCGCCCATCCGGACCTGGCCGCCGAATTGGTGATCGTCAAGGAACAGATGGACATGCGGTCGGCGGAGCTGGCCTTTCAACAATTCGCCGAGCGAACTCAGGCTCCCGAGATCGCCTCGCTGGCCAGCCTGATCACCCAAGGCCAACGGCTGGGAACCGATGTCGCCGGGTCGATTCGCAGCTTTGCCGATGGCATGCGACTACGCCGACGGCAACTTGCCGATGAACAGTCGAACAAGGCCGGCGTCAAAATGTTGTTCCCGCTGACGATGTGCCTGCTCCCCTCGGTGTTTATCATCCTCTGGGGACCCAGCGTGCTTGAACTCTGGACGTGGCTCAACGGCCTGACGTCGAACAGCTAGTCGCTAAACGAAGCGAGGCGATCGCCAAGCAACGCGAGGCGATCAGTGATCAGCATAGGAAGGGACATTCACTATCCGATCCCTCGCTTACGCTTCGGGTTTCCTTCCTCGCAGCTTCAGGGAAGCTATCGATAGGGTTGCCACTGGGGACGCGTCACCTGTCGCACCGGCGTCTGCGTGACGGAACGCTCCGGCGAAGCGCTCCGCGTGGCATTTGAATTTGCCGCGGGCGGCTCGGTCGACGGAGCCGTAGCAGCGGGCGCCGGCTTGTCCTGACGAGCAACTCGCCGTTGGCGACTGCGTGGCGTCCAACGATTCGCAATCTCGCCGTTCAGTGCGATGAAGAACTCTCGATCCGATTCGAGCTTGCGACCATCGTCGGTAGTGTACCGCACGAACAGGTGCAGCTTCGCGTGTTCGGGTCGGCTCTGCGGCCAGGGCAACCGTAAATGAATTCCGCGCTGGTCGCCATCCTGGCTGACAAGCTCCGCCGCCTCTTGCTCGGAGAGGTCCCAACGCGCCACTCGAGCGCGGTCGGTCGGCACGGAAGGATCGACCACCACAACGGATAGTTTGCCGGGTCGAGCGAGAATCTCGCCACGAGCGCCGCGAGGCTCAACCAGCACGCTGATCCCGTCGTCGCCGGGCAGCTGATCGTAGTCTTCACCGCCCGTATGAATTGGATTGAGACGTATCTCGGTCACACGACCGGCGCCGGCGCTGGTCGCTCCGCCAGCGCCTTGGGCTCCGGCGCCACCCGGTTCCGGAAGCGTGTCGGCAGGTGGCCCCGCAGGAAGATCATCCGGGGGCCCGGCGGGCGGATCCAGGCTCGGCGGAGCGTCGGGCAGATCAGGAGCGGCCCCTTCCACGTCGGGCAGATCGCCACTACTCATGGGAGTCAAGTCAATTGGGGCGTCCTCACTGCCCGGCGGCAACGCTTCCATATCGGGTCCCGCCGCGTCAGCGGGAATTTCGATTTCAATCGGCAGGTGAGAATCGTGGCCGTCGTGCTCGGTGAGCTGCAGGTATTTGTGTTCGAGAATCGCGTACTCGTCGGCCAGCTGGTAGAGCTGGTCCTCCAAGACACGCTTCTCCTGGTTGAGCGCCTCGATATACAACTTTTGCCCAGGGCGTTGGCACCCCGCGCAGGCCAAGGCAATGAGGCCCAAGCCCATTGCTAGCTGCGTCACAGGATGTCGCGAAGACCACATTGTTTTGGCGCCACTCGTCGAGAATCGAAATTCAGCGGGAGGAGTTACAGGGTCCCCCCGCTGAGTGTCAAGACGAGTTTCGCGCTCGGCCGCTTCGCGCCATCGGCGCCAAGCGCCATTTCCTAGCTCGGCGACCTGTGTTGATTGCGGTTTTGCCGCAGTTTGCAGGCTGGCAACCTGCAAGACGAAGCAGCTACGGCCAGTCTCGGCCCATTGCGGCATGAAAGTCGGCCAGCGCCGCGAAATACTCGAACAGCGCCTCCACTTCGGCGTCGGCGGCCTCGACGGCGTACTGTTCGCGGAGGGCGACCGAGAGCAGATTACTGTCTCCCAGCTCGAACTTGCGACGCTCGACGCTGGCCATGTATTCGGCCAGCCGCTGTGACTCGCGGGCCCGCCCGATTCGTTGGAAGGCGGCATCGAGGGCGATATGGGTCGCCTGAACTTCGGTTGCGATCTTGTCGGCGGTGAACCGTCGTTTGGCGGAGATCTGAGCGAGCTTCCCACGGGCGGCCTGAGCCTTGCCACGCGCCTTGCGGCGCTGGACGGGCATGTCGACATACAATCCCGCTTCCAGCTCAAACTCGGACTTGTCTCGCTTCTTGCTGGTAGGCTCGCCGAGATCCTGCGACCCGATCACTTGAGCATCAAGCGCGGGCAACAGATCGTTGCGCGATTCGGCCAGGTCAACGTTGACCGCCCTGGCGGCGGCGTCGAGCGCAGCAATTTCCGGCCGAGCGGCGAGAGCCTGCGCCACATCGTCGGCCTGCTCGGGCATCGCTGCGGGCTCCGGGAAGGCGGGGAGCCGCTCGATCGACGGCGCCCAAGGAACGCCACTGTCGTCGCGCAGGAACAAAGAAAGTTTCACGCTGGCCTGTTCGCGCTTCCTCCGCAAGTCGATCAGCTTTGCCTCGCGTTTGGCGATCGCGCGCAGGCTATCCTGCAATTCGGGCGGGGCCACGTCGCCCGCCTCAACCTTGCGTTGCAATTGCTGATTGCGTTGTTGTGCGAGGCGCAAGGCGCGCTCGCCGATTTGGACTTGCCGCCCCGCGGCGACCCAGTACCAATAAGCAATGCTGCCGTCGCGGACAAATTGAATCAACTGGGCGCGAATCTCCGGCTGGGCGCGCTGGCGATCGTAGGTCGCCCGCCACAGCTCGGCTCGGCGCGCGTCAATCTGCCGGTCGCGCAGCAACGGCACTCGCAGACCCGCTTTGAGCTCGCCACCGTCGTTGGTCTGACGCTCCTGATACCAGGGCTGGAAACTGCCTCGTCCAACCCGATAGCCGCCAAACACTGACCCGCCGCCATACAACGGGTTCTCGACACCAGCGCTGTGCCGATAGGTCTCGTAGAATCCCAGCGGCCCGTTTTCACTGGCCCCTTTGAGCTTTGTGTCGAAGCCGCCCCAGGCGGCAGTCTGCTTGCCGGCGGCAATCACCGCCTCTTGGGACGCGGCCGCCAGCAAAGGAAAGGTGGCGTGGATGGAGGCAACGACATCCCGCACCTCGACCACATCCTGGGCGCCAATCGCCGGCACTTCCTCGAGCGGCAAGGCGCCCGTCGTCGTCGCCGCGGGCGAATCGTCCGTTGTGGCGACTGATGTGAGTCGGAGCTCGCCGAGGTGCAGTTGCGGCGCATAGGGCTCGGATGCAGCACCGTCGACGGACGCCCTCTCCGTCGCGACGCCGTCAACTGCGTCAACGGCGGCAACGACTGCAGGCGGACTGGTGTCTGCCCGCCCTCCGGGCGTAACCGCAACGGAATGGATTGCTGCCGCAGGCGAAGTTGCCGAACTCGTCGGTGTTGGCGGTGTCGGCGGTGTCGGCGAAGTCGTCGGACTGGGTTTCTCACCGCGCAGCGCACAGCCTCCCAGCGATGGGTAGACCAACGCGATGGCCACGATCCAGATTCGGCAGGGTGGCAGGGTGACAGGCATCAAGCACAGGTGTCCGCGCAAGAACGGGGCAGGAAATGCGAAAGGAAACCCGAAGCGTCAGCGAGGGATGGAAGCGTGCGGGCGACAGGGTCAAGTAATGCAGTGACAGCGTGGGTGAGTAAGTTGCTGGCGCCGTCCCTCGCTGACGCTTCGGGTTTCCTGTTCCCATTCCTTACGATCGGCGCCAGCGGGCCGCGAATTGCGGGAAGCAACGGAAGCCGGGCTTGTGCCGCTCAGGCAAGTGGGTGACCGCGGCGACGGCTTACGGCTTGGGCAATTTGGGCGGCTTCGCCGATTTGCCGTCGCTCATGTCCTCGGGCGAGACCACTGGGGGGAAGCTATTCATGTTGCGCCAGACTTCGTACCACAGCGGCACTTGGTCCAGCAG
>JAGQPF010000066.1 GCA_020426845.1 Planctomycetales bacterium
ACGCGCGGGGACATCTTCCCGAGCAAGGGACATTGGAGATCTGGTTCGACGGCGACCATCCGGGTTCGACGCATCAACTCGCGATGCGGGTGACGAACGGGCGACTGTCGGGACGCTGGGAGGATGTCGGCAGGCCGCTGCGATATCGCGTGCTGGCGGGCGACGATCGACTGGCGTGGCGGAGCCTGGCCGTCATCGAGCCGCCGCAGCTGCAAGAGTTCTCGCTGCAAGTCACACCGCCCCCATACGTGCCTGCGCCGCCCTATCGAGTCGAGGCGTCCGGCGATGCCCTCGTCGATTCGACCGTGTCGGTCACGGCGACCTTCACGCAGTCGCCCCACGGCATCGCGCTGGTCGATGGCATCGGCGGGCGTTGGTCGCTGATCGGCAGCCGCGCCGATCAGGACAACAAGGACAACAAGGACAACAAGGATACGGTCGAGGCTACGGTCGAGTTTCGTCTGCCGGAGCCGTTGCGGCTGACAGAGCTCGGGCGACGGCAGTATCGCCTGGAGGTGGAGGATCAGGATCTGACCTCGGTCACCGTCGAAAGCCGCGTCGAGTTGGAGGTGTTTGCCGACTCGACGCCGACCGTCTCGCTCGAGTTGCCTGAGGATGGCCATCTGGCCACTGCCGACTCGCTGCTGCCGCTCCGCGGAGTGGTCAGTGACAACGCCGGCATCGCGAGCATCGCTGTGGAACGCGAGTGGGATGGTGTGGTTCACCGGGCCTCACAAGGGTCGCCTGCGATGGAGGCCCGATCGGTTCACCGGGCCTCACAAGGGTCGCCTGCGATGGAGGCCCGACCGGTCCACCGGGCCTCACAAGGGTCGCCTGCGATGGAGGCCCGACCTGCTGAAATCTCCAACTCGCTGCTTGACGAGACAGAAACGAGTCAGTTTCCGGATCTCTCCGGCCGCCTGACTCGCAGCGTGCCGTTTGACTTGCGGATACCGCTGCGTCGTTGGGGCGTGCGCGCGGGCGACGAGTTTCGTCTGCGAGTGACGGCCGCTGACTTCCGTCCGGCGGTGGACGGCGAGTCGAGGCAGGGGGAGAGCAGTTGGCGCCGCGTGCGCATCGTGTCGCCCGAGGAGCTGCTGCAGCACATCGGGCGGCAGCAGGCCGCCGTGTTTGAGAAATTCGAACAGTTGCTGGACCTGCAACGGGCCGTCGAAGCTCGCGCCACCGAAGTCCGCGCCGAGATGGAGGATCCCGTCACGGCGAAGAATCGCGAAGCGTTGCAGAATGTCGAGCTCCAGCAACGCCGGATCGCGGAGGAGCTGGGGGCGGGGCCGGGCGGCGCGGCACGTGGCAGCCTCGTGCAGGCAATTGAGCGAGCGCTGCAGGAGGCCGCGCTCGGCGGCCAGGGCGATGAGGCCCAGCGGCGGCTGGGGCAGCTCAAGCAGGGCATCGCCAACGCCGCGGCGGGGCCGGCTCAGATCATCGAGCGGCAATTGGTCGGGGCCGTTCGGGACGCGGTGGTCGGCAGTCCCAACGCCGCCACGTTGGCTCAACTGGACGAAGCGCGTCACGTTCAGCGCCAGCTGACCCAGTCGCTCGAGGAGCTGTTGGCCGACGCGCAACAATGGACCTCCTATCAACAGGCGGCGCAGGAGCTCGGCCGGCTCGTCAACCAGCAGCTGGAGATTCAAGCCGACACCGAGGAGCTCAATCTCGCGCAATTGGCTTCCGACCCGGCGGCGCCGCGCGGCGACAACCTGCCCGGTCTCGAGTCAGAACTGGGGCGTCGTTTCGACAAGTTGATCTCCCGCCTCCGCTCGTTGCTGGCGGAACTTGGTCCAACAGACCGACAAGTCGTTTCGCGAGCCGTCGACGCTGCCGATACATTGCGAGTCAGCAGCGACTTGCGGCAGTGCGCCCTGCAGCTCGAGCGGCGACAATGGGGGCCGGCGTGGGAGACTCAAGAGGAGGTCGTGGCGGAGCTGAGGTCGCTGATGGCCTTGTTGGTCGACCAGCAAGGTTCGTCCGGAGATAGTGACAGGCCGACGTCATCGTCGGACGACGCCGGCCCGCAGCTCTTGGCAAAGGCTGTCCAGGACCTGCTCACGCGGCAAACCGTGCTGCAGGGCAATTGCGCCATGTTGCAGGACAACGCCGACCCGCCCCTTAGCGAGTGCCGGTCGCTTGGCGCGCGCCAAACGCAACTTGCAGACGAGCTGACGGAGACGGCCAAGCAGTGGCCCTCGGACGTGCTCCGCGCCGCGTTGCTCCGCAGCCAGGCGCCAATGCAGCGAGCGGCAGCGGCGTTGCCGGGGCGAGAACTCGAGCCCGCCGCCGAGGCGATGCGACTGGCCCGCCAGCGGCTCGAGCAACTGTTGGCCGCGTTGGCGTCGCCGACGGCCAGAAGCCAGCCCGCCGAGCAGCCCGACGACTCCAGCCCGTCGCCAAGCCCAGCCGCCCGGGACACCGCGAGGCGCCAAGCCCTGTTGCGGCTCCCCGAGTTGCGGATGCTGGCCACCATGCAAGAATCGCTGTTGTCTCGCACCAAGGAACTCGACCGACGCAAACGCGACGGCACGCTCACGGAAGGCGAGTTGCAAGAGCAAGCCGCGCTTGCCGAACAACAACAACAGTTGGCGGCGTGGCTCGAACAGATGCTCGCATCCGGTGCAGGCGAGCTGCAGCCCGGAAGCCCCGGGCCTGCTCAGCCTGTTCCGCCCGTTCCGCCGAAGCAATCGGATTCGTCCATCGACAACTTGCTTAAATCCTTGAACACGCCATGAACGCCGACCAACCGTCACCGATGGCAGCGCAGGCTAGCGCCACGCCGGGGCGCCGCATGAATTGTCTTTGCGCAGCGGTCGTCGGTTGCCTGCTGGCGGGAACCGGCTGGGCCGCGCAAACGTCGGCCACACCGAACGCGCGGACGCAACTACCCGCCGCCGCGGATGCTCCGCCGAATATTGCCTCGGCCGGCGAGGACTTGGGCAAGCCGCCCGAGCCGCTTTGGATCGAGCAGGCGCGGCAGATCGCGCGACAGATGCGGCAGGCCGGCGAGTTGCTGGAGAGCCGCCGCACCACGCGCGAAACGCAAAGCCAGCAACAAAACAGCCTCGATCAACTGAACCGACTGATCGAAGACTTGGAGGGCGGTCAGTCGCCGTCAGGCAAACTCGCCGGTGGATCGACACAGACGGACGGATCCACCGACGGCGCGACGCCTCCAGCGCCACCGACTTCGCCACCAACGCCGCCCACGCCGCCCAACTCTGCCCCCGCCGGAGGCGAGCGCATCTGGGGGCATCTGCCGCAGCGGCTTCGCGAACGTATGCGAAGCGCAGGTGTGGAGGAGTTCCTGCCGCAGTATGAATCCCTGCTCGAAGCCTACTATCGCCGCCTTGCCGAACCGTAAGGAGCCACGTAAGGAACGAAGTGTCGGCTACTTCTGCCAGACAATCTCTTCGCCTCCCGATTCGTGGCAGACGGTTCTGGCGAGCACGAAGAGCAGGTCGCCTAATCGATTGAGATAGGCGAGGGCGAGATTCAGCGATTGCGGGGATTGCTCGGTCCAGGCGACGACCCGGCGCTCGGCGCGACGACAGGTGGCGCGGGCCAGATGCAAGGCGGCGGCGCCCGGTCCGCCGCCCGGCAGAATGAACTGAGTGAGCGGCGGCAGCGTCGCGCTGAACTCGTCGATCTCTCGCTCCATTCGGCTGACCGAATCTGCCGACAGTGTGGCCTCTCCGCCCGCGAGCTGCGCACCGAGCGCAAATAGCTCATGTTGGATCGGACGCAGGACTCCTTGGACGCGATGCGGCAGATCCAAGGTGGCCGCCCACCCGAGCTGGCAATTCACTTCGTCCACCGCGCCGCACGCCTCGATTTGAGGATGGCACTTCAGCACGCGCTCACCGCCGAGTCGTCCTGTCACTCCGCCATCGCCGGACTTGGTGTAGATCTTCATGGGTGCAAACGATTCTTGAAGGGGCGTTGGGACGCCGGATGGTTGGACGCAGCGGTCAGATGATCGGCGAGTTGGGGCCGGCAAAATGTTTCTCGACCGCGGCTAGCAGCGGGTCGATGGTCAACGTTTGTATCCGGTGCGGCGGGCGCCAGTCGACCCAGCGATATCCCTGATGTTCGGTCACCTGCAACTCCTGTGGGCCGTTCACGAAGGCCAGGAAGATCACTAGCGTCTTGAGCGCCGTCGCTCCGTCGAACTTGCGGCGGTAACGCACTTCGTATTGTGTCTCGAAACGGAAGTCCGGGTCCACCTGCAACGCCTCGTGACGGATTCCTGTCTCTTCCTCAAGCTCCCGCAGTGCGCATTGCATCTCGTTCTCGCCTTCGTCAACATGTCCTTTGGGCAGGTCCCAGCGATCGGCGTGCTCCATCAACAGAAACGACAGCTGCGGCTGCCAGCGAAACACGATGAATCCACAAGACATGACTTCCGGGAGCGACATGGGGCAACCTGCGCGGCAGTGGACTGTACTCAACTGGGGCAAGTGTAGCGTTCTGCTGCGGCAAATTGGAGCAGCGGCCGTTGGGCGCCGCGCCGGCAGTGCCAAACGGAGCCGCATTGGGCCGTGCCAACGCTGCACGAGGAATGGCGTCTTCTTCGCGGATTCCTCGCGGATTCTTCGCGATTTTGGGGGGTGGCCGGCGGTGGCCGGGGCCAATCCTTCCGAATCCTGCCGCGAAACCATCGGCTCGCGACGGGTTGGCGCTGCATTTGCATAACAGCCTGCAAAAAAACGCTACTTCTCCATCTGAACTGTCAAAAAGAGAGTTATCTCATGCCCCGTTGCGAATTCAACCGACGTCTCTGCGGCTTCGTACTTTTGGGAACACTGGTGTTGGCCGGGACTGCATCGGCCCAATTCAAGACGCAGACAGAACAACTGGCGCCGCAGGAGTCGCTCGCGGAGCCGGCAAAGGATGCCGCGAAGCCCGCGACCGAAATCGTCATTCCCGATCAGCCGCGCGCCGTCGACTCGCTTCAATTCATGCCAAAGAGTGTGACGGACCCTCGCACGGTGAAGTTCGACGAGATGGCGCTGAGCGACGTCATCGATTGGCTGCGAAATGAGGCGAAATTGACCGTGATTCTCGACCAACGTTCGCTCCGGGACGCCGACATTCTGCCGAGCGAGCCGGTGACGGACCAGTTGAACAACGAGCCGCTCTATCTGTTGTTGGACCGTCTCGGCAGCCTGGGAATCGATTGGTGGCTCAGTGCGGGCGTGTTGCATCTCGGGACGAGCGACGCCGATGAGAATTTGTACACCAAGCAATACAACGTGGGCGATTTGTTCGATCGGGGACACACAGCGGACAACTTGCAAGAGGTGATCACTGGCGCGATCGAGCCGGTCCAATGGGAGGAAGTCGGCGGTGGCGGCACAATCATTGTGCTGGGCGACGTGCTGTTTGTGCGACAGTCCAATCGCTTGCACCGGCAAGTGGCTGGACTGTTGGAGGCGCTGCGCAGCCACGGTCGCCGCACTTGGGTCGACGATCCGGCGCAGCATGAGGCGATTCGCGAGGCGCTGGCCACTCCGGTCACGGCCAACTATCGCAACGCGGCGTTGCTGACGGTGGTCGCTGAATTGGGGAAGGCGGCGAAGATCGACATGCGACTCGATCAGCAGGCGCTGCGCGAGTCCGGCGTTCGCGACCGACTACCAGTCACGCTTTCCTTCGACCAACAGCCGCTGCGCGTCGCGCTGGATCTGCTCACGCGGCAGTACGATCTAGCTTGGCATCTCAAGCATGGCGTGCTGTGGGTGACGACCGAGAATCGCGTTGCCGAGGGCGTCACCGCGGTGTTCGATGTGCGCGACCTGTGTCGTGATTTCAGTGAATCGAATGCGCTCACCGATGCGATCACCAGTCAGTCGGATCCTGACAGCTGGGATATCGTCGGCGGGCCTGGCGTGATCGAGTTTCCCCTTCCGGGCGCGATGGTTGTGCATCATTCCGAGCGACATCTGGATGCGGTGCTGAAGTTGCTCGAAGACTACCGCGCTGCCCTGCGGATCTCCAAGCCGCGCGTGCGGCCCGAGAGCGACCCCAAGGCGGTGATTACTCGCTACTATCGCATGCCGACAGACGTCGCCGCTGATCTGGCCATCGCGCTGCCCGAACTGCTGAAGCCCGAGACGTGGCGCAATCCGCAACAGCCCGATGCCCCTGGCGCCATTCGCAAGCTGAACGCCGGTGTCCAAGTCGACCCCGTCGGCGAAAACAAGGGAGCGGCGGCTCCCATTCCACAGTCCGTTTTGGTGATCACCCAGATGCGCGAAGTGCACGACGAACTGCCGACACTCTTCCTGCGCGTGCAGAATGGCGACGGCATGGTCGGCGGTTTTGACGGCGGCATGGGCGGGATGGGCGGCGGCGGGATGGGCGGCGGTTTTGGCGGCGGCTTCTTTGCCGTGCCTCACGAGCCGCTCAAGCGGGCGCCAGCGGGCGCTCGGTGACCAACTCGCGCAACCAACCGACTACCGGCGACTACGTTCGTTCAACGACGAATCAACGGGGTGCGCATGTTCGTTGCGCCGGGCGCCTTGAGCCGGCAGCTGCGTGTGCTGCAATGCCTCACTCGCTCGGGGTGAGTCGCACGTCGTCGAACCACAACGTGCCGGTGGAGCCGAACAGGCCTAGCCGAACGATGCATTCGCGCGCCTGACTGGGAACGCGAACTTGCTTGCGCAGCGTTCGCCAGTCATCGGTGCCTCGCAGCGCGCCGATCGTCCAAGTGCCCAGGTCGCGCCGATCGGGATCGTAGAACGTGATCGCCATGGTGGCGAAGTCGTGGCTGGGCACGAAGTCCTTCACATTCTCCGACTTGACTTGGCAGCTGAGCTCCACCGATTTGATCGCGCGGCCGTCCAGCGCCAAGCCCTGCAGCAGGTGCGACGCTCGCCCCGGCAGCTCGTTGTGAAACTCGACATAGCGTTGGCCTTGGCGAGCATCGTCGCCGGTGCGCACTTTCATCTGCCGTTGGTAGTACCATCCGGCCGAAATGTCGTCACGCTCGTCCTGTAGCTCCTCGAACCCGCCATTAACGAGCGTCGCCTTGGTGCCGTCGGGCTGAACCTGCCGCATGCTCTCCGCCGCTCCCGTCATCGGCACAAACAAGGTGGGCCGCAACGCTTCGGCCTTGAGCTTTCCCTGGACTTTTTGAAACAGATACAGCGTCTGTTGATAGCGTTCACCGACGGGAATCACCATGCGTCCGCCCTCGCGAAGTTGGTCGATCAGCGGTTGTGGGACCTTTTCGGGCGAGCAGGTGACAATGATGCGGTCGAACGGCGCGTGCTCCGCCCAGCCCTTGAAGCCGTCCCCGACTTTGACGTGCACATTGTCATAGTCCAGGCGCTTCAGCAACTTCGCCGCATTGTTGCCCAGCTCGGCCACGATCTCGATTGAATACACCTCCTTGACGAGCGGACTGAGCACCGCGGCCTGGTAGCCGCTGCCCGTGCCGATTTCGAGCACCTTGTGCTGCGGGCGCGGATCGAGCGATTCGGTCATATAAGCGACAATGAACGGCGAACTGATCGTCTGCTGGTCGCCGATCGGCAACGCCATGTCGTAGTAGGCCTGGTCGCGATACTTGGCAGGCACGAACTCGTGACGCAGCGTGTTGCGGATCGAGTCCAGCACGCGGGGATCCTTGACCCCGGCGGCGGCGATGTACTCCTCGACCAACTGGTGCCGCGCCTGCCGCTGGGCGGCGGTGTCGCGAGCCATGGCGAAATCCGCGGCGGCGATACCGCAAACGAGAATGATTAAGGTCCACCCCCAGCCCAACAGGGTAGGGCAGGGGAGGGTGCGCTGGGCTTTGGGAGTCGGCGCCCATGAAGTCCGTAAATCGGGAGTCTGCGGATTCCCGGAATTTCTGCCTGTGATTCGCGTCACCGTCCAATCCTTCCGTTCGGAGCTTGCGAAGCCGGATGACTTTACAACGCATTTCAAAAACTTCCCGATCGGCAATCGGGTTGATGAAACTAGCAGAAAAACTGCCTTCGATTGCGCCAGGGAAGATTTTTGAAATGCCCTCTCAACATATTTCAAAAACTTCCCGATCGGCAATCGGGTTGATAAAACCAGCAACCGCTCACTTCATCGTACTCGGTTTCCCGAGCAGTTCGAGCAACTTATTCGCGGCGGCCTCGGCAAACTCGGGGTCGTTGATGTGCCAGGGCAGCTCGACGAGTTCGGTGGCGCCGCGGCTCTCCAGCTCGCTCCGGATCGCGGCAAACAGCTCGCGACGGGCGCTCTCATCATTGAACGGCTGGCCCTCTTTGTCGATGGCCGAGACACCGTTGAGTGGCAGCAAGATCGCGGCACGCTCGCACGCCGCGCCGACCTTGGCGGCAATTTCGCGTCCGATCGCGGCGCACTCGGCCGGCGTGGTCCGCATCAACGTGACCGTGTCGTTGTGTTGGTACAAAGTGCGATCGGCAAATCGGTCCGGGACCGAGTGGCGAGGCCCGAAGTTGACCATGTCGACGGCGCCGACGGAGACGACTTGCGGCACGCCGCGCCGCGCCGCCGCAGTCAAGCGATCGGGGCCTGCGGACAACACGCCGCCCACGAGTTCATCCGCCAGCTCGGTGGTGGTGATGTCGAGCACTCCGGCGATGAGCCCGTCGTCGATTAGCGTCTCCATCGCTTGTCCGCCATTGCCGGTGGCGTGAAACACCAGCACCTCATAGCCCGCCGCCTCCAACAACGCTCGCGCATGCTGCACGCAAGGAGTGGTGACGCCGAACATTGTCGCGGCAATCAGCGGACGATCCCGGGGCGAGTCCGGCTCGTCATCCAAGTGCGCTGCGCGGCCACGAAGCATGCCGGCCATCGCGGCGGCGGCGTTGCCCAACACGGCGCGGCTGATGCGGTTGACGCCCGCGATGTCGACAACCGAGTTGTGCATCAAAATGTCTTTGTCGCCGACGTAAGGCCGGCAGTCGCCGGAGGCCAACGTGCTGACCATCAGCTTGGGCACGCCGATGGGCAGAGCGCGCATGGCGGATGTGCCAATCGTCGTGCCGGCCGAGCCGCCGAGCGCCAGCACCCCGTCCGCCTCGCCGCGGTCGTAGGCCTCGCGCACCAGTTTGGCGGCGCCGGCCGCCGCCGTGCGAATGGCGGCGCCGCGGTCGCCTCGCGCGGCCAACTCCGCCAACTGGCCGCCGCCGGCCGCCATCACAGACTCGCGCGAGACGTCAGCGGCGCCCACCCACTCACCGAGGCAGCCGCAATCGATCAAGGTCACTTCGATGCCCGCAGCGATGAGCTGTTCGCGCACATACGCTGCTTCGGCGCCTTTGGTGTCGAGCGTCGCGAGCAGCAGGCAGCGCGGCGGGTGCTCAATAGCGGGCGACATCCTTGCCCTCTTGCTCGGGGTAAAGCGACTTCAACGTCTCTTGGGCGTTCAGCGTCATCATCCGCAGGTCGCTGCCGACTGCGATGAACTGCATGCCCTCGGCGGCGCGCTGCTTGGCCGATTCGGGATCCATCGCATGAATGCCCGTCGGCGTGCCGACGCGCTTGCCGGACTGGATCACGCGCTGCACCATCTCCTCGTGCTCCTCATTGGTGGGCATTCGGCCGAGCACCGAGCTCATCTGGTAACGCAGGTCGTTGGGGCCGATGAAGATCGCGTCGCAGCCGTCGAGCGCATAGATCTCATCGGCGTTCTCGACGCCTTGCGGGCTTTCGGTCTGCAGCACCACGAGGATTTCGTCGTTGGCGCGATCGCGATACTCGCCGGCTGAGGCGTCGAAGTTCATCGAGTGCATGCCGCCCCCGACACTGCGATTGCCGATCGGCGGATACTTCGCCGCCGCGATCGCCACCTTGGCCTGCTCGACCGTGTCCACCATCGGCACCACGATCCCCCAGGCGCCGGCGTCGAGCACGCGCTTGATGTAGTGGTGGCTGCCCTCGGGGACGCGGGCCAGTGGCACGCAGCCGGCGTCGGCGATCGCGCCAAAGAGCATCGTCGCCTGCGACCAATCGATGGCCGAGTGCTCAATGTCGAGCGTGAGCCAATCGAAACCGAGCCGAGCCAGCACGCGCGTGGCGTACAGGTCGCCCAGCGACAGCCAGGTGCCGAAGGACGGCTCGCCATTGGCGAGTTTTTGCTTCACGGGATTGGATTTCATCGAGGGGCTCCAGCTCGGGCGGAAAGGTGGTGACTGTCGCGGGGAGGCGGACAGTGGCGGGGAAGTGACGAGCCCGGGCCCATAACGGTGACGGGACCGCGACGCTCGGCACGGGCAAATGGGCGGAGAATGCATGCATAGTGTTCCAGACCCATCAGCCACCAACAAGCCCGGGGGTTTGGGCTGCAACCACGCCTAAGTTACTTGGTATCCCCAGTTTGTGTGGTCGACAAATTTTATGGTTGTTCTGCATTTGACTTAGGCGGCGTTTTTGACGCAGGCTGTCAGATTGACGCAGACTGCTTGAATTACAAGCTATGGTTATTAAACTTGGGGAGGTTTCTCCCAAGTCGCCATCCTGATTTCCGGTTTCCTGGTTACCCAACTTTGAGGGGATGCAACACGATGACTCGGCATATTTTCCGCATGGCTGCGGTTGGTGCGATTGCGGTGGCAATGATGGCTGCCGACGCCCAAGCGGGCTGGGGTTCCTCCGGAGGTTCTTCCGGGTATTCCAGCTATGGAAGCAGCGGTGGCAGCTCTGGTTGGAGTAGCTACGGAAGCAGTGGTGGCAGCTGGGGCAGCAGTGGTGGCAGCAGCGGCGGCGGCTTGTTTTCACGTTGGCACGCTCGCCATCACGGCAGCAGCGGCGGCAGCTCGGGCGGAAGTTCGGGTTATGTCGTCACCAGCCACGGCTCGTCGGGCGGGTCATCGGGCGGTTCGTCCGGCGGCTACTACATCAGCTCCAGCAGTGGTGGCAGCAGCGGCGGTTTGCTGCACCGTTGGCGCGTTCGTCGCCACTCCGCCAGCAGCGGCGGCAGTTCGGGCGGCAGCAGCGGCCACTATCATTACATCAGCCCCAGCAGCGGCGGCAGCTCGGGTGGCAGCAGCGGACACTACATTAGCCCCAGCAGCGGCGGCAGCTCCGGTGGCAGCAGCGGTTACAGCTACAGCTACGGCGTGACCTCGAGCTACGCCAGCAGCACCCCGGTGGTTTCCGGCAGCGTGGCTCAGGCGGCCCCGGTGGTTTCCAACGACACGGACGCGATCTTGGCCGTGCAGGTGCCCTCCAACGCCAAGGTTTACGTCAACGGCAAGCTCACTTCCACGCCGGGCGAGTTCCGTCGCTACGTTTCCCGCAACCTGAAGTCGGGACGTGATTACCAGTACGAAGTGCGTGCGACCGCCGAAGTGGACGGGCAGGTGGTCGAGCAAGTTCGGCAGGTCTCGCTGCGTGCGGGCCACACCGAGCAGCTTGCGTTCAACTTTGACGAGGCTCCCTCGCCGACGACTCGCCTGACGGTTCAAGTGCCCTCGGACGCCAAGGTGTTCCTGTCGGGCAGTGCGACCAACGCCACGGGCGAGAACCGCGTGTACGAGACCAAGCGTCTGGCACCGGGTGAAACCTGGGACGATTACAAGATCCGGGTGGAGGTCGAGCGTGAGGGCAAGACGTTGGTGGAGGAGAAGCAGATCTCGTTGAATGCGGGCGATGATCAATCGCTGTCGTTCAACTTCGAGAAGCCCTCCGCGCAGCTCGCCGACGCTCGCTAGCTGCTTTGCAGTCAGGCGTGTTGCACGCTTGGCGAGTTTACGGAATGACACGAATCCCTCGCCTTTGCCGGCGAGGGATTTTTTTGCGCGATCATCGGCTGGACGGTTGACGCGAGGCCGCGCGGTTGGACCGGTCGTGCGCTGTCTGCCGGTTGCATTGTGGCGTGGCGCCGGCGGCGGCCGAAACCAACCACATGGCCAAGTCATCCAAATCACGACGCGGTGCCGCCACTGCCGCTGCCGTCGCTGCCACATCCACTGCCACTGCAACTGCGCCAGATCCGCGCGGCCTTGCGCCCGAGACCTCGTCGCAGCCGGAGATTCCCGCTCGCTGGCGTCGCGGCGGCTGGCCCGCTCGGCTCGTGTCGCTGGCGCTGTTGCTGCATCTGTTGGCGGTGTTGGCGCCGCCGCTGAACTTTGCCACCACGGGCGCCGGCGCGGCTCGTTGGCTTTATGCGCTGTTGCGGCCTTACAGTCAGCTGGCCTATCTCGACCACGGCTACTTCTTCTTTGCTCCGGACCCCGGGGCGAGTCACTTGGTTCGTTACCGCGCCGAGTTTGACGATGGACGCGAGCCGATTGCGGAGATGTTTCCCGACAAGTTCAAACAGTGGCCGCGGCTGTTGTACCACCGCCACTTTATGTTGAGCGAGCATTTGCACGCGGCGTTTGTGCCTCCTCAGCCGCCACCGGGGCTCGATCCGTTGGCGCTTCCCGATTGGCGTTCGTCGCGCGGCCTCTATGAGGCGCGATGGGAGGGCTTTCGTCGCCACTTGATGCGGGTGCACGGCGCCGATCGCGTGACGCTGACGCGTGTGGAGCACCGGCCTCCATGGGCGGACGAGTTCCTCGAGGGCGTTGCGTTGGACGCCGAACAGCTGTATCGCGACTTGCCGGAAGAGTTGCCGGCGGAGGCGTTGCCGCCGCTTGCCGATGGTGATCAACCGTTGCAGGGACCGCTGGGCCCGGCGCCGATGCGGCCGGAATGGAGACCGGAGGCGGGGCAGGGCAGGGCGGCGCCCTATCAGCCCGGATTGACGCCGCCGCTGCGCGGGCCCGGACCGGAGATCCCTTCGCCGTTGGAAAGTCTCGAGCCGTCCCCGACGGGGGAGTCGCCATGAACGCTGCGCTGCGCGGAGTCGCGAGTTGGTGGGGCCACTGCGAGGACCAGTGGCATCGCTTTTGGTTTACGCCCGCCGAGCCGCACACGCTGGCGCTGATGCGCCTGCTGGCGGGAGGCATGTTGTTTTATACCCACTTGGTCTGGGCGCTCGACCTCCGTGCATTTTTCGGACCGGACGCCTGGCTGCCGACGGAGACAGGGGCCGCTTGGTCGCGTTTCTCCTGGACGCCGATGTGGCACATTCGCTCCATGCCGCTGTTGTGGATGGTGCATCTGGCGGGCATGGCCGTGATCGGCATGGCCGCGGTAGGGTGGCATACTCGTGTCACTTCCAAGCTGGCATGGCTGGTTGCGCTGGCTTATGTCCACCGGCAACACGGCGCACTGTTCGGGCTCGATCAAGTCAACGTCATGATGGCGATGTACCTGGCGATTGGCGCCGGGGGCGACGCCTATTCAGTGGACCGCTGGCTGGCGCGACGGCGCGGCGAGCCGGCGCCGCCGCCGCGGGTGAGCACCAACATCGCAGTGCGGCTGTTGCAATTGCAGCTCTGCGTGATCTATCTGTTCGGCGGCATTGGCAAGGCGCAAGGGCCCTCCTGGTGGCAGGGCACCGCGGTGTGGATGGCGGCGGCGAGCTACGAGTACCAGTCGCTCGACATGACCTGGCTTGTGCACTACCCGATGTTGGTCGCCACGCTCTGTCACATCACGACGCTGTGGGAGGCCTTCTATTGCGCATTGGTGTGGCCGCTGGCCACCAGGCCAATCGCGCTGCTGTTGGCGGTGGCGGTGCATGGCGGGATCGCCATGTATCTGGGTATGATTACCTTTGGGATCGCGATGATCATCGCCAACATGGCCTTTCTGCCGGCGCCGCTCGTGCGGACGTGGCTGGGAGGCGCCGCGGAAAAGCCTGCTTGACGCGCTGGGGCGATGAACGCGAGCTGGGGCGATCAGCGTGAAAGAAATGGCAGCGTGCCGGAGCAGCTTGTTTTTCAACGGCCTCTTGCGGGCTTGCGGGAACGATGCGGCGTTGAAGCGGGGATGACGTGGAGAACGATGCGAAGGACTTCGTGAACTCGGAGGAGTCCGCCGCTCGCTTGGGCCACGGGCGAGGGCCGTCCTACAAGCTGACGGTGGCGTACGATGGCGGCGCCTACGCGGGCTGGCAGTTTCAACCCGACCGGCGGACCGTGCAAGACGTGTTGGAGCGAGCTCTGCAGCCGCTCGCCGGCCGCTTGGTCCGCGTGCAGGGCAGCGGTCGCACCGACTCGGGAGTGCACGCTCGCGGACAGATTGTCAGTTTCGACGTCGATCTGTCATTCTCCGACGATGTGGTGCTCCGCGCCCTGAACGCTCGTTTGCCCGCCGACGTCCGCGTGCTCGAGGTGGCGCGCTATGAGCACGGCTTCCACGCCTTGCGCGATGTGCGCGGCAAACGCTACCGGTACTTGATTCAGGACGGGCGGCTGGGCGATGTCTTTCAGCGCAGCTTCAGCTGGCGCGTCTCCGTCCCGCTCGACGACCTGGCGATGGCCGAGGCGGCGAGGCTGTTGGTTGGCGAGCACGACTTTCGCAGCTTCGAGGCGGCGGGAGCAAAACGCAAGAGCACCGTGAGGCATGTCACCGAGGTCAACGTGCAGCGACTACAGGATCAACCGACGGGACTGATCGCCGTGCATGTCGCCGCCAACGGCTTCCTTTACAACATGGTGCGGATCATCGTCGGCACGCTGGCGGAGGTCGGCAAAGGCAAACAGCCACCCGCGTGGGTTGGCGAGGCGCTGGCCGCTCGGCGTCGCGAGGCAGCCGGCCCGACCGCGCCGCCCGAAGGCCTTTGCCTTTGGGAGGTGTACTGCGCGAAGTAAGGAACCCTCGCTCGACTGACCGCCGGATTTGCCGCCGTGGCTCCGGCGCCGAACAATCTAACGGCCGCACGCCATTTCCCCCGTTCGCTTAGGTGTCATAGGTGTCTTCCATGCGGATTGCTCACGTGATTACGCGCATGATCGTGGGCGGTGCGCAGGAGAACACACTGTTCACCTGCCGGGACCTCATCGACGAACACGGCGACGAGGTGTTGTTGCTAACGGGCCCGGCACTGGGGCCCGAGGGCGACTTGCTGGCGCAGCAGGGCAGGGGAGTGCCGGTGGTCGAGTTGCCCGCGCTGCGCCGCGCCATCCATCCTTGGCGCGATTGGTCGGCCTACCGGGCGCTGCGCCGAGAGCTGGTTCGCTTTCGCCCGGACGTCGTGCACACTCATAGCGCCAAAGGCGGGTTCCTCGGGCGTCTCGCCGCCTCGTCGCTGCGCGTGCCGGTCGTGGTGCACACCGTGCACGGCGCGCCGTTTCACCCTTATCAACACGCCGTGGTTCGCGAGCTGTATCGGCGACTCGAGCGGCACGCCGCCAAGAAGTGTCATAAACTGGTCAGTGTCGCCGACGCGATGACCGAGCTGATGATCGCCGGCGACGTCGCGAAGCGGGAGAAGTTCGTCACGATCTACAGCGGCATGGATGTCGAGCCGCTGCTGTCGGCCGAGCAGCACCGCGAGTCGGCTCGCCGCGAGCTTGGCCTGGAGCCCGAGGATGTGGTGGTTGGCAAGATCGCCCGGCTGTTTCATCTCAAGGGACACGAGTATCTGATCCGCGCCGCGGAATCGGCTGTGCGACAGGCGCCTCGGCTCAAGTTTCTGCTTGTCGGCGACGGCTTGTTGCGCGCGGAGCTCGAGAGCGAGATCGCACGCGCCGGACTTGCCGGCCACTTCCGCTTCACGGGCCTGGTCCCGCCCGGCGAAATCCCGAAGTGGCTGGGCGCGATGGACATCCTCGCGCATGTCAGTCTTCGAGAAGGTCTGGCGCGGGCCTTGCCCCAAGCGCTGATCGCGGGCCGGCCTGCGATCAGTTTCGATATCGATGGCGCCCGCGAAGTCGTGATCCCGGACAAGACGGGGGTGCTGCTCGCCCCGGGGGATGTCGAAGGGCTGGCCGAGGCGTTCGTGCGGCTCGGGCAAAGCCCCGAAATACGGCGACAATGGGGAGAGGAGGGCCGGCAGCGCTTCACCGAGCAGTTTCGCCATCGCACAATGACTCGCCAATTGCGCGAGCTCTACACGGCGCTGTTGGAAGAGCAGGGCAGGGCGGGGCGGCCCACGCCCGCAAACCCCTCCTCGGCCTGAATCGGCAAATTGGCAAGTGCGGCTGGCCGGGTTCCTCGGTATCCCCCCATTCGATAAAATACGAATAAGTGCACCACACTTGGGTCCGCAACCCACCTCCCCACCAGCCAGCCACCCCAGGAGTATTCAGGTTTGAAAGCTCGGGATTTTTTGGGCCCCTATCGCCTCGCCCGGCTGATTCGGATCGGCAACTCTTGCTCGGTCTGGGAGGCCATCAAGTCGGGGGACGATCAGCGGTACGCGCTGAAAGTGCTGCGGACCGACCAAATCGGCAACAAGGATGAGGAAGGCTTTCTCAAGCACGAATTCGACGTCTCCCGCGGCTTCAAGCATCCGGGCGTGATCAAGATCTACGAGCTTCGCAACGATGCCAGCGTGCCCTACCTCGTGTTGGAGCTGTTTTCCGAGCACAACATGAAGCAGGCGCTGCGACAGGGTCCGGAAAAGCTGGCGTTTTATGCCAAGGGGATTATCGAGCAAACAGCTGAGGCGCTGTACCACGTTAACTCGACCGGCTGGGTGCACTGTGACATCAAGCCCGACAACATCCTGGTGAGCCGCACCGGCGAAGTGAAGCTGATCGATTTCACCATCGCCCAAAAGATGAAGAAGGGGCTCGCCAAACTGTTCAATTTCGGCTCGAAAAATGTTCGCGGCACGCGGAGCTACATGTCGCCGGAACAGATCCGCAACAAACCGCTGGACCAACGCGCCGACGTTTATTCGTTTGGCTGCGTGATGTTTGAATTGCTGTCGGGAAAAGTGCCCTTCACGGCTAGTTCTCCGAATGAACTGCTCGAGAAACACCTGCGCGCTCCGATTCCCTCCATTCAGGTGCACAATGCCAACGTGTCCGACGAAGTGTCGATGTTGATTCGAGCCTGCATGGCAAAGAAACCCGAGGACCGGCCCGAGACCATGTGGGAGCTCGTGCGGCAATTCCGCACTCACCGCCTGTTTAAGAAGGCGCCGAAGAAAATCGACCACCTGGATTTGCCGGAAGTTGCCGTCAACGAAGAGGACGATGGATAACCCATGGAACCAATGGACCCGGGCTTCGAGTTCGAACGCCCCATATACGAATTGGAGGCGGAGGTGCAGCGTCTGCAGCAGCAACCGAGCAGCGATGAACTGCGCGAGGAAGTCCGCCGCGTGCGCCGCGAATTGGCTGACACCACCGAGACGATTTACTCGAGCCTGACGCCTTGGCAGTCGGTCAAGGTCGCTCGGCACAAGGACCGGCCCCATACCAAGGACTACCTGTCGCTGGTGTTCAACGAGTTCGTTGAGCTGCATGGGGACAAGCACTTTGGGGACGACCGCGCGATCCTGACCGGTTTTGCCAAGCTGGATCAGTACAAGGTGATGGTCGTCGGGCACCAAAAGGGACGCACCTACAAGGAGCGGAAGGCCTGCTACTTCGGCTGCGCCCATCCCGAGGGCTATCGCAAGGCAATGGCGAAGATTCGCCTGGCGTCCAAATACGGCTTGCCGGTGATCTGCTTCATCGACACGCCCGGCGCTTATCCCGGCATCGGCGCCGAGGAACGCGGCCAGGCTCGGGTGATTGCCGAGAATATGTTCGAGATGTCCCGTATTCCCACGCCGATCATCTGCATCGTGATCGGCGAAGGCGGCAGCGGCGGCGCCCTGGGGATCGGCGTGGGCGACCGGGTCGCCATGCTTCAGAACGCCTACTACTCGGTCATCAGCCCCGAGGGCTGCGCCGGCATTCTCTGGAAGAGCCATGAGTTCGCCGAGAAGGCCGCCGAGGCGCTGCGTTTTACCTCAGGGCACCTCCGAGAGTACGGCATCGTCGACGACGTGATCGAAGAGCCGCTTGGCGGCGCGCACCGCGACCACCATCAGATGGCCAATCGCGTCAAGCAGTACCTGCTCAAACAGCTCCGGGAGCTCAACGGTGTTCCCGGCGAGCAACTCGTTGAGCAGCGGTACGAGAAGTTCCGCCGCATCGGCGTGTTTCTGGAAGCCCCGCCGGTGAATGCCGCCACGTAGTGGACGAGAACCACGAAGCG
The DNA here is from genome assembly GCA_020426845.1 of Planctomycetales bacterium. Taxonomy (GTDB): domain Bacteria; phylum Planctomycetota; class Planctomycetia; order Pirellulales; family Pirellulaceae; genus JAGQPF01. The sequence continues at coordinate 18,034 of JAGQPF010000066.1, forward strand.
ACGGCGGGGTTGGGGGAACCACGAAGAACGCGAAGATCACGAAGTTATTGCGCGCGTGGGCCAACTAAATAAAGATTGCGCGCACTAAAGATTGATCGCGTGTGGAATGAGTAGATGATCGGTTGCGGCAGCTGCTCCCGAGGGGCGATCGACGGTAGCCACGGGCGCGAGTGGGCTTGCGACCGTGGATGTCGGTCGTCGCGCATCCGGTAACAAACCCACGTCTCACCCGCGCGCACCAGCCCCGGAGGGTCGACAGATGTTAGCCATGGGCGCGAGCCCATGGACGACGTCACGCATCCCGTGGACGTCGGTCGTCGCGCATCCGGTAACAACAAACCCACGTCTCGCCCGCGCGCAACAGCCCCGGAGGGGCGACAGATGTTAGCCATGGGCGCGAGCCCATGGACGTCGCGCATCCCGTGGACGTTGCGCATCCCGTGGACGTCGGTCGTCGCGCATCCCTCGCCCGCGCGCACCGTGGACGTCGGTCGTCGCGCATCCCTCGCCCGCGCGCACCAGCCCCGGAGGGGCGACAGATGTTAGCCATGGGCGCGAGCCCATGGACGACGTCGCGCATCCCGTGGACTCGACAAAACGGCCCCGAAAGCAACGTCCGATAATGTCCGTTATGTTCGGTTAGGGGTCGTTTTTCCTGCAGGAATAGCTGCGGTCTCCGTGAGGAGTCTTTCTACTCTGCCGGCCCGCCTGCCCGCCCAGCTTGTGTGTGTTAATTGCTGGGCGGCAGATAGCGATCGAGTTGTTCGCGCACTGAGTCGCGAAACTGATTTTGTAGTTGTTGTTGGCCGGTGCGAATTCGGTCTTCGATTGCCTGGCGTCCGGACTGCAATGTGTCGTTGCTCCATTGCTGAAGATCCCGCACCGGTTGGCTCATGTCCGGAAGCGGCTGTGGCTGGCTTGCCGTTCCGGGCCACCCCCCCTGCTCTCGCAACGTTCGGTTCGAAGCCGGCGTGGTGCTGGTGCCCGCGTCGGTTCCGCCGAACAGCGGGCCGCCCCAGTTGGACGGATACTCAAGCGGCTCGGCACGCTGGCCGTGGTTGGCGTCGAGCTTCCGAATGTACGGATCGAGCACCTCGTGGACTTCCGGCGGCATCAGCCCGTGGGATCGGTCGAGCAGCACGGCAATGTAGTAGCCCGAGGTCGAGTCGACGATCGTCTGGCGCCGCTGGTCGCTCAGCAGCGTGACGGCAAACAGCGTGATGATGACGCACAACAGGATCCCCTTGCCGAGCCCCAACAACGCTCCGATCTGCCGGTCGAACTCCTTGAGCTGGAGTTGATTGATGAAGCGGCGCACAAACCCGAAGGCCACCCAGACGACAAGCGACGCGGCGATATAGAGAATCAGCATCGCCAGGAACATATTCCAAGGCGGCTCGGCGTCGATGGCCGCAGCCACCGGCTCGCGAAATCGCACCGCCACAAAGTACGACACGAAGATCGAGGCCAAAGACGCAATTTGCCACGCCAAACCCTTCCAGAAGCCAAAGAGAGTGGCGCCCGCCAGCACCACCAGCATCAAAAGGTCGTAGGTCTGCATCGTCGGCCCTCCATGGCCGCATTGTCGATCGTTGCGTTGGCTAGGCGACAGCACACACGATGGGGTCGTTGAGTTCAGTTGCCGAGTATAGTCGTCGTGCCCATTTCGGCGAATAGCGATCCACAGCCCCGGAAGGTCGGAAGGGGCGACACAGACGGTAGCCATGGACGCAATCAATCCACGGACCACGATTGCGAAACAAGCCCTGGAACCGTGGAACCGTGGAACCGTGGAACCGGCCGCAATCCACGCGCAATCCACGCGCAATCCACGCGCAATCCACGCGCAATCCACGCGCGATCCACTCGCGATCCACTCGCGATCCACGCGCAATCCACGCGCAATCCACGCGCAATAGCCCCGGAGGGGCGACAGACGGTAGCCATGGGCGCGAGCCCATGGACCGCGATTCCGCAAACAAGCCCGGAACTGGCGCAATCCACGCGCAATAGCCCCGGAGGGGCGACAGACGGTAGCCATGGGCGCGAGCCCATGGACCGCGATTCCGCAAACAAGCCCGGAACTGGCGCAATCC
>JAGQPF010000067.1 GCA_020426845.1 Planctomycetales bacterium
GGATCGGCCTGCAGAGCCGCCTCGGCGTCGGGCCCCAAGGCCGAGCCGAGCTGATAGACCCGGCTGGTCATGATCTGCCGAATCAGTTGCTTGAACGACCAATTGCCGTCCATCAGCTCCATGGCAAGATGATCGAGCAGTTCGGGATGAGTCGGCTGTTCACCGGTGGCGCCGAAGTTGTTGACCGAAGGAACAATGGCTCGGCCGAACAGGTGGAGCCAGATGCGATTAGCCGCGACTCGCGCCGTCAGCGGGTTGTCTCGGCTGGCCATCCAGCGAGCGTACTCCAGCCGACCGCTGCCGGATTCGATGGGAGGATGCTCGCCGGCGGTCAGCACTCGCAGAAACCCTCGCGGCACAACGTCGCCGCGTTCATTCGCCTCGCCGCGAATTCTCACTTCGGTATCCGCTGGGCTGGCGGCATCCTGCACGGCCATCACCAGCAGCCCGCTCGCGCTGTTCTCGGCCGGCGCCTCTTCCTCATCGGCGTCTTTGCCTTGGCGCCGCACTTGTGCTTGAAGCCGTTTTACCTGCGCCTCCGTCGTGGCGATCTGCTCACGAACCTCGGGGCTGTCGCTCTGTTTGCGCAGTTGCTTCAGCCGTTTCTGAGCAGCCTGCAATCGAGTCGCGACTTGCTTTGCCGCCTTCTTGCCACCGCCCTTGGCAGTCGTGCCGCCGCCGCTGGTTACCGGACGAACTTGCTCACCGTTGACCGACAGCAAGCGACCCTGTTGACGATTGCCGTTCTGCTTGCCGGTGCCGTAGAACGTGTCCGTGCTGCGGAAAATGCCGGCCAGCGAGTAGTACTCCTCCTTGGAGATCGGATCGAACTTGTGATCGTGACATCGCGCACAGGCGGCAGTAATGCCCATAAATGCCTGGCTGGTCACGTCGATCTGCTCATCCACCAAGTCCATCAAGAACGTTTCGCGGTTGTTTTCATTCAGCGACTTGGTGCCCAACGCCAACATGCCGGTGGCGATCAGTTGCTCGTTGCGTTGCTCGACGGAATCATAAGGCAGCAGATCGCCGGCAACTTGCTCGGTCAAAAACCGATCGAACGGCTTGTCGTTGTTGAACGACTGAATGACGTAGTCTCGGTAGCGCCACGCGTAGGGGTAGGTGAAGTTGCGCTCCATGCCGGTCGACTCGCCATAGCGAACCACATCCAGCCAGTGTCGGCCCCAGCGTTCACCGAATTGCGGAGAGTCAAGCAGGCGGTCGACCAACTGTGTCACGGCGGCGGGCGACGGATCGCGCAGGAAGTCCGCAGCCTGCTCGGGTGTCGGCGGCAGACCGGTCAGGTCCAGGTAGATGCGCCGCACCAGCGTCGCGGGGTCAGCGTCGGCCACGGGGCGGAGGCCATTGGCCTCGAGCTTGGCGAGCACAAACCGGTCAATGTCATTGCGCGGCCAATCGGCGGACTTCACCTCGGGCGCGGCAGGTTTTTGAATCGGCTGGAATGACCAGAACTTACGCGCTTCGGCGAGATCTACGGCGGGCTTCACCGGCGCCTCGCCGTCGCGGGGGTCCGGGGCGCCCATCTTCACCCATCGTTCGAAGTCGGCCACCACCGACTCGGGAAGCCGCTCTTTCGGCGGCATCTCAAAGTCTTCGTAACGGATCGCGTTGATCAGCAAACTCTCTTTGAGATTGCCCGGCACCACAGCGTGCCCCGAGGCGCCGCCCATGCGAGTCGCCTCGCGCGTATCCAACAGCAACTCGCCGCCCAGCTCCTTGGACTTCGCCGAGTGACACTCGTAGCAGTGCTTCACCAGCACCGGGCGAATCTTCTTCTCAAAGAACTCAAGCTGCTGGGCATCCGGCGCCGGCTCGGCGGCGCCGGCGATTCCCGTCACCAGAAATAGCGAGACCAGAAGCAGTGCCAGTGCGGTGAGCGGACGGAGGGACTTGCTCATCGCAAACTCCTCATGAGTGACAGGCGGGACGGCGAGACTGGGCCACCGCCACTCGAATAGACGGCAGCGAGGCCTACTGAACTAGATGCGCGAGCACCCCGTTTTGTTTGGTTCTTCGCGCCAAGTTTCCAGAGCAACGCAAACCACTGCCGCACAACAGGTTACCCCCGCAGAGCCGAGGCGTCACAAGAGCGCAAGAGCGTCCCCGGCGAATTCAATCGACATAAGCCGAAATTATTTGCCGGAAATTACCCGTTGTCGTTTTGCCCGAGGCACATCCTCAGGCTGGTGAGCGCGATCTCGCCGTACTGCCGAGGCGGCACTTGCCAGAGCTGCGGGTTAAGCGTCTCGACGGTCACAACGCCTTCGTAGTTGATCTGGCGCAGCCGGCTCACGATCTGACCGATGGGGATGTCCCCTTCGCCCGGCAGGATGCGATGCTGATCCGTGGCCAGCTCGCGGGGGACATCGGCGAGATCGCAGAGCTGCACGACGAACAAATTGTCGGCGTTGAGCAGCTCGAGATCCTGCAGCTTGCTCGGCCCGACGTGGAAGTGGAAGGCGTCCAGGCAGATTCCCAGCATGCCGCGTTCGGCCCCGGCCGCCGTCGCCTCGGCGATCATCGCCACCGCAGTTTGCAGATTGTTGCCCCAGGCCGAGCCGGCTTGAAACTCGATCGCGATGCGAACCCCGGTTTGAGCGGCAGCCCGGGCCAGCTGCACGAGCGAAACCTGCACCCGCTGCGCGTCCTCGGCGCCAAGTGGCGCCGGCACGTCACAGGCAACCACCAGAGTCGGCACCGCCAGCTCGCGACACAACTCGAGTCGCTCGCCCAACAGGCGCCACGCCTCCGCGCGGCGCTCGCCCTGGCTGGCGAGCACGCCGCCCTGAAACGCCGCCGACAGCGGCTCGATGCCCTGCGACGCGAGAAAGTCGCGAAACGACTCCACCGAGTTTCCGCGGAGGTGCTCCTCGACCTTCGTCAGCCACAGCTCCACCGCGGTGCACTTTCCGGCTGCGTAGTCCTCGAGCTCCGTCAACAGCGGGGCCGGCAGCGTGCTGACTTGACTCAGCGCGGCACGCACCTTAGGACTCCATAATCCGCTGGCGAATTTCGGCAGCCACTTCGTCCTTGCTCACTCGCCATTGCTCAAGGCTGTCGCGATCGCGAACCGTCACGGTGCCGTCCTCCATCGTCTGGCCATCGACCGTGATGCAGTATGGCGTGCCGGCTTCGTCCTGGCGTCGATACCGGCGGCCGATGGCGCCCTTCTCGTCGTAGAACACGTTGAAGTGCGGCTTGAGCTGGCGGTAGATCTCCTGTGCCACCTCGGGCATGCCGTCCTTCTTGACCAGTGGCGCCACCGCGGCCTTGATCGGCGCCAAGCGAGGATGGAACTTCATCACGACGCGCGACTGCATGTCGCCGTTCTCATCGGGAGCTTGGTCCTCGTTGTACGCTTCGCACAGGAACGCCAGCGTCGCGCGGTCGGCGCCGGCCGACGGCTCAATCACGTGCGGCACGTAGCGCTCGCCGGACAAGTCATCGCGATAGCTCAAGTCCTTGCCGCTGCCGCGCCACTTGGGCTTGCCGTTGGCGTCCTTCTCCAGCTCCAGCGGGTTGGTTGTCGGGTCCAGCTTGCCCTCCATGTGGCTGCGGAGATCGAAGTCGCCGCGATGGGCGATGCCCTCGAGCTCGCCGAACTCGCCGGGCGGCAGGAACGGGAAGGCGTATTCGATGTCGGCGGTGCCGGTCGAGTAGTGGCTGAGCTCCTCGGGATCGTGCTCGCGAAGTTGCAGGCGATCGGAAGCCAAGCCCAGCGAGGTGTACCACTTCATGCGGCGGTCTCGCCAGAACTGATACCAATCGCGCGACGAGTCCGGATGGCAGAAGAACTCAATCTCCATCTGCTCGAATTCGCGCGAGCGGAAGGTGAAGTTGCGAGGCGTGATCTCGTTGCGAAAACTCTTGCCGACCTGCGCGATGCCGAACGGCACACGCACGCGGGTGCTGTCGAGCACGTTCTTGAAGTTGACGAAAATGCCCTGTGCGGTCTCGGGCCGCAGAAACGCAGTGCCCTCCTCGCCGGAAAGGGCGCCGACAAACGTCTTGAACATCAGGTTGAACTCGCGGGGCTCGGTGAGCGTGCCCAACTCCTTGGCGTCCGGCGCGAGCACCAGCGAGGCGTCTTCGATTTGCGGCAGCGTCATGAACTCGCTGGCCCAAGACAGCTTCTCCGCGTCCTTGGCGCGAAGTTTGAAAAACTTCATCGCCCGCCGCGTCACCTCCTCCTGCTCCAGATCCGCCTCGACCATGGTGGTGACGAACACGCGTTGGCCCTTCGACTCGGCCCAGCGGCCACGCACTTGGTCGTGTCGGTAACGCTTGCCGGTCTCTCGGCAGTCAACCATGTAATCGTGAAACAGATCGTAGTGTCCCGAGCACTTCCAGACTTGCGGGTGCATGATGATCGTGCAATCGAGCCCGGTCATCTCGTAGGTGGAAGGGGCGCCAGGATGCTGGCACATGTCATCATGTCCCGTGACCATGTCCCGCCACCACGCGTCCTTGACATTCCGCTTCAGCTCGACGCCCAGCGGGCCATAATCCCAAAAGCCGTTGATGCCGCCGTAGATCTCGCTGGACTGAAACAAAAAGCCACGACGTTTGCAGAGCGAAACCAGCTTTTCCATTGGAACCATGGTCGTTCCGTTCATCCGTAAAGTTGGGTGAAATGTGGCGAGCCGCCGACTGCCTGCTGAGAAACCCCAACTTTGGCGAGTCTGTCGTGGCTCTGTGGTGTATCCTGTGGGCCTGGAACTACGTAATCTAGCGGGAACGGTGGATCTTCAAAAGGCGACTCCGCACCGCTCGCCCGACAGCCAGCCCCCAAGCCCAGTTCCCGGCGTCTTCCCACGACACCGGTTACCGCCATCAGGTTCTGCGTCGTGTTATGGCCATCGTTCCGCCCACATCGGAATTGCATCGATCCGACTCCGAGTTTCCCACCAGGCCAACGGCCGGCAAACATAGGCACGTCCATGCGAGAGACATCGTTGGTCGAAGCGCTGCAGGAGACGCTCGAGGATCGCAAACTCAGTCGGGGCGAGCGCCGCGCCGTGCAGGCGATGGTTGCGCGTCAAGTTCGCTCGGAGCACGAGCACAACGTGATCCGCGCTGAGGCGTTCAAGCTGGCCCGAGCGGCCATCGCGGATGCCAATGACGCCGCCGTCGTCGACTGGCTGGAGGATGTCATCAAGGCGCTGGAGCCGCCCGAGGACAGCGGGCGGGCGCCCCGCCGAGCGGCTTATTTCGCCCCCGACGACAATTGCCCGGGCCGGCTCATCTCGCTGCTCGGCAATTGCCGCAAGACTGCGGACATCTGCGTGTTCACGATCACCGACGATCGGGTGACGGAGGCGATCCACGATGCACATGTGCGCGGCGTGCAAGTGCGTGTGCTGACCGACAACGACAAGGCGTTCGACCCCGGCAGCGATGTCGGGCGGCTCGCGCGACAAGGCCTGCCGGTGCGAGTCGACATGACCGAGCACCACATGCACCACAAGTTCGCCCTGCTCGACAGCGACTTGTTGCTCACCGGCAGCTACAACTGGACGCGTTCGGCGGCCGAGAAGAATTACGAGAACCTCGTGGTGCTGCAGGAGCCGGGACTCGTGGCGGAGTTTTTCGAGGAGTTCGAAAAAATCTGGAAAAACTCGCTTTCCCTGCGCCCAACCTGACGACAATTCCGGCCCTAAGTCTCCGGAGACAGGCAGCGCCCACAACTCTCCCCACAGCAATCTATGGACGCGGAGCTGCATGAACACCTGTTGTCGCAGGCTCGCAACGGCGACCGCGCCGCCATGGGGCAGTTGTTGGAGGCGTTTCGGCCGTATTTGACCCTGCACGCCCAACGCCGCTTCGACCCGCGGCTGCAATCGCGAGTCGATCCCACGGACTTGGTGCAGCTGTCGTTCCTCGAGGCGTTTCGCGACTTGGCAGACTTTCGCGGCCAATCGGTTGGCGAGTTCGCCTCGTGGTTGCGCACGCTGCTGGAACACAACGCGTCGCGGCTCGCCGAGCGTCATCTCGACGCCCAGCGACGATCGTTGCGGCGCGAGTCACAGTCGTCGACCGAGTCGGGACAAAGGAGGATGATCGAGAGCGCGCCCCACGAGCAATCATCGCCCAGCCGCCGAGCCATGCGCGGAGAGGACGCGGTTTGGCTCGCAACGGCGCTCGCCCAGTTGCCCGAGGACCAAGCCGAAGCAATTCGGCTTCGCCACCTGGAGGGCTTATCGCTGAAGCAGATGTCCGAGCGGCTGCGGCGTTCCGAAACGGCCGTCGCCGGACTCGTCAAACGAGGACTCCAGAAACTTAAAACCATGTTGCCCGAGTGAGCCGCCATGACCGACGAAATGCTTGATGCGTTGCTCGCCGAGTACATGCGGCGAATCGACGAAGGACTCACCGACCCCGAAGCGTTCCTCCGCGAACATCCGCAGCATGCGGCGGAGCTCCGCGAACTGCTGGAGGTCGAGCGGCACGTGCTGGAGATGGCGGGTCCGGAGCTGCCCGACGAGGAAAGCCACCCCGCCGATCTGCTGCGTGACGATGCCGAGACGCGGCCGTTGCCGGCGGTCGCGAGTGACGAAACGACGTCACTTGAGTCGCCCGAATTATTCACCGAGGCGAGGTCATCGGCGCCCTCCCCTGCCCCGCCCTTGCGACACAGCGGCGCTTTCGACGTCCGCGAGCCCGTGCCGTTCGGCAATTACGAGCTGCTGGAAATCCTCGGCCGCGGCGGAATGGGCGTGGTCTATCGCGCTCGGCAGCTCGGGCTCGATCGAGAAGTCGCGGTGAAGATGATCCGCAACTCCCAACTGGCATCCGACGAAGACGTGCAGCGGTTCTACACCGAGGCCCGCGCCGCCGCCAATGTTCGCCACGAGCATGTGGTCGACATTTATGAAATCGGCGAGATCGACTCGCAACACTTTTTTTCGATGGAGTTGATCGAGGGGTCCGACCTGGCGCAGATCCTTCGCGAGGGACGCCTGGAAAGCCGCCGGGCGGCGATGCTGCTGCGCGACGCGGCATCCGCCGTGCAAGCAGCGCATGAACAGGGACTGCTGCACCGCGACCTCAAGCCCGCCAACATCCTGATCGAACAAGGCGACCGAGTCGTCGTCACCGACTTCGGGCTGGCCCACGATATTGGGACGGACGAGCGACAGCGGCTGACTGCCACGGGGCTCGCGATGGGCACGCCCGCCTACATGTCTCCCGAACAAGCCGGCGGCAAGCGAGACCTGATGGGCCCGGCCAGCGATATCTACTCCTTGGGCACGGTGCTGTTCGCGATGTTGACCGGCGAGCCGCCACATCGTGGCCAGACGGTGATGGACACGCTATTGGCTGTCATGCATCAGGCCCCCATTGACCCGGCTCGCCTGAACGCCGACGCGGATCCCGCGCTGTGCCGCATCTGCCTCAAGTGCCTCGAGAAAGACCCCGCCGATCGTTACGCGTCCGCGGCAGATCTGGTCGCCGACCTGACGCGGTACCTCAACGGCGAGCCCGTGCATGCCGCCGGTCGAAACACGCTGGCGCATTGCCTGCGTTGGACGTGCCAAATCCCCTTAATCGCCGCGCTACGCGGATGCCCGGCGCCACACCCAACGCAAGGCCAACTTCGCGCGCAGGCCGGCATGGTGCTGACGCTGCTCGCCAGCATCGTGGCAATCGTCGCGGCGCCTCGAATACAGCAGTATGCCGCCTCCCGCATGCCTCACACGGTCGGCATTGCCGGAGGCGTCGCCGGCGGAGTCTACGATCAACAGGCCACTCTCCTGGCGGGGGCGATTCAGGCAAAAGGTCAATGCAAAACCAAGGTGCTCAACACGGCCGGCGCACTCGCCAATCGGCAGGCATTGCTGACGGGCGACGCGCAGTTGGCGCTGCTACAGGCCTCGGCCTTGGATGGCGACGAGTTGGCCGTGGTGGCGCCGCTGCTCAACGAGTTGATCTACGTGATCGTGCGCCGCGGTCGAGTCGAGCGTTGGGAGGAGCTATCCGGCGCGCGAATGGCCGTCGGCGCCGAGGGGTCCGGCATGGCAGGCACGGCCGCATTGGTGCTGCGCGATTCGGGCGCGACGACGGTGCACGAGCACTTCACGGCATTGGGAACCGACAAGGGCCGCTCGCTCGACGGCGCCGTGGTCACGATGGGTCGCGGGGGAAAGCAACTCGCCGCTTTGCTGAGCTCCGGCGACTGGCAATTGCTGCCGCCTCCGGAACAGGTGCTCGAGCGTCTAACGGCCGACCCCTGGTTTCGCCCCGCCAAGATCACCGACGAGGCTGGCGGCGAAGGGCCCGGGGACGGAACGCAGCGACCTGTCGCCGGGCAGTCCGCACGACTGATAGCGACCGTCTCGACTCCTGCGTTTCTCGCCTGTCGCCGCGGGGCCCCCGCGGCAATGGTCAGACAAGCACTGCAGTGTCTCTATGAGGACGAGACGGCCAGCGGCGTCGACGCGCCGGACCGAATCTCGCTCGCCGAAGCAATTCACTGGAACTTCATGCCGTTGCATCCGGCGGCCAGAGAGTATTTCCAACAACGCGCGCAGTGAAGCGCGCGATCCATCACTGCAGCCCTTTTCTCATCAACACATGGTTAGAATGCTCCGCAACAGCACGCGGCGTGCCACAAGGATTGAGACACGGAGAGATCAATGACTGAAACGAGCCCACACAACGGCGCCGACAATGGCGAGAAGCGCCGCCACAACAATCGCCTGACGCTTTCCATTGTGGTGGCGATCATCGCCGCCATTGTGCTGGCGCTGGCTGCGCCGAGCGCCGCGTCGAAATTGCACCTGGGTGGCGAGGTGTTTCTGCGCCTGCTGCAGATGGTCGTCGTGCCGCTGGTGATGGCAAGCGTGATGAGCGGCATTCTCGGGCTCGGCGATGTTCGCAGACTCGGACGACCGGGCTTTCTCGCCGTGGCTTACTACATGTGCACAACCGTGCTCGCCGTGTTGACGGGCCTAGTGGTGGTGAATGTCGTCAAGCCGGGCGTCGGCATCGACAAGAGCCTTGTCGAGGATGCCTACAAGAAGGGGGCCGGCCGCGCCGAGGATGTCTCCAAGATGGGCGGATCGGCCAAGACGGTGGTCTGGGACCAGGGCCTGACTTCGCAGCGGACCCAAGCCGGACCGAGCGATCCGGTGGAGGTTCCGCACGGCAAGCCGATGGACATCAAGCTCACGATCACCCAGATCGGCGACGCAACAGCGGCGGCGGTCGCGACCGTCGAAACCAGCTCGGATGGCAAGGAGTACTCGTCGCTCAAGTCGTTCGACGGGCCCGAGCAGCAAGGCAAAGTGAAGCACCGGCTCGAGCTGCCGAAGGACGCCCACTATGTGCGGGTGAATTTCCAGCCGCAGGAGGGCGGTGACCGCAGCGCCGTGGCCGCGGAGGTGATTCGCGGGCCGCCAACCATGACGGATATTTTCGAAAACCTGGTGCTGATGTTGTTCACCAACAATCTGTTGGGAGCGATGGTCAGCGTCAACTTGCTGCCGCTGATCGTCTTCAGCATTGTGTTCGCCGGCATGTTGACGACGATGGGCAACAACGGCGACGTGATCCGCTCAGTGGTGATCTCGATCAACGAGGCGCTGTTGAATTTCATTCTGCTGCTGATGAACTTGGCGCCGCTGGGCATTTTCTGCCTGGTCGCCGCGAGGTTCGGCGAAGCTCAGCAAGACGGCTCGCTGTTGCTGTTGCTCAAGACGCAAGCCTGGTACATGACCACCGTGCTATCGGGACTCGGCGTGCATGCGTTTGTCACGCTGCCGTTGGTGCTGTTCCTGCTGGCACGGCGCAGCCCGATCAAGTTCATGACGCAGATGTCACAGGCCGTGCTGACTGCGTTCTCGACAGCCAGCTCGACGGCGACTTTGCCGGTGTCGATGGAGTGCGCCGAAAAGAACGCCAACGTCTCGAAGCGATCCACGGAGTTCGTGCTGCCGCTGGGCGCCACGATCAACATGGACGGCACCGCCCTGTACGAGGCGGCGGCGGCGATCTTCATTGCGCAGGCGTATGCGATCGTCGACCCCAGCTACAACTTGGGGCTCGCCGAGCAGGCCTTGGTAGCGGTGACGGCGACGCTTGCGGCGGTTGGCGCCGCCGGCATTCCGGAGGCGGGCTTGGTGACGTTGCTGATCGTGCTCAACGCCGTCAATCTCCCGCTCGAGTTGATCGGCTTGGTATTGCCCGTGGACTGGCTGCTCGACCGCTTCCGCACGGCCGTCAACGTCTTCGGCGACGCGGTAGGCGCCGCCGTTGTCGATGGCGCGTTCGAGGCTGCCGGGGAGCAGTCCCCCAAGCCGGCGCCACAACCAGCCGGTTAAAGAATCAGTATGCGCGACCGATCGCGAAGGAAACCGAGCGTAAGCGAGGGATCGGAAGGAAACCCGAAGCGTAAGCGAGGGATCGGCAGCGAGATCGAGGGATAAGAAGGAAACCCGAAGCGTAAGCGAGGGATCGGCAGCGAGATCGAGGGATCGGGAAGGAAACCCGAAGCGTAAGCGAGGGATAGAGGCGGTTCCCACTCGCGAATGACCCCGCGATCCACGGCGGCGTGAACGGCGCAAACGGCGCAATCGGCGCCGGCGCAACTTTGGGATTATTCGCCAAACCGGCCCGGATTTTGCCAAATGAGATTTGACGATTGGCGAATTCCAAGAAACCAACCTTGCGGACAACTCATATTTCCCTACCAGCTTTGACGCCGTGCCCCGGGTGGGCCGTGCGCGTGCGAGCTGTCGCGCCAAGCGACAGCCGAACAACTCGACGCGACAACCAGTGTGACATAGTTATGTCACACACATCCGTCACAACCATCGCGGCCCGAACGTGGCGGCGGCAAGGCTGGCAGTCCTCGGCCACTTCGAGGACAAGGAGAGCGACATCATGATGGAATACCTACAAACGGCCTTCAGCGGCCCCCCGCTGATCGCCACCTGCCTGCTGGTGCTGGTCAGTCTTTACTGGCTGCTGGTGATCTTCGGGGCGGGACTGGAGGGGCTGGATTTCGACCTGGACCTGGACGTCGACGCGGACCTGGATGTGGATGCCAGCGGCCTCGAGTCGATGCTCAGCATCGGACTTGTCCCGCTGCGTTGGCTGAACATCGGCCAGGTGCCGTTCATGATTTGGCTGTCTGTTTTCGCGCTGGCTTTTTGGCTGGTCGCGATGTTGTGGGACACCCCGGCGGGGCGTGAGAACGCCTGGAACATGTCGGCGGTGATCCTCCGCAACTTCGCCATCGCCTTGCTGGCCGCCAAAGTGGTCACGCACCCCCTGCGGGGATTCGGCGGCGACCACAGCGGCGCCGCCAAACATACCGAACTGTTGGGCCTGACTTGCACGACGACCACCTTGGTGAACGAGCGTGCCGGCCAGGCCAAAGTCCAAGCGGGCCGCGGCAGCCCGCTGCTGCTCTCCGTGCGGACCGAGCACGGCGAACTGGGAAAGGGCGAGCAGGCCGAGATCGTGCATTACGACCGTGAGCGTGAGATTTACATCGTTCGACGAACGACCGACGAGGATTGAAGATGACCATTCCAATGCTGCTGGCTTTTAGCACGACAACGCTGATCACCGGTCTGGTTGCCATCGGCGTAGTTGTCTTGTTTGTGATTGGCGCACTGTGGGTGCTGTCGCGGTTCTATCGCAAGGTGGGCCCTGAGGCGGCGATCGTCCGCTCGGGCGTGGGCGGCCTGAAAGTGGTCACCGGCAGCGGCATCCTGGTTGTCCCGATCATGCACCGCCATGACGAGATGGACCTGTCCGTGAAACGGATCGAGATCGGACGCCGCGGCGAGGCAGGCCTGATCTGCCGCGACAACATTCGCGCCGACATCGAAGTCGCCTTCTTCGTGCGAGTCAACAACGAAGAGAAGGACATGCTGGACGTCGCCCAGGCGCTGGGCTGCAAGCGAGCCTCCGAGCAGTCCGCGTTGGTCGAGCTGTTCGACGCCAAGTTCTCCGAGGCGTTGAAGACCGTCGGCAAGCGGTTCGACTTCGTCGAGCTCTACAACGAGCGTGACAAGTTCAAGGCAGAGATTCTCAGCGTGATCGGGGACGATCTCAACGGCTACCGGCTCGAGGACTGTGCGATTGACTACCTCGAGCAGACTCCGATCGAGAAGCTCGACCCGCAGAACATTCTCGACGCCGAAGGCATCAAGAAGATCACCGAGCTGACCGCGGCCGAGCACATCCTCTCGAACAACATCGAGCGGGAGAAGCAGAAGACGATCCGCAAGCAGGACGTCGAAGCTCGTGAGGCGATTCTCGAGCTGGATCGCCAGCAGGCCGAGGCCGAGCAAAAGCAGCTCCGCGAGATCGCCGAGATCACCGCCCGCCAGCAGGCTGAGGCCGCCCGCGTGCAGGAAGAGGAGCGGCTCAAGGCGCAAAGCGCCCGCATCCACACCGAGGAAGAGCTGGCCGTAGCCGAGGAGAACAAGAACCGGCAAATCATCGTCGCCCAGAAGAATCGCGAGCGAACCGACCAGGTCGAGCGAGAGCGAGTCGAAAAGGACCGCCTGCTCGAGGTCACCGAGCGGAACCGAGTCGTGGCGCTGGCCGACATCGAGAAAGACAAGGCGGTCGAAGTCGAGAAGCGCACGATGCAGGAGGTGATCCGCGAGCGAGTGATGGTCGAGCGCGCCGTGGTCGAGGAGCAGGAGCGAATCAAGGACACCGAGGAGTTCGCCGCCGCCGATCGTAAGAAGAAGGTCACCGTGACCGCCGCCGAGATGTCCGCCGAAGAGGCGCTGGTGATGGAGGTCAAGGCCGCCGAGGCCAAGCGAACCGCCGCCACCATGATCGCCGAGCAGGTCGTGATCGAGGCCGAGGCCGAGCGCGACGCCGCCGAGAAGCAGACCATCGCCGCCAAGATGCGGGCCGAGGCTCGCACGGCCGAGCAGGCCGCGGGCGGACTGGCCGAAGCGCAGGTCGAGACCGCCAAGGCCGACGCCCTGGAGCGAACCGGCTCGGCCGAGGCGAATGTGGCCGAGAAGAAGGCCGTCGCCGAGGCGCGTGGCATCGAGGCGCTGGCTCAAGCCAAACAGAAGGACGGCACCGCCGAGGCCGAGGTGATGCGGCTGAAGTTCTCCAGCGAGGCGAAGGGCATTCAGGAGAAGGCCGAGTCGATGAAGCTGTTCGACGAAGTCGGACGCGACCACGAGGAGTTCAAGCTGCGGCTGAACAAGGACAAGGACATCGAGATCGCCGCCATCGCCGCTCAGCGAGAAATCGCCGAGGCTCAGGCCGCGATCGTCGGCGAGGCGCTCAAGAGCGCCCGCATCGACATCGTCGGCGGCGAGACCGAGTTCTTCGACAAGATCGTGGACTCGATCAAGAGCGGCAAGGCCGTCGATCGGTTCGTCAACAACAGCCAGACGGTCAGCGATGTGAAGAACACGTTCTTCAACGGCACTCCCGAGTACTTCGAGAGCAAGCTGCAGGAGTTCGTCGGGCGTTTCAATCTGGGCGCCGAGGATGTCAAGGACCTGACCGTCGCGGCGCTGATCGTCAAGCTGATGGGAATGACCGACAGCGAGTCGTCTCTGACCGAGCTGAACCGACTGCTGGGCATGGCGGCCGGCTCGGGCAAGGCGAACGTCAAGGCCTCCACGGCCGTCGGCGCCGGGCAAGCGTAGGCTTCCCATCGCTGCAAGTGATCGTGGCAGGCTGCCAACCTTCAGCACAGGCTGGCAGCCTGGGCCACGAATCATCACAGGCTAGCAGCCTGTGCCACGAGTCATCACAGGCTGCAGCCTGTGCCACGCAGTCATCACAGGCTGGCAGCCTGTGCCACGCCGCCGAGTTCCGCCATGTCTTCAGATGCCAAATCGGAAGCCGCCGCTCCCAACGCGTCCGCTGAGACGCAGTTGGAAACCAGCGCCTACGAAATCATCCGTGGACGTTTGCAGGGCCATGCCAAGGAGCTTCGCGAGCGGCTCGAGCTGCTGAACTCCGCCCGCAAGGAGGTGTTCGGCTCGATTGACACCGCGTTGATCGGCACCGAGCGAGTCACGACGTCGCACAATTGCGTGCCACGCGACATGGTCGCGATCGGCAACTACTTTCTGTTCGGCTACAACGTCCGCTTCGGCTTGAAGGCCGAGATCCACCTGGAGGACGTGTTCGCGGTCTATTCGTTTCGCGACGGAGCGTTCCACACCGAAAGTCTCGAGCTGCTGGCAAACGAGCAGTTCGCGCGCGACTTCTCCGAAGTCTATCGCTACTACAAGTCGGCGGTATTCTCGAAGTTCTTCGAGCGCGACGGCGCCATCTATATGGTGTTCCAGGTCGGCAAGGACCCGACGGACATCAAGACCCTGAAATGGGTGCCTCAGGGCGACAAGCTCGTCTACTCGGACAACCGATCCGATCACGAGGTCAAGTTCCCGCCCCAGCACGACTTCAAATGGGTCCGCACCACGCGCGACCAGCATCGTTACGGCACCCATCCACACATCTCGATCGACGATCGCATCTTTGTCGAGACCGTGGGCGGCGACTTGACGATCAAAGTCGAGAACAACACGGACACCGGGGAAGGCATCTACGCGGAGGACGTTGAGCAGCAGGACCAGACGCTCGACGACGCGGAGATCTATTACTCCCTGATCGGCAACATCATCCTGCTCAAGATCCGGCCGTACCAGGAGAAGGAGTTCCGGTACATCGTCTACAACGAGAAGATCCGACGAGCCCGGCGGCTTGACTCGATCCAGCATTGCTGCGTTCAGCTGCCCGACGATCACGGCTTGATCTTCCCCAACGGCTACTACTTGCAGGACGGACAGTGCAAGACGTTCGGCGACGAGCCGCAGAACATGCTGTTCGAGCGGCAGCTGGCGGCGCCCAACGGCGAGGACTACCTCTACGTCTTCTACAACCGCGCCAGTGGCGTCTATATCCTGCTGCACTACAACCTGATCGAGCAGCAAGTCGCGCCGCCGCTGGTCTGCCACGGCTACTCGCTGTTTGTCGGCGGCGAACTGTTGTGCTTCAAGGCGAACGACGACCCGCAGAAGCACCACGCGATTCAGATCTGGCGGACTCCCTATGTCGACGCCGACCACGTGCCGGCCGCCAACGCGGACTCCTACTTGTACAAGGTCGGCAACCGCGACATCGTCCGCGGCATGGCCGAGTGCCACGAAGTCCTGAACCTGATCGACAAGGACGAAAGCTACTCGGGCTTGTACATCGACCTGGCGAGCAAGGCGGGCGACATCGTCGACTCGTATTACTGGGTCGCCTCGGAGGACGCCGGCAACCTGGCCGAGCCGCTGCGCGGTGTCCGCGAGTCCGCCGGCGCGGCGATTGAGGAGTTCGAGAAAGTCGTCCGCGTGCGTGAGGCGACGGAAAAGAGCACTCGCGACGTCACCCAACGCGCCAAGGAGGCGCTGGCCGCGGCCGTCCGCAAGCGGATGGCCCATATCGACGAGTTCGTGACGACCTTGGCCGAACTGCGGCGAGTCCGGGGCGAGACCATCGCGCTCAAGGACCTGCGTTACGCCGACATCGCCGCCATCGACTCGCTCGAAACGGAGGTTGCCGAGTCGTCACGGCGGATTGGCGAGCGTTGCGTGCAATTCCTGCTGCAGGACGACGCGTTGGCGCCGTACGCCCAACGGATCACCGAACAAGGCGCGCGAATCGAGCCGCTGAAGACGGTCGTCGAGGCGAAGGCGCTGGAGCAAGAGATCGCCTCCGGCGCGGGCGAGCTGGAGATGCTGATTGAGATTGTCAGCAATCTAAAAATCGACGACGCCACGCATCGCACCACGATCATCGACAACATCTCGTCGTTGTTCGGAAAAATCAACCAGTCGCGAGCGGCGCTGAAGAACCGCATCAAGGACTTGATGTCGGTCGAGGGCCGCGCCGAGTTCCACTCGCAGATGAAGCTGCTGAACCAGGGCGTGGTGAACTACCTGGACATCAGCGACACGCCGGGCAAGTGCGAGGAGTTCCTCACCAAGGTGATGGTGCAGCTCGAGGAGCTGGAGGGCCGGTTCGCCGAGTTCGAC
This sequence comes from Planctomycetales bacterium, assembly GCA_020426845.1. GTDB lineage: Bacteria > Planctomycetota > Planctomycetia > Pirellulales > Pirellulaceae > JAGQPF01. The sequence continues at coordinate 16,047 of JAGQPF010000067.1, forward strand.
GAGTTTGTGGAGCAGCTGGTCGAAAAGCGAGAAGAGGTCTACAACGCGTTCGAGACGCGAAAACTGAGCCTGGTCGAGGCGAGAAATCGCCGCGCCGCGTCGCTCGCCTCCGCCGCCGACCGCATCCTCAAAGGCATCAAGTCCCGCGTCGACAACATGGAGTCGGCCGAGGACATCCACGGCTATTTTGCCGCGGACCTGATGATCGAAAAGGTCCGTGACATTGTCGCCCAACTGGATGAGTTGGACGACACCGTCAAGGTCGACGACATCCAAAGCCGGCTGAAGACGATCCGCGAGGACGCGGTGCGGCAGCTCAAGGATCGCCAAGAGCTGTTCGTCGACGGCCAGAACGTGATCAAGTTCGGACAGCATCGGTTCACGGTCAATGTCCAGCAACTCGACCTCACAACCGTGCTCCGCGACGACCGGCTGAGCCTGCACCTGACGGGCACCAACTTTTTCGAGACCGTCACGGACGAGGCGATCAACTCTCTGCGGCACGTTTGGCAGCAAGAGGTGGTCTCGGAAAACCCGTCCATCTATCGCGGCGAGTATCTCGCTTATCAGTTGTTCGAGGCCGCTCGAAGCGACCAACACGCCAAGGGGCTCGACGAACTGAAGCGAATGCCGCTGGAGGAGCTGCGCACCGAGGTGCAGCAGTTCATGGCGCCGCGTTATCACGAAGCGTACAGCAAGGGTGTTCACGACCACGACGCCTCGACGATCCTGCACGGTCTGCTGCAGATGCGAGCGACGATCGGCCTGCTGCGGCACACCGCACCGGCGCGCGCGATGGCTCATCTCTACTGGTCTCGGTTCTGCCGCGATCGCAGCGCATTGGGCGCCAAGCTCCGCGGCGCCGGCGTCGTGGCAAGCCAATTTCCCAACACGGATGTCCGCGACGTGTATGTGCGTGAGCTCCGGCAGCGGCTCGAAGAGTTTGCCGGCGCCAAGGGTCTATTCGCCACGGAGCTGGCGCTCGAGGCGGCCGAATATGCGTTCGACGAGCTGTCGACCGGCGAGCAATTCGCGATCAGTCGACGGGCCGCCACGCTGCGAGACACGCTGGAGCGTCAACTCAAACAGGAGGGACGCCTGGGGCTGCTGCAAGAGTCGCTGGCCAACGTGGCTTCCGACCCGGCCGCCCACTTTCAGCTTGCTCGCGATTGGGCCTCGGCCTACCTGCAATCGCTGGCAGGCGGCGCCCAATCTCGCGAGGACGACATCGACTTTGTTGACGAGTTGGCGATCCTATTGCTGACCGACGCCATCGACCCTGCGAGAATCATTGACGGTCAAGTCTCTGCCGACCTGGACGGACTGGTCGGCGCCCATCCGCTGATTCACGGTGGCCGCTACCACCTGCACTTCACGCGATTCCTCGGCAAGCTCGACGCCTACGAGCACGGCGACGCAACCGATTACCGGCGTTATCTCGACGTCAAACGCAACCTCGTTGACCGAGCTCGCGAGCAGATGCGGCTCTCGGAATTCCAGCCGCGCGTGCTGACCTCCTTCGTTCGCAACCGGCTGATCGACGAAGTCTACCTGCCGCTGGTTGGCGACAACCTGGCCAAGCAGATCGGCACGGCCGGCGAGCAGAAACGCACTGACCGCATGGGGCTGCTGCTATTGGTGTCGCCGCCCGGCTACGGCAAAACCACCTTGATGGAGTACATCGCCAACCGCCTGGGGTTGATCTTCATGAAGATCAACGGACCGGCGATCGGACACCACGTCACCTCGCTCGACCCCGCCGAGGCGCCGAACGCAGGCGCCCGCGAGGAGATCGCCAAGCTGAACTTGGCGCTGGAGATGGGCGACAATGTGATGATCTATGTCGACGACATCCAACACTGCAATCCCGAGTTCCTGCAAAAGTTCATCTCGCTGTGCGACGCGCAGCGAAAGATCGAAGGCGTCTACAAAGGACAGACTCGCACTTACGATCTCCGCGGCCGCAAAGTCGCGGTGGTGATGGCGGGCAATCCGTACACCGAGAGTGGCGAGAAATTCCAGATCCCCGACATGCTCTCGAATCGCGCCGACATCTATAACCTCGGCGAGATCATCGGCGACACCGCGGCGGTGTTCGAGATGAGCTATTTGGAAAATGCGCTGACCTCCAATCCGTACCTGAACAAGCTGGCCAGCCGCAGCCACAACGACATCCACCCACTGTTCCAGCTCGCTCATCACGGTTCAACTCAATTGGAGTTCGAAGGCAGCTACTCGCTCGAGGAGACGCAGGAGATGGTCTCCGTCGTGAAGAAGATGCTGCGCGTGCGAGATGTCGTGTTGCAGGTGAACCGCGAGTACATTCGCTCGGCGGCCCAGTCGGACGACTACCGCACCGAGCCGCCGTTCAAGCTGCAGGGCTCGTACCGCAACATGAACCGGATCGCCGAAAAGATCGCTCCGATCATGAACGACGAGGAGCTCGAGACGCTGATCCTCTCCAACTACGAGAACGACGCGCAGACGTTGACGTCGGACACCGAGTCGAATCTGCTGAAACTCAAGCAGATGCTCGGCTCAATGAGCGCCGAGGAGCATCAGCGTTGGGAGGAGATCTGCCGCACCTTTTCGCAGAACGTGAAGCTGCGAGGTGTGGGCGGCGCCGACGACCCGACTGCGCGAGTGCTCGTGCAGCTCGGCACGCTGGGCGACAACTTACACTCGGTGCGAAAGGCGATCGCCGACGGCGTCAAGGAGATGGTCAGCAACGCGGCGGAGCAGTCCGCGTCGCGCGACCTGCAGTCCCAGGATCACGCCGAGCGTCTGATTGTCGAGGTCGCTGCCCTGCGAGACGGGCTGAAGGAAGTCGGCGCCGCAATGGCAGCGGCCGCTCCGGCCTCGGCTGCGGCAAACGCCGCGCCGCCACTGCCGGCGGAGGCGTTTCACGAAGGCGGCGCCCTGCATCGCGTCACGGTACAGCACAAAGTCCCGCGTTCGATCCTGCACGTGCTGGAAAGTCAGTTTCAATTGATGCAAACCTGGCTTCAGCCGCTCAGCCAGTCCATCGCCGCGCACGACGCCCAGCAGGCGCAGGTCCAAGAGTCACTTTCCGAGTGTCTCCAGCGTTACGAAGCGCTGATCGAGGAGCTCGCCGACGCTCAGTCGAAACAGCCAAAGCAGCAGTAGCCGTGGCATGGGCAGCCTGCCCGTGCCGAACGGAGCAATCCCACTGCGCCGGCCAAGGCACGCTTCGCGCGTAGCATGGGCGTTCTCGCGCGTGCGGCACTGCGCAACCCCTTTGCGCCGGCCGAAGCACCCTTCGCGCGTAGCATGGGCGCCC
>JAGQPF010000608.1 GCA_020426845.1 Planctomycetales bacterium
TCTCCGGGATATCCTTCGTCATTTCCAATTACCTCCGTGCGTTCTGGCAACATCTCAACCGATGTACTCCAGACGAACCAAAGTCCCTATTGGTTCGTACCGCTAGAGACGACCTTCAAAGGGCTGGTCGCTGACATTTACCTACGAAGACCAGCCTGAGGTGGCGCCGCAGATTGCGGCCATGGGGCTGTCCAACGCCACCGATGAAACCTTCACGTCGGATCCCTCGGTCTCCGGCCGAGTGTCGAACGAATCAAGCGTTGACGACTTGGTCGTGGAGCTCGATTACGACGGCGACGGCGTCGTGGACGAAGTGACGCGAACCGATGTCTACGGGCAGTTTCGCATCACTCCGGTCGGGCTGCCGTTCGGCACGACCACGATTGCGGCGCGTGCCAGCGAAATCACCGACGACGGCCAGCTGCTGCAAAGCGGTTGGAGCAGCATCACCTTCGAATACGACTCCCCCGCGCCAACTGCCGCCACGATCGACACGCTCGGCCTGGCCAACGACACGGGCGTTGACGACACCGATGGAGTGACCTGGGACGCGCAACTCGCCGGTCAGGTGAACACGGTCGGCTTGCTGCCGGGGGCAACCATCGAGTTCGACGTCGACGGCGACGACATTCTGGACGGCGCCATTCCGCTGGAGTCCGACGGCAGCTTCCAATGGTCGCCCCGCAATCTCGACGAGGGCGCGGTGACCGTGCGAGCTCGTACTCGCCAGTCGACCGACGAAGGATTGCCGTTGGTCGGCGCCTGGACCTCGTTGACCTTTACATTCGAGGCCCAGCCGGACGACTCGCCGCGAGTCGAGCAACTTCAGTTGACCGTGGACAGCGGCGTCAGCGCCACCGACAAAGCTTCGAGCGATCCGACGTTCGCCGGCATGGTGGTCAACGGGACGGGCGCCGTCGTGCAAATCGACTCGGATGGCGACTGGGTGGTGGACGCTACACTCACGCCGGACGGCGCGGGCAATTTCTCCTATACGCCCGAAGATCTCCTGGAAGGCCTGACGACGGTCCGCGCTCGCGTGGCCGTCCCCGCCACGGACCCGTTCGCGACCGAGGAGTTTTCCGAAGTCGGCGCCTGGTCCTCGCTGACGTTTGTCTTCGCGGCGGATCCCGACTCGGCCGAGGCGCAGGCCAAGGCCACGGCCCTCGCCACGTATCAAGCCGACATCGCCAGCGCGGACGCCACCTACGAGACCGAGATCGACGCCGCCGAGCTCGCCTACTGGACGTCGATCACGACGAGCCTGGACAGCTATGCGACGGGCATGACCACCGCGGTGGCCACCCGCGACTCGGCCGTGGCACTGGCCAACTCGACGTTGCGGTCGGCGGTTGGCGCAGCGAGCTTGACATTCAGCAACGGCTTGAGCACCGTGGCCGCCGACTTTGCCGCCGATCTAGTCGCGTTCACGGGTGACATCAGCGTGTTCCAGCTCGACGATTTTCGCTGGCCCGACGCGCCGGTCGCGAACAGTTGGTGATTCCCGACCCCGCCTCCCAGCCGCAGCCTCCCGCCCACCTGTTCTACGGCGCCGATCCGATGGCGGCGATCGCCGACGTGGATGGACAGGCCGACGCCAATTGGGTCAATCAGACCGCCGGACAGCGCAGCACGCTGGCCGCGTACAACGCATCGCTGGATCAGCCGCTGCAGGACGACTTGGCTCAGGCCGAAGACGACAAGCAAGGCGCGCTGTACGACTTGGCAGGCGACTTCAACGAGGCCCGCGAGAGCTCCTGGTCGCTTTTCGAAGACGCCAAAAAGGCGGCCGCCAACGTCGCCAACCAGTTGATCGCCGCCGCTAGATCGCTTTGGGAGGCCGCCCAGAACGCGGTGAATCCTCAGGATACCGAGGAGACGATCGCCGCTCGGCACACCAAGCGAGTGAAGATAGCCGAGGACATCTATGACGAAAAGATTCAGAACAACGAGGCGACTGCCAACACGCAGCTGAAGCTCGCTCAGCTGGCCCACCACACGTTGGTCAACGTGGAGCTGGCCGCCTATCAGGCAGCCATGGCGGCGGCCGAGGAGGTTTGGGTCAATGATCCCGATCCCGACAATAACTACGTGGCATTGGCGACCGAGGAAGGCAATCTCAAGCACGACGCCACCAGAGCACATTACACGGCGATGGCCGCGCTTACGAAACAGTTCGACGATACGCGGGCCGACATCGCCAAGCAAAAGGCTCAGGCCGATGCCCAGGCGCTGTATGACAAGCGACTGGCGATCAACAGCTCGCAAAAGACCCACGATGAGGAGCTGGCGGCGATCGGCAAATGGAAAGCCGACCAGCGCTCCGCGGCGTTGGAAAACTTGCTCAAGACGCAGGCCGAGGCGCGCGAGCAGTATCGCGTCTCCGTCGCCGGCGCCCAAAAACTCCGCGAGCAGGCCATTGCCGAGGCGAAGCGAGACTTCGAAGTCGGCAGCGCCAACGCCTCCCGGGCCCGCGACGAGTCGGCGGCCAACCATCGCACGACGTCGGCCCAATCGTATCACTCCTTCATGCAGACGGTCGACTCGGCCGTCGCTGCCGACCAGGCCGAGAACGAGGGCTCATTCCTCGCTCAATTGGGCACGCACTGGATCGGGATGATTACCGACAAGGTCGGCGCGGCGCTGACCCGCGTCATCTCCGACCTGACGAGCATCGTCACCGAGGTGACCACCGGCGCCGGCGCCGAGCGGCTCGCCAACGAGACGGAGGCCACTCAACAAAAGACGCTATTAGACACCGCGTCGCAGGAGAAGTTGAACTATCAGCTCGGCGAGATCGCGGCCTGGCGCGAGCTGCAGGACAACGTGGCCAAGGCCCACTTCGACTATACGAAGAATGTCGCGGACGATCAGAATGATTGGGAGCATGCAAAAGCAACTTCGTTGCACGACCGAGGCGTCGGACGCGCGGAGATTCTGAGTGACGAGTTCCTCTATCCCGACTGGCTTGTGCACGAGCCGCTCGTCGCTTTGCACCCGATTGACTTGACCTATGATGTGCTCGACAACGCCAACAAGCAGACCTTCAAGACGGCCGAGCGAACCGAGGAGCTGGCGCGGGAGACGCTGATTAACAAGGCGGTGCTGCACTACTATGTCGGCGCCAGCGGGACCTATGTCTGGTTGGCCGGCTCCGTCGGCAACGCCAGCGGCGTGAACGAACTGAAGCAGGTTTGGGACAATCATCTGATCGATGGCGTCGAGCTGTTCAACGTCAACGTGGCGAGCGCCGAGGAGTCGCTGCTGGTGTCGCTGGCCAATGCGGCCGCCACTCGCGTCGGCGAGATGGCGAGCTCGCTGATGACCTGGCTGGGCCTCGACTTGGCCGAGGATGCCGAATACACGTCGCACAAGGGACAGCTGACGACCGATCGCCTCGTCGGCGACGCGACGGACGAGGCCGACGAGAAGGCGGCCGATCATCAGGCTCGCTCCACCGGCATGTCGGCTTGGAACGACGAGCAGAACACGCCCTGGTCCCAAATGCAGACCGCCATCTTCGATGCGGGCGGGGATTTTGTGGCGTCCAAGGGGGCCGCGCTGACCGGGCTCGCGCAGGCCTTCGGCGATGCCTTCGCGATGTTGGGCAACAATCAAGTGGCCGCCGACAACGCGTTGGCGACCGGGCAGGCCTCCGCGCTGACCACACAAGACACCCAGGATGCGGGAGATCAAGCGGATTACGTCGCCTCCTTGATGACGTCCGAGGGCGTCTATGTCGTCAACACCGAAGATGCGACGAAGGTCCGCGACAAGGCGATCGTGGCCGCCGAGCGGAAGGATGCGGACAGTCGCGCGCAGCATCGCTACGATCACAAGTTGGCCGTCGACACCGCCTATTTCAATCATGGCAATGCCGTGGGAGTCGCGACGAAAGCCGCCGACGACCTGATCGCCGAGTTCTGGAAGGACTATAAGATCGCGGCCGATTGGGCGACCTACAACGACAATGAGCAACAGATGAACGATGCGGTGGCGGCCCGCGATGCCGGGGTGGCCTCGGCCAACGCCACGCTGCAGGCGGCCAAGGATGTGGCGGAGGATGCACGCGATCAGA
>JAGQPF010000609.1 GCA_020426845.1 Planctomycetales bacterium
AGCCCGCCCACTTGCGGGGCAGTCGCTCCTTGGTTGTTTCCAATGCCGGTCCCATGAACGGCCGCCTCGGATAGCGCTGCCGCTTGTAACGGCCGCCGTGCTCGTGCGCGGAAGCCGACCTGCCTACCTTGGCATGCTCCGGACCGATGACGACCAGGTCCTTGTGTTTCTCGACGGAATACATGATCGCGCCACGGAGCTGGCCTGCTCGGGTGCTGGGCGGCCGTCCTTCTGGGCTCGCCTTCTTGCGGCGACGAATGCTGCGGCGGGCGGTCAGGCGAATCGTCGCGCCGGCGTGGCCGAGGCTCTTGATGCTGCCCTTCTTGGCCTTGGTCAGCACCTGCTTCGTGTTGTCGCGCGTTCGCGCCTGCATGGCGATCATTCGTTACCTCACGACCCGAAACGTCAGCGTCAGAACGCTGGTGAACTGCCGCAATTCGTCCCAGTGCTCCTGGGCGTAAATGGGTGCGTGCTCCGTCTTGATCCAGTGGGCGTTCGGGTAAGCCGTTAACCTCCGCAGGCGGAAGAAGTCGGCGATCTCCTCGACCAGGTTCACAAGCGGGTCGATCTCCGCTGCGACGCCTGCCTCGAACTTCTTCTGCACCGCGACGTCGATCTGGGCGTCGTTGATGTTGCGGCTGCGGTCGCTCTTGGTGATGACCACGCCCTTGGGGACCACGCTCACGTGCAGGTCTTGCATTTCCTGCAGCTCGAATGACGGCACGTAGTGGCGCTCGGCGGTAAGCGGCAAGCTCAACGACGCGGCGTTCAGCTCGGCGACGACTGCGTCGGCAACGTCCGTGATGACGGCCATCAAACGTCCTCCGTGTCGATGTGTTTGGTGTGCACACGCAGCGTCTTGCGGTAGGGGTCGCTGTAGCGCCAGTGTGGCTCCGTTCCCAGAGTCATGACCTCGTAGGTGAACTTCTTGCCGCTTTCGATTTCCTCGATGCGATCGCCGCGCTCAGGCAACGCGGGCTGCCCGGCGAGCACGAGATCGGCCGTGTCGATCAGGTAATCGCGCACTTCCGTGCGGACAATCACGCCGCTGCCATCGTCCTGCTCGAAGACCGTGCGACCGACCGTGGCCTGTGCCAACACCGAATCCACGCCGCGCCGATACGTGACTGTGCGCGTAATGTGTTTCTTCCGCTGGTCTTGCAGCCAGTTCGATCCGGTTTGTAGTAGGTCGGCCATCAACTCTTCTCCGTTCACGTTCCGCTCGAGGAGTTTTGGGGCGGGGCCTCAGCCATTTGCTGCAGAATCGCGAGCACCTGGTCGAGCGTCGCCTGATCCACAATCGGCGGCTTGCCGGTCGCCTGCCTGCGTGCCCGGATAAATGAGATCGCCCAAATGACCAGCGCGATTGCCGCCGGAACTGAGAATCCCGCGACGACTAACGTCAGCACGCTGGACCACGGGAACGAAGGAACGGGAACTGGAGTCGGCTGTGGTGGAATGCTCGGATCAAAGGCCGGAAAGTTGGGGCCGGGCTGCGGCTGCCAGGGATCCACCTTGGGAACGGGCTGCCAGGGCGGATCGGTGCCAACCTGCCCCACATCACCCGCTTTCAGCGGCGTTGGTGTCGATTGCAACTTGGCCACGTACCGGCGAATCGCCGTAGTGATCGCGCGGGCCAGCTTCTCCGGATCGCCCTGGTACACCCCTTGGAACACGACCGTGGCGGGATCGCCATAGCGACGGCTCCGCGGTGGCTGCACGAAGATCGTGGGATAGGCGGTGACCTTCACGTTCTTGAAACGAAAAGCCTGGCTTTGGTCGTCCTTGTCGTAAACGCGGTAATGGGCCCAGGACTTCTTTGCATCGTTGGGATTCGCCAATGCCAGCAGCCAGTCATTGGTCGCCCAGTCCCTCTTGAGCTTCTCGCACCCCGCGCAGCCGCGCATGGAGAGAACACTGATGAACCACTTGTCGGCATCGCTCTCCGGCGGCCCCATGGCGGTCACGAAGGCGTCAGCGTTTTCCTCGCCCAGCGCATGGTCGCCAACGTGCTGCACCGTGTCGCCCAGCCGCATGACTTCGGCCTCGTCGACCTGTGGAGGATTCTCCTGGGCACGCACCTGGGAAGCGAAGCAGATCGTCACGACGATGGCCGTGAGGAGACTACGCATTGTTAAGGTCCTTTCTTCCTTGTTGGTCACCACCACTGGTAATAACGCGGCCGCTCCGGATGCGGCGGGTAATCGAGAATCACCACCCATTGGCCGCTCGCTAGATGGAGCCGCCTGAACGCGGCTTCGTCATAGGCGTCAATCCGTGTGGGTGAGTTGTTGTTGCAGACGTACCACGTGCCCGTGTCAGGGTCGTAGCCCATGAGCGTCTGGAAGTGCGCTCTCCCTGCTCCAATCGCAGCACCGCGTCCCGTTTCCGTCGCCCACTTCATCCAATCCCAGGTGTTGGAACCAGTGATGTTGAACGCCCGGATGCCCCGCTTGTGGCAATAGGCCGACACGCGTGAAGGTCCCGAGCCGCCGCGCTCCCGCGACCCGTACTCGGTATCCCACAGCAGTGTGGCCGCCTCGGGCACGTTCTGGTCGACGCCGCACATCCCGATCGAGCACTGCACGCACGATCCGTCGGGATTGCGAAACCAGGTGCGGATCTCGCGCGGCAAGTCCATCGCGAGACGGCTATCAGGACATTCGACGCGTTGGGCGTGCACGGTGGCGCCGCACGGCATCAGCAGCATCAAAACGAGCAGTACATGCTTCATGCTTTACGATTCCTGCAACAAGACGTGATCATCGAGCCGGGCACGCGCCGGTTTGGCAGCTACGCCGCGGAGCGTGGTAATACGAGTGCCGCAGGCGGCAGCGTCGATGGCGAATGGTGCGCACCAGACGGACCGGAGCGCTCGCGATCCGCAGCGGCGCGCGAACCACGGCTCGCAATCGGCCACGGAAAATCCCACAGGCGTTGGACTCGGAGGGCGCAATCCAACACATTGCGGCGATGACAAGCACAGCGATCAGTAGGGAACGTTTCATCGGCATGGTCTCCTTGACGAAGCGAAAGTAAGGGCCGGACTCATTGGCTAAGCCTGACGCGAACCGTCGTGTCGGCGTCCGCCGCAGCGAGGACCGCTTTGCCCAGCAG
>JAGQPF010000610.1 GCA_020426845.1 Planctomycetales bacterium
CGAATGACAATGGAAGAGTTCGAGCGATACGGCCGCTGGACCGAAGACTACCAGCGCCGCCTCCAGGATCATCCCCATGCGCAATTCGGGCCGCCAGCTGGCGAGACGTGGCCACCGGACCCGAATGCGCCACCTCCGCCCGCCCGAAAGCCGTCCGTCGAGGACGAATTTATTGAGTGACGCGGCTTCGTCCGGTGCCCATTGCTGGAAAAACCACTGGACTTCGTCGGGCCGGCAAGCGTTGCTGTCGTTGTGTCATGCCCGGTACCGCTTCAGTGCCGGCTCAACAACCTCGCTGAGTACGCGGGGCCTCAGGTCGTGCCGGCATCGCGATAGGCGCGGTGCCCAAAATCTGGAGCCCCCACCATGACCTCGAAAGCCCGCAAGTCAGCCAGTCCTGCCAAATCGCCCACGAAGCGTGCCTTGGCAACCCGGAAGCCGGCACCGATCAAGAACACTCGCCGTGCCCGTGCCCCCGAGCGTGCTGCCACGGTCATCGGTGTGAGCAAGCAGCAGCGGTGCCTGGACCTCCTCTCCCGCCGCGATGGCGCGACCTTGGCCGAATTGGTCGCCGCAACGGAGTGGCAGCCGCACAGCGTACGCGGCTTCCTATCCGGCACTGTTAAGAAGAAGCTTGGCCTGTCGCTCAGCTCGTCACGCGACACCGATGGCACCCGGCGCTATGCGCTGGAGCGGACGGCGCGAGGTTGATGATGGGCATTCTTCGCAACGAGGGTGAGGTTAGCCAGGAATTGGCTGGCCTCGCCGAGCTTGATCTCAGTGCATTACAACGCCGATGGCGGCAGCTGACCCGCCGGCCGGCGCCCGAGCACCTCCCGAAGCAGCTTCTCAGCCGGTTGATCGCGTATCGCATCCAGGCCGATGCGTTCGGCGATCTCGACAGCCACAGCGTCAGGCTCTTGCGCCAGATCGCCGAACAGCGCGCGAAGGGCAAGGCTGGCGCTAGCGTCCCGACACTGGAGAGCCTGAACATTTCGTCTCGCGGCGCCAAGGGACTTGCTCCGGGAACCGTGATTGGTCGCGAACATGACGGCACGATGCATCACGTCATGGTGCTTGCCGACGGCTTTGCCTGGAACGGAACCACCTACCGCAGCCTATCCGAAGTTGCCTTTGCCATCACTGGAACGCGATGGAATGGCCCGCGATTCTTTGGCCTCAGGAGCAAGGTGAAAGTGCAAGCTGGCAATCAAGGACGGAGCTCGGCATGACAACAGTGAAGCCCAAGACCTTGCGTTGTGCCGTCTACACACGCGTCTCGACGGATGCTGGCCTCGAGCAGGACTTCAACTCCCTCGACGCACAACGCGAGGCTTGCGAGGCCTACGTCAAGAGCCAAACCCATGAGGGATGGCGTCTGATCAAGACGCAGTTTGATGATGGTGGATTCTCCGGCGGAAACATGGATCGGCCGGCGCTGCAGTCCCTGCTCACCAAAATTCGCGAGTGTCAGCTTGATATCATCGTGGTCTACAAGGTCGATCGACTGACGCGCTCGCTCGCGGACTTTGCGAAACTGGTCGAGTTGTTCGATGCATGCGGTGTCTCCTTCGTCTCCGTCACGCAGTCGTTCAACACCACGTCATCGATGGGGCGTTTGACACTCAATGTGCTCCTCAGTTTCGCCCAATTCGAACGCGAGGTCACCGGCGAACGAATTCGCGACAAGATCGCTGCCTCCAAGAAGAAGGGTATGTGGATGGGCGACGTCGTGCCGCTCGGCTACAAGGTCATCGACCGAAAGCTGTTTATCGTCCCTGAGGAGGCCGAGACCGTTCGGCTCGTCTTCCAACGTTACCGTGAATTGCGCTCCCTACCGGCCCTCCAGCGCGATTTGCGCGCGCAAGGCATCGTCACACGCCAGCGGAAACTTGCTACCGGCCGCACGATCGGCGGTATTCCGTTCATGGTTGGCGCGCTCGTCTCACTTCTGCGCAATCGTACCTACATCGGCGAAATCAATCACCGCGGCAAGAGTTATCCTGGTGCACACGACGCAATCATCGCGAACGATGTGTTCGACGATGTTCAGGCCATCTTGGATGCCAATCGCCGGGGGCATCGCAACAACTGGCGGAATTCAGATGCTCTGCTTATTGGCAAGATCTTTGACGACCGCGAGAACCGCATGACGCCGAGCTACGCGATCAAGAA
>JAGQPF010000611.1 GCA_020426845.1 Planctomycetales bacterium
CGTGATTCAAAAATCATTGCGACAAAGATCATGGACGGCAGCAGGACGGCTGCGACAACAATGATTGGCAACGCTGGAACGCATAACGGATAAAACACCGCCCGCTCGGCGTAACTTAATCGCGACGTGTCACGGGGCATGGCGAGTCGCCCCACGATCCAAGCCAGCATGGTCATGCAGATGGCGACCGAAATCCAGTCGTCGCGACGTGCCGAAAGCAAGAGAAACATTACGGCAAGGCCCTGAAACAGCCAGCCGGTTCCGATTAGGATCGGTGAGACCGTGCCGTCCGAGACGAAACGGTTCAGCAATTTCTCGAAGCTGTCAACCGGTTTGGCGAGCCAGACCATGGGCGTCATCAACCAGTCGATCGCCAGAGGCAACTCCGCTCGCTGACGCACTCGAACGGCCCAATGGGACAGCGCAATGGACAAGGCGCCAGTATTGATCAGGAACAACAACGCATCATCGTCCGTTCTGCTGGTCAGGGCCAGCGTCACGCCCAGCGCTGCAATTACGTTGAAGACGAAGACGATCAGGACGAGCAGATTGACGCTGCCCAGCCAATGCTCCAATGACACTACCGGGGCCGGCGCTGCGACGCTGCGAACCGGAGGCTTCGTGATCGGCCGCGGCATGCCGGCGAAACGCAGCACGTCGGATTGAAGATCCGCCGCGCGGGGATAGCGTCGACTGGGCTCCTTTTCGAGCGACCGCATCACGACATTGTCCAGGTTGGCGTCCGTGCCCAGCAGAACGCTGGGCGGATCAAAACGCCCCAGCGGCAATTCGCCCGTCAGCAACTCGTAGAACACCACGCCCAGCGCAAAAATGTCGGCGCGGTGATCCACTTCGCGAGGTCGCTCATATTGCTCGGGCGCCATGTAGTGCAGCGTTCCCATCACCTGCCGAGTTCCGGTCAGTCGCCGGTCCGCCATGGGGGCGTCCGCGAGTTTGGCCAAGCCGAAGTCCATGACTTTCACGTTGCCCCGCGCGTCGAGCAGAATATTTTCGGGCTTGATATCCCGGTGCACGACGCCCGCGTCGTGGGCGAACTGCAACGCTTCGCAGAGTTGCGGGATAATCATCAGCGCCTCCGCCACGGACGCTCTGCCCTGCTCCTGCATCTCGCGAAGGTTCGCTCCTTCGACATATTCCAGCATCAAATAGGAGTAGGGGCCCGCCCTGCCGTAGTCGTACACGTCGACGATGTGCGGGTGCTTGAGCCTAGCGAGGACCTGGGCTTCACGCGCAAAGCGATCGTCGAAGCCTGGTTGAGTCGCCATCTCGGGAGGCAGAATCTTGATGGCAACGCGTCGATCCAATCGCGGCTGGCGAGCGAGATAGACGGCCCCCATCCCGCCCCGCCCGATCAGTTGGAGAATCTCCAACTGAGTTGGATCGAAGTGCTTTTGCAGTTGCCGGGACGTGGGAGGCTCGAAACTATGCATGCCGGACCAGGCGCCTGTCGCTGGCTGTGCTGCCGAAAGCAGACAGTAGGGGCAGAGACCGCTGGGGCTGTTGGCGGGCAGAACTCTGTCACACGCGGGGCAAACAGGTGGCACAATACGACTTTCAAAGCGAGTTCAGTTCGGCCGAGGCGAAGGCCGCTGCGTCTTCAAGTCGCGGCCGCTTTCCTACTACCTGACGAAAAAGGACGCCGAGGTTACGCCGAACTCCGAAAATTTCCCGTTCTTTTTTGAACTCGCTCGCAGGGTGCAAGTCACGAATCCCCCGCCAGGGCTCGCAGCAACAAGACTCGTTCCGATTCCACGTCATCGTCGCCGCTCAGCGTGTCGGCAATTGCGTCGCAGAGTTCCCGGCGGTAGGCGTCGCGAAGCCGATGTGCCGCGACTTTGACGGCGCCGGTCGTCGTTTCCAACTGCCGCGCCACCTCGTTGTACGGGCTGCTCGGCGTGCCCCCCGTCAGCGTCGGCTTCAGCCAGCGAAACAACTCGCCTTTGCCACTCTGCTCATACTTCTGCTCGAGGCGGGCCACCACGTTGGAGAGCAGCGTCAATGCCCACTGTCGCTCGTACAACGCTTCGGGGGTCCAGGTCTCCACCGGTTCGGCCCGGTAGTTCGACTCGGCCAACGCAAAATCGAGTGACAGCAGGGCGTGCCCACCGCCTCGCCGCTGGGCGCCGCTCTTAGCCGCCTGATTCGCCAAGAAATGCTTGACCGCCGCCAGCAGAAACGTGCGAAACCGTCCACGGTCTCGGTCTGCCTGCGACAGGTAATTCTTCTCAAGCAGTTGGTGAAAGAATCCTTGCGTCAGGTCCTCGGCGTCGGCCGCCGAGTGTCCACGTCGACGAATGAACACGTAGAGCGGCTGCCAATAGCTCTCGCACAACTCCGACAGCGCAAGCCGCGACTGCGGGTCCTCTTCATCCCGCGCGGCAGCCACCAGGCTCCATTGAGTTGTGCGAAAGCGGCCGTCTTGGCTGGCGAAACTCATACGTGGGCCTCGACGGCGCCGGGGCAGATAAAAAAACTGACTGCGCAAAGGTTCGCGGCCATCAATCCTCCCGCTTCACGCGTTCGGGGCCAGCGAGATCGAGCAGGTTGGGCAGGTCGTAAAGCTCCAAGGCGCCGTGCACGGTCGACTCGAGTTGGCCCGCGGGCACGGTTTGGCTGACAATCGAGGACCAATCTCGCGGGCCGCCGCGCAAAGTCACGCTAGCGAAGCGAGTTGGCGCCAACGCGGCTGCGTGCAAGGCAATGACGCTGGCCTGCCCCGCGCCCACCAGGTGAACCTTGCGTGGGTCGCCGGGCGGGCGCTGATAGTTGGCCACAAAGTCGGCCGCGGCCAGCGCATCCTCCACTCGCAGTCCGACCAGGGATTCGCCCAGCAGGTAGGCGAGATAGTAGCTCTTCCAGTCCCCCAGCAAATCATTGTCGGCCGCAGTGCCCGTTTCTCCCTGGCCACGAAGGTCGACCGTGACAACCACGTAGCCGTCCGCGACAAGTTTCTCGATCGGCCCGTCGGCCTGGGTGTCGCCGAGTTTTCCCCGATCGTGCAAGTACAAGTATGCGTCGTCGACAGGCGACTGCGGGTGAAAGGTCAACCCCGGCAGCGTGGCGCCGGAGCTTGTCTTGAGCACAAGTTTGTCGATGTGCCAGCCGTCCCGCTTCACGCGACCACGGTCCTCCCACTTCGGCGTTGCGCGTTGGCGCGGATCGGGAGTGCCGATTTTCTGAGCAATCTGCACGGCCAACTCCTCGGGTTTGCCATCACGCCAGATCATCTCGCGTTGGCGAGCCAGTTGCTGCTGATGCGATGCATTCAGATCGAAAACGGACTGTTCGCCATCGGTCGGCAGAACTTGGCCCGCCGGCGTGCAGAGCAATTTTTCCGGCGGCAGCGTTGGGAACTCCGCCACACTCACGGGCGAGTCGCTTTCGAGCAGCCACCGCCGCATCCAGTGGGAGATCGTGGCCAAGTTTTGGGGCTGCACTCCGTGCTTGCCGGCAACCTCCACCAACTCCACGCGTTCCGGATACCCGAGGCGACCATAGATTCGTTTGGCCTCGCGAAACGTCTCCCACGAGCCGCGGATTGAGAAAAAGTCGTCGGTGGTGGAGCTGATGAGCGTCGGTTGCGGGGCGCGCATCAACACGTAATCGGGCTGATCGAGCCCCGCGGCGAGTTGCCCAAAGATGTTTTGCTCTGCATCCTGAGGCCCAATGGACTCGATGAGCCGGCGAAAGTTGGTCAGATAGCAAGCCGGCGCTGCGCAGGCGACTCGATCGTCAAGTGCCATCACGTAGCTGGTCAGCGTGCCGCCGCCGGAGCACCCCGTGAAGCCAATCCGCGTGGCGTCGACCTCCGGGCGTTCGCAGAGGTAGTCGATCGCCCGCATGGCATCCCAAACTCGGTAACGCGCCGTGTTGCGGCCAACGAGGATGGAGCCGACTCCAACCAGGAAGTGCTCCGTCGTCGTGCCCGAGAATTGAGGCTGGCCATTGTCCTTGAGAATTTGCGAACGCTCGCCTTGACCTATCGGATCGAAACAAAGTGCCGCGATCCCCTGCCGGGCCATGGCGATTCCGAATCGCTGGTTGTAGTCGGCCGTCTTGCCGGTTCGGCTATGTCCGCTCGACACGGCCACGCCGGGAAACTTGCCTGCACCCTTGCTTACTGGAAGATAGAAGTTGGCCGTGATGCGGTGCCCCGGCTGGCTATCAAAGATCACGCATTCGACGGTATAGCCGTCGCAATCCAATTTGCGAACGGTGCGCGCATGGAGCGGAGATTTTTTGGGGAGGCCTCCCAGCTGTCGCAACATCAGCCGACGCAACTTCTGTTGACGCTCACGAATCGCCGCGGGATCCGTCAGCTTCTCCACCACCTCATCGCGCCGGTCGAGCGCAGCATAAGCCCGTTGCTGCAGCTGGTAATACAGCGTGGCAACGGTGCGTTCGGACTCGGTGAGACAGCTGAGCTCTTCCGCCGCGACGCGAGGCAGCGACATGGCTGCCAACGCGATGACGAGAACAGCACGTGGCAGGAACATATGGGATGACCTCGCTGGGTGATGACGGAATGGCTGGCAGAAGACTTTCAACCGGCTGAAAGGCCATTGTCAGTCGGCAACCGGCGCCGGGCAAGCTTTCCGGGAATCTCGGACCAACCATCCACTGTTCCTTCCACCTAGCTAGCTGTCACCTTTGCTGCTTGGCTTGTCGGTGCTCGTGGACGACTTGGCCGTGTACGTCATGGTGCCGGAACGAGATGGTCGGCACATCGTTGTCGCGAGCGACGTCGACGGTCAGGAAGCCACCCTTGACTCGCAGAAACGGCTGCCAATCGGGCTGCATCGGATTGCCGCCGGCGTGCATGTCACTGGCTGGACCACAGGAGAATTCGCGCAGCCCCGAGCGAGGCTCGACCGACATGTATTGCCAATGGCGATCGCCGCAACAGGTGAAGAAGTTCTTGAGCTGTTGTTGCTTCGTCCACTGTCGAAAGTGCTCACCTTCGGTTTGAAACGAGTCGTTCGCGTGGTTGTCGCGTTTGCCGCGGTCGCGGTCCGGTCCGACAATCGGCGTGGGGCTGATCAACACGCGAAAATCCGCGTCACTTTCGAGAATCGTCCGCTTGAGCCACTCAAGCTGCTCTCTGCCCCAGATCGTCTTGTCGGGCCCGTCCGGCATAGTGTTGGGGGACCGAAACAGCCGCCCTTCGACCATCCACACCTGCAGGCCGGAGCCCCAACGAGCGGTGCGGAATGTGGCCGCGCCCATTGGAACTTGTTCGCGATACACGGCGAATCCCTGCGCGAAGGTCAGGGGGTTCATCCAGGCGGCGCGGAGGGTTGGCCAGCAATCGTCACACCAAGTGTCGTGATCGTCCACTTCCCAGTAGCCGGGAACCTCCTTGTGGAACGCAACGTGCCGTGGCAGCGAATACATGCGTTGCCAGTGATATCGAGCAAGCTCGATCGTCCGAGCGCGGGGCGCCTCGCTATCCAGATAGACGGTGTCACCAGTCGGCACTATGAAGCTCAGGTTTTCCTTGGCCATCGCGGGGTAGATGTGAAAGCCTTCGCGATGATCGAGATCCCAATAGCTCTGTCCGGTGATGACTCCGAAGCGAACGTCTTGCCACTGCGAGGCTTCGGCCGGCGTGGCAAAGGTCCCCTCCGCGGACGCGGTGATCGGCCCGTCCTCGGCATCTCTCGCGTCCACACGCAGGAAATATCGAGTCGCTGCTTTCAAGCCGGTCAGTTGAAATTGGTGCGAGTAGTCGGAGGCTTGGTCCACTTCGACCCAAGCCGTCTCACGCGGGCCGCTGAGCTCTCGATTGTCCGCATAGCTGACACGAAGCTGTCCGCGCGCGCCGGGAGTCGCTCCATCACGCTGCTCGATCTTGATCTCGGACGGCGTGTAGACCGGCGACTTGGGAGTGCGTTTGCTGGGCTCACGATAGCCGTCCCACACTCGTTGCTTGTCTCGAGTCACTCGCGTCCAGACGATCGCCGAGGTCTGTGTGACCTCCCCCACGCGCAAGCCCATGGCAAGTTCGGCGCAGAATGCCGAGGGACTGGCGACCAGCATGATGACGACCGCTGCCGAAAGCGCGGCCGCGGCCGTGTGCGGAAAGCGGCAAGAGAGGGCCGGCGCCTTGGCGCCGGGAAGTGTCGTGGGCATAGCTTCTCCTGTCGACTCGTCGTGGTCATGGTCTGGAGATGAAGAGGAAGGTCTTATCGCTGGTTTGGCCCTCGGTTTGGCCCTTGGTTTGGCTCATGGTTGGGCCCGGTCGACTGACCGGTGCGCAACCAAAAGCCGGCGGCAAACAGAGCAAGCAGGGCGACGCTGAGCACCAGACAGGGAATCGCCGGAGACGATGATCCCGCCACGATCATCGGCAAGGCGAGCGTGATCATGCCGCCGCCGACAAACGGCGATGACAATGGGCTGGCCAGGGCGTAGACCTCGGCGGCCCCGGAGCGAAGCTGAGGGTCAACGACTCGCAACAGGACAAAGCCGGTCGCGGTGGTGCCCGTCGACATCCCGTAGTTCAGCAATCCCAGTTGAAACCAATAGGGTGCGGGAAGCAACCAGCGGGCCACAAAGAACAAACAAAACGCGCACCAGATCAACGCAACCGAGAACAGCACGGCCAGCGGCGCGGCGAATCGCACGACCGCCTCGAGTCTCAACGTGGCGATCGCGGCCACCACGAGAAACTCCATCATCACCCCCGTCAGACGTTGAATGGCGACAGCGTCGAGCCAGCGGGCCAGGCCAAGCAGGCGGGCGATGTGACGCACGGCAAGTCCGCCAAAGAGCGTGTAGATGAACAGCGGCAACGCGTCGCCAACTAAGTCGCCCATGTCCAATGCGTTGGCGAGCAGCGTCGTGATCCGGGCGATGCCAATGCCACAGCCAAACGAGGCGGCCAGCAATGCGGAGGCTTTCAATCCGGTGGCAATAGCCATGCGGCGGGAGCTGGCCCCAGGGTCCGACGTGCTCACGGGCTCAGCGGGCAATGTGGGACGCGAGTCGGCGGGCAGCCAGCCGAGCAGCGAGGCGACGTTGATGTAGAGGATGCCTGTTGTGACGCTTGCAACCAACCCGGCGGTGGCCATGAGCATGCCAAGATCGCGTCCATCGGGCACGCCGGCCCGCGGGAACACCTCGCCCATGGCGCCGGCCGTGCCGTGTCCGCCCGCGAAGCCCGTCTCGATCAACATGCCGAAGGCCGGAGACACGCCGAACAGCGGCTGCAAGACAAGCCACGTCGCGACCAGCCCGACCGTGGCCTGCCCGAGGGCGATAATCCAGACGACCAGCCCCTCCTGCCAGACCGAGGCCGCGCTTTGCCGCCAGGAACGCTCGGGCTGGCCCAGCAGCAGGCCGGCGAACACGACGGCAATCAGCCATTTGGGCCAAGTTCGCAGCTGTCCGTAGGCGTCGGCCAGGAGAGCGGCCAGCGAGTCCGCGTCCGGCGCCAGTTGGTCCGGCTGCAACAGCCAGCCCTCCGCTTGCAGCCATTGGAAAGCGCCAAGGCCGAGGAAGCCTGCCAGCACGGAGCCGGGAATGTAGAGCTTTCGCAGCGGTGGGGCAGCTGCAAGCAGGCCTCTGCCCAGTCCGAGCAACGTGCAAGAGATGACAACGGCGGCGCCAAGCCCGATCACCGCGCCCTCGCCATTTGGGGTCGGTTCGCGCCGAGCGGGCCCTGCATGGGTCTGCACATGGACTATCGTCTCGCGCTCAGTGGCTTGGAATTCGTCAACTGGACATCCATTCGGTAGTCTAAACAAACAGGGGGCCGACGTGGGACGCCGCGAGGGCAAGCAGCGGCGATCGTTGGCGATTGCCAATGGCCGGCGTTATTCAACGGCCTCCTGACCTATTGGAGGACATTTCAAAAATCTTCCCTGGCGCAATCGAAGGCAGTTTTTCTGCTGGTTTTATCAACCCGATTGCCGATCGGGAAGTTTTTGAAATGCGTTATAGCCACTTCGCGCGAGGGAATCTTGGTGGAGGCAGATCGCCAACTTGACTCGGGGCCAACGGCCACCGAATTCCGTGCCCGCAATGGCAGACCACGGGTCCACTGGTGGAGCCTCACGGTGCGGAAGCTGATGCTGGGTGTCACGATCCTGGCAGTCGCCTTCGGCCTCCGCATGGGCCTCTATCGAGAGAATGTGACGGTCAATCGAATCCGAACGTTGCTCGCCGAGCACTCCCCGGCAGCTTCGCTCGACATCGACTTTCAGTCAGCACCCGCCTGGAGGCCATCACGAGTGGAGTTCGTCGAGCTGCGAGCTGCTCGAGCCAAAGTGCCGGATGCCGTCTTTGACGAGCTGTTGAAGTTGACAGGGCAACGCTCGTTGGTGCTGAACCAGCTTGCGCTATCCGAACGTTCGTTCTTGCGTCTCGGAGTGCTCAAGTCGCTCGAAAGGCTCGAGCTAGACGACGTCCAGGTAATTTTGTCGCACGACGAGCAAGAGCTGGCGGTGCCTGACTTTCCCAATCTGGAGACACTTGTCTGGCGCACCAGGTTCTTCGACGTGCTCAAACTGCGACTGAACCAGCTGCCCAAACTATCTCGAATTCACTTTTACGGAGTGGATTGCGAGGACGCGGCGTTGGAGCACTTGACGCAGATCACGGAGCTGCACATCGCCGGCGGAGTGGTGTCCGATGCCACACTGACTTCCCTGCGTCAGTTGCCTCGTCTGCAAACCCTGATTCTGGAGGACATCGCCGGGATCAGTCCCGCTGCATGGGCGGAGCTGTCGCGCAGCGAGTCGCTGCGCCATCTCTACTTGCGGGGCCTGACGATCGACGACGAGGGGCTTCAGCACCTTGTCGACGA
The DNA here is from genome assembly GCA_020426845.1 of Planctomycetales bacterium. Lineage (GTDB taxonomy): Bacteria > Planctomycetota > Planctomycetia > Pirellulales > Pirellulaceae > JAGQPF01. The sequence goes on from JAGQPF010000611.1 coordinate 8,831, forward strand.
GCATACTCGCCGCTCGTTTCGCGCGCTGGTGATCGATCAGAACCTGGTTGTTACGGGCAAGGGACTGCTTCACCTGGAGCGATCCCATTTGCAGAAGCTCTCGGTGTACACCCTCAAGGAAGTGTCCGACGAGACGAAACAGCGGCTGCAGTCCCGCATTCCGGGCGCGAGAATCAAATCGTCGTCCTGGTAGCCACCGCTGCCGTGAGCCACGGGGCGACGCTACGATGGTGGTGCTGTGGGCACGTTTTGCGCGAGGAGCTCTTCATGACCACCAATACTCAAATTGCCGATGTGCTTGATGAGATCGGCGACTTGCTCGAATTCCAGGGCACAAACGCTTTCCGGATCCGCGCATATCGAAACGGCGCTCGGGCGATTCGCGAACTGCCCGAGCCAATCTCCGCCATGGCGGAGCGCGGGGACGATCTCACCAAACTTGCCGGGATCGGCAAGAGTGTGGCAGAGAAGTGTCATGAACTGATCGACACCGGAGAGCTCAAGCAACTTGTCGAGCTGCGCAAACAAGTGCCCCATTCGGTGCTGGACCTGCTGCGAGTCCCCGGCATGGGGCCCAAGAAGGCAGCGATGCTGTTCAACGAGCTCAAGATCAAGGACTTGGACGAGCTCAAGGAGGCCTGCGAGCAAGGGCGCGTCCGGGCGCTCAAGGGATTCGGTGAAAAAACCGAGCAGCAGATCTTGGCGGGCATCGAAGTGGCGGCCGCCGCCAACACGCGGATGCTGTGGGCCGATGCGGATGACGTCGCCCGGTCATTGCTCGCACACCTCAAGGCCGTGAAGTCCATTCAGCGTATGGAGCTCGCCGGAAGTTATCGCCGCGGCAAGGAGACGGTCGGCGATCTGGACATCCTGGTGGTGGCCGACGACCACCAGCCAGTAATGGACCGCTTCGGCGCCTACGAGGATCTGGCCACCGTGATCGGACGCGGCGAGACCAAGATGTCGATCCGCTTGAAGAACGGCTTTCAAGTGGATCTGCGCGTCGTGCCGGCCGAGTCGTTTGGCGCAGCGTTGCAGTACTTCACCGGCTCAAAAGAACACAACGTTGTGCTGCGGGGCCGAGCACGGCAGCAAGGCCTGAAGATCAATGAATACGGGATCTTCGACGTCAGCTCGGGCAAGGAAGTCTATCTCGGCGGGGCCGAGGAGCGAGATATCTACGATCAACTTAAGCTGCCATTGTTTCCGCCCGAGATGCGGGAAAATCGTCGCGAGTTCGAATGGGCGGAGCAGGGCGAGCTGCCCCGGCTCATCGAGCTTGGCGACATTCGGGGCGACCTCCACATGCATACGACGGCGACCGACGGCAAGGCCTCGCTTCGCGAGATGATCGAGGCCGCTCGCTCGCGCGGCCTGCAATACATTGCCATCACGGACCATTCGCAACGCGTGTCGATGGCACGGGGCCTCGACCCGCAGCGGCTGCGTGACCAATGGGCCGAGATTGACGACCTGAATGAGGAGCTTGACGGCAAGTTCCTCGTGCTCAAAGGGATCGAGTGCGACATCCTGGAAAAGGGCGGCATGGACCTGCCGGATGACGTGCTCGAGGAGGCGGATTGGGTGTTGGCAAGCGTTCACTATGGACAGCAGCAGAGCCGCAAGCAGATCACCGAGCGCATCTTGGGCGCGGTCGAGAACCCGCATGTCGACTGCATCGCTCATCCCACTGGCAGGCTCGTGAATCGACGAGAGCCCTACGAAGTGGACCTCGATAGCGTGCTGCATGCGGCGAAGGAACACGGCAAGTGGATGGAGCTGAATGCGAGTCCCGAACGCCTCGACCTGCACGACGTGAACTGTGCGGCCGCCCAGAATCTTGGCATTCCGATTGTGATCTCGACCGACGCGCACAGTGTGCTCGGACTGGACCAGATGCGCTATGGCGTGTTGCAGGCGCGCCGAGGGGGCCTGCGCAAGGAAGATGTCGCCAACACTCGCACAGCCAAAGATTTCCTCAAACTGCTCCGCAGCCGCAACTGAGAAGAGCCGGTTGGAGATCTCGTCGTAGTGCAGGCTGCCAGCCTGCAACCGGCGGCCAAAACCGCGATGACCACAGGCTGGCAGCCTGTGCTACGTGTGGATGATAGGGCTGATGGGGCGCATTGGCTGGTGTAAACTAACCTCCCACCCCCGCCCCGCCTGGCCTCCCCGCGTTTTGCTGGGCGCCGCTCGCCTCGGGGTATGCACCGCCTCCGTCGCGAAGAGATGAGCCCCATGCAACGCCGCCAATTCGTTCAATCCTCCGCAGCCGCCATCACGGCCGCCTCCGCCGCCTCCCCCCTCATTCTGCATGCCGCCGACAAGGCGGGCCGTAAACGGCCGGTGGTCGGCGTCGATGGCCATCGCTACGAGATCGAACACGATTGCTTCGAGCGTCCGGCACACCTGCCGTGGGGCGACACGCATGGTGTTTGTGTCGACAGCGAGGGTTTGGTGTATGTGAAACACCGCCTGATGTCGAGCGATCCGACGGACGCGATTCACGTCTACGATGGCGCGGGCCGCTTCGTTCGGTCATTCGGACGCGAGTTTCACGGCGGCGGGCACGGAATCGACGTGCGATCCGAAGGCAAGGAGCAGTTCCTCTATCTCAGCGACTTGAAGGGCTACATCGCCAAGATGACGCTGCGGGGCGAGCTGGTTTGGCGTCAACCAGCGCCCAAGATTGAGATCTACGCGAACGCTGTGGCAATCCCCGATGGCAAGGTCGGCCGCGCCAAAGTGTTCGTCCCAACCAACATCGCCTTCGCCCCCAATGGAGACTTCTACGTCGCGGACGGCTATGGCTCGCACTATATCTTGCACTACAACGCCGCTGGAGAGCTGATTCGGCATTGGGGCGGCCGCGGAGCCGAGCCCGGCAAGCTGAGCACGCCTCACGGCATTTGGTGGGACGGCCGTGGCGAGACACCGCGATTGTGTGTTGCGGACCGGGCCAACCAGCGGCTGCAATACTTTACGCCGGAAGGAGAGCATGCGGGCTTCGTCGAAGGCCTGCTGTTCCCGGCGGATGTGGACATTCGCGGCGACGTCATGCTAGTGCCCGATCTGTTCGCACGCATCACCCTGCTGGACAAGGACAATCGAGTGATCGCTCATTTGGGCGACGACGAAGCCTGGCGCGAGCAGGTGCTGGCCAACAACAAGCGACTCCGCAGTCAGCCCGATCGCTATCGCGTTGGCCGCTTCGTCCACCCGCATGACGCCTGCTTTGACGCCGACGGCAACATCTACGTTGTCGAGTGGGTGCCTCAAGGCCGTGCGGCAATGCTGCGCCGAGTTGGCTAGCTGCAGCGTTGGTTCAATTCCATACAAATCAATGAGCGATAGAAACCGAATCCTTGAGGCATATCCGATGCGCCACGTTGTGCTTGCGTTAGCTGTTTCGTTTTTTTGCTGTTGCATTCACGGCGATACTTGCCTGCTTGCCGATGGCCCCAAAGACAATCATCCCGAGTCGGTGCGCCGCATCCCCGCGCTCGGCATCGAAGTTTCGCCCGAGGACCGCGACGCTCTGAACAAGGGGCTCGCCGAGCTGGCGGAGCGGATCAAACAGTTGGAAAGCAACAAGGCCGCACAGCGGCTGCTCCCCGATGTGCAGATCTACCATCGCGCCGTGGACGTCGCTTTGCGGCACCAGGAGTTCTTTGCTCCCGGCGACATCGCGGCTGCCCGCGAGCTACTGGCGGAAGGATTGGAGCGTGCCCGTCAACTGGCTGCCGGACAGACGCCGTGGACGACGCAGACGGGACTTGTGGTGCGTGGCTACCGCTCGCGGCTGGACCAGACCGTGCAGCCCTACGGACTGGTCGTCCCCGAGAACTATGCGGCGCTGGCCGCGAGTCGATCCGTCCGGCTCGACGCCTGGTTTCATGGCCGGGGCGAGACGCTCAGCGAAGTGAAGTTCATCCAAGGCCGACGCAAGCAGGTCGGTGTGTTCTCGCCGGACGACACCATCGTGCTCCATCCGTACGGCCGCTATTCCAACGCCAACAAATTCGCGGGCGAGATCGATGTGCTCGAGTCGATCGAGCATGTCCGCGAGAACTACGCCATCGATGGCAACCGCATCGCCGTCCGCGGCTTCTCGATGGGCGGCGCCTCGACCTGGCAGCTGGCGGTCCACTACCCATCTCGCTGGGTAGCGGCCAATCCCGGCGCAGGATTCTCCGAGACTCCCGAGTTCCTGCGCACATTTCAAGCCGAAACGCTGCGTCCCACTTGGTGGGAAAGGAAGCTCTGGCATTGGTATGACTGCGACGACTGGGCGGTGAACCTGACACAATGCCCAACCGTTGCTTATTCGGGCGAGATTGATCGGCAGAAGCAGGCCGCCGATGTGATGGAAGCGGCGCTGGCGGAACAAGGCGTGAAGCTGATCCACGTGATCGGCCCGAAGACGGGACATAGCTACCATCCCGACAGCCGCGAGATCGTCGACCGCAAAATGTCTCAGTTGGCTGCGCTAGGCCGTCGCCGCATTCCGCGCGATCTGCACTTTGTCACGTACACGTTGCGATACAATCGCTGTGGCTGGCTAACAATCGACGGCCTTGACGAGCATTGGGAACAAGCTCGCGTCGATGGAAAACTGCTCGGCGCCGGCATTCAGCTCTCCACCAAGAACGTCGCCGCGATGACCTTGTCGCTGCCCACGGGAACGGCCCCGTTTGACGGCGCCAAGCCCGTCAAATTGACGGTCGATGGCGAGCAACTCGATGGCGGCCCCGTGAGTTCCGATCGGAGCTGGCAAGTCTCGCTCGTCAAGCGGGAGGGCCGCTGGCAGTTGGGCCGTCCGGAAGCGGGATTGCGAAAACGACATCTGCTGCAGGGCCCGATCGACGACGCCTTCATGGACTCGTTCATGTTTGTGCGGCCAACGGGAAAGAGCAAGCACGAACTCGTCGACAAGTGGAGCCAAGCGGAGCTGGAACGCGCGGTGGAGCACTGGCGGCGCCACTTCCGCGGCGATGCGATCGTCAAGGACGACACGCAGGTGACTCAGCAGGACCTGGAGACGCACCACGTCGTGTTGTGGGGAGATGTGGACTCCAATGCCCTGCTGGCGAAGCTGGCAGGCGAGCTGCCGATTCGCTGGACCGCCAAGGAGCTGGCGGTCGGCGATGCCCACTTCGAGCCCGAGCACCACGCGCCGGTGATGATCTATCCCAACCCGCTCCACCCCCAGCGATATGTTGTCGTCAACAGTTCCTTCACCTTTCGGGAGTACGCGTATCTAAACAACGCTCGACAGGTGCCGATGTTGCCGGACTGGGCCGTTGTGGACCTGCGCCAGGCTCCCACCTCGCAGTGGCCGGGGCGGATCGCTGCCGCCGGATTCTTTGACGAGCAGTGGCGGCTCCGGCCAGCGGATCTGGAGCGGTCCGTCGAGCCGGAGGAGGTCCGTTGAGCCCTCTCGAGCCCGGCGAAGTTCCCGGACTACCAAGATTCGGGGGAGTTTGGCAAAATAAGCTCTTCATTCATGCAGGCAAACCGCTTTCGCCTGCAACGAGGCAGTTCGTAGCTTGACTTGCCGCGTCCCAATTCCCGCTGGCGACCGATGAGGGCCGAATTAGGGGCCGCCTTTTGGGATGCTCACCGTCGGCCCACCGGCAGTTCAAACACCCCCAAACACATTACGCTTGACGGAACTTGGCGCGATCGGGCGTTCCCGTAACCGGCCACGAGTCGACGACATTCCGTTTCGCATTGATTCACAGGAGAGATTCCATGGGCAAGAGGCGCCGTCGCGAAGAAGATGAGGATATGGAGGATCTCCACGAGGAGTACGAGTACGAAGACGTCGAGGAGGAAGAGGAGGAGGGAGAGGACGACGAGTACGAGTACGAGGCCGTCGAAGAGGGCGAGGAGGAGGACGACGAGTACGAGTACTACTACGAGGACGAAGAAGACGAGGAGGAGGACTCCAGCGGCGACGCCGCTGCGGAGGACGATTACGAATACGAAGTCGTTGACGAGGACGAAGAGGAAGACGACGAGTACGAGTACTTCTACGAAGATGAAACGCCAGCCGCGGCAAGCGGCTCCACTGACAGCGGCGACGCCGCCAAGTCAGGCGACAGCGCCGATGAGTCAGCCAGCGACCGCAAAGCCTCACGACGCTCGACTCGTTCTCGTCGAGGCCGCAAGAAGGGGGACGAGGTCGAGGCGGCGGATCGTGAGGAGGCGCCAGAGCCGGCGCCAGCACCCGAGCCCGAGCCTGAGCCAGATCCCGGCCCGGACAATCAAGACGCGCTGGCAGCCTTGGCTGAACTTGGCTGCCGTGTGGACATGAACGAAAACGGCCGGGCCTGGCGCGTGTTCCTCTACGAGAAACATGGTGACACGGCGCTGGCTCAAATCCACGGATTGCCCAGCCTCAAAGAAGTCTGGGTGATCGGCAGCAAAGCCACGGCCGGAATGATTCAGAAGTTCAAGGAGTCGCTCGGCGATTCGATCAAGGTCTATGACCACTGACACTCCGGCGACGCGGTGAGAGCCACAGAGGCCGGCGGGACACCATTTCCAGCCGGCCTTTTTTTTGGGTTGTAGTTTCTCTATCCCAAGGAGTCTCGCGATGCGAACCATCTTAACGGCGATCACGATGTTGGCGATTGGCTGGACGGCGCCTGCTCTCGGTCAGGAATTGCAGATCGAGTCCGGTTCCCACCAGCTGAGCGTGGTGAATGAACTCGGCCAATGGGCGCGAGTCAAAATGATCCGTTATGGCAACGGCAACTTCTTGTCAGTCGACATGCCGTCCGGCGCGAAGTACGACAACGCGTTCTACGCAGGCCAGCGGTTTGTCGTGGCTTGGGATCGCAACCAGAACATCATTTTGTTCGCGAGTATCAACGTCAACAAATCGGGGACGGTGCGATTGCGGAACGTCTTGCCCGCCATGCGGCGCGAATCCGGATCAGGGGCGCCGCGCACCGTCGAGCAAGCGATTCCCGAGCTCCAGGTGGAATAAGGACGTGGCACAGACTGCCAGCCTGTGATGACTCATTTGGCACAGGCTGGCAGCCTGTGTAATCTTCGCGGCACAGGCTGCCAGCCTGTGGTTGCTTCAGTGAAGAACACCGTTTCGGACTTCTTCATCAGGCTCAGGCTACCAGCCCGGGAGTAAGCCATAACAATCACAGGCTGGCAGCCTGTGCCACGTGGCTATCGTTTGAGGCCGGTTTTCAAGCCTCCCAGCCCATTGCCCAGAACCCCGGAGGTGATCGTCCCGGGGTCGCGAGCCACCTTGTCGGTAAAGACGCGAACGTCATCGACGATGGGACGCAAGCGTTGCGAGAGATACTCGATATTGGCAAGCGTGTGGGCAATCCGCTCATGCAGCTCGTCGTCGGTAACCAGCTTGCCGACCGTGCCCTCGCCGCGGTTGACTCGTTGTGAGAGCACCACGAGCTCGGCGATCAATTGGTCCGCGTTCTTGGCGGTCTGTTCGAGCGTCGAGAGCAGCTCGGCGCCCTTCTGTCCCAGCGGCGCGGTCAGCTTTTCGATGTTGTCGAGATTTCGTTTGACGCCATCGCCGACTTGGCCAAACTCTTCGGCCGTGGCGCGGAACGCATCGGCCGTCTGCTGGACGCTCTGCAGCGCCTTGTTTGCCTCGACCACGACGGGCCGAGCGTCCTTGATGACTCCCTTGATCTCGTTGATCAGCTCGGGGTCGCCGACGACGTTCTCCACCGCCATCATCACGTCGGTAAAGCTGTTCAGAGCATCCTCGACGCTGGCCGCGATCCGTTGGATCTGGCCCTCGTTCATCATCGCGTCCATCTGGTGCTCAATCTTGGCGAACGTCGTGGAGATGCTGGCGCCCGCGCTTTCGATCGACTTCAAGGCGGCCGTCATGCGGTCCTCCATTTCGATCATGATCTCCAGCGGATCGCCCGCCACGCCGCCGTGAGCAGGCAGCAATTCGCCGTCGCCAATCAAGCTGTCGTCGCGATCGGTCTCGTCGCGGACAAACTCAATGACGGCGTCGCCCGTGACCAGCGAGCCCATGCTGATTCGCGCACGTTCGTTCATGCGCAGCTGGCGGTCCTTGTCGATCCGCATCGTGATCAGAACGTCTCCGTTGTCGCGGAGCAGCACGTCGGAAACTCGCCCGATCTCCACGCCGCTCTTGCGAATCGGCGTGTCGCGAGAGACGCCCGGCGCCCTGGGAAAGCCAATCTTGACCGTGTATTGCGGCTGCAGAAACTGAGGCTTGAGACCGAACAGGACGACCAGGATCATGGACACGATGACGGCCGCGAACACGACAATGCCCACTCGAATTCGTAGTCGACGTTCGTCCATGATTCATCCTGCACATGAGTCCCACCGGGGACTCGTTGGGGGCGAGTTGCGTTCGACTTCCATTCGGCACTCTGCAACGCGATGTGGGAGACGGTTACGAGGCCGCCTCGCGCAATTCCATCAATCGTTCACCGGCCTCGCCCATCACGAACTGAGTCACCCGGCGATCCTGGGCATGGTCCAGCTGGCTGGGAGGCCCGTCAAAAATCAGCTGGGAGGCGTCGGGGTCAAGCCGAGCCAACGGGTAGAGCATGATCACTCGGTCCGCCACTTTCCGCGCGGTGCGCATGTCGTGTGTCACAATCACACTGGTGCGGCCAACTCGTGTTCGCATCATCAGCTCGTTGATGACGTCGCTCATAATCGGATCGAGCCCCGTGGTGGGCTCGTCGTAAAGCATGATCTCAGGCTCCAACGCCAATGCTCGCGCGACGCCGACTCGCTTCCGCATGCCGCCGGAGAGCTCCGCCGGTTTTTTGGAGACGATCGACGACGGCAAGCCCACTTCCAACAATAGCCGGTCGACTCGCTCGCGCACCTCGGTGTCCTCCAGCTGCGAGTGCTCGCGAAGCGGGAAAGCGATATTCTGCCCCACGGTCAAGCTGTCGAACAAAGCTGCGTTTTGGAAGACGAATCCGAATCGAACTCGTTGCCGGGTGCGTTCGATGTCGCTGAGTTTGGTGAGCTCCCGGCCGTCGAAGAGCACTCGGCCGTCGGACGGGGGAATCAGGCCGATCAGCGTTTTCAAAAACACGGTCTTGCCGCAGCCGCTCTCGCCGATAATGGCCAGCGTTTGGCCGCGCGGAATGGAGATATGCAGTTTGCGGAGGATCTGCTGCGTCCCAAACCGCACGCCCAGACCACGCGTCTCGACGAGCAAGTCGCTCGGTTCCGTGGCGTTGTTCATGGGCGTGATCTCGGAAATGGATGGCGTGCTGACGACTCGTCATGAGGCCCCGCAGGCTCCACGGGCTCACCGCTTGGCCCGCTTCCGCCGGACCGATGAATCTAATTTCAAAACAGCTTGGCGCCTTCCGGCCAGATAAACGTCTGGGCGGCGTTCAAGGCGATGTTGAGGAACAAGTCCATGGACAGGATGAGCGCGAAGGAATGCACAAAGGCCGCCGTGGCGGCGCGTCCGACGCCCTCGGCCCCGGCCGAGCAGTTAAACCCTTGATAGCAACTGATGATGGCGATGGTGGCGCCGAAGAAAAACGTCTTGAACACGCCGCTGAACAGGTCGACGGCGCCCACGAACTGCTGTGAATTGAGCCAGTAGTAGTGGTAGTCGATGCCGAGAATGACGCTGCTGTAAAAGTATCCGCCGACCACGCCCATGAAGTCCGCCATCACCGTCAGCGTGGGGATCATCAGCAGGCAGGCCAAAAAACGCGGCACCACCAAGTAGTGGATTGGGTTGGCGCCCATCGCTGTCAGCGCGTCGATCTGCTCGGTGACTCGCATCGTCCCGAGCTCCGCGGCGATCGAGCTGCCCACGCGGCCCGCCAACATCGTGGCCGCCAGCACCGGACCGAGCTCGCGGACCAGCGACATGTTGATCACGGCGCCCAACCGGCTTTCCAGTCCGATTTGGCTGAACTGGTAGTAGCTTTGCACCGCCAGCACCATGCCGATGAACGTCCCGGTCAGCGCCACCACCGGGAGGCTGCGGACGCCGACTTGATAGAAGTTGGGCAGCAGCGTCTCGCGTCGAGGCAAGCGGGAAAACAGCCAGACGCATGTATTCCAAGTGAACAGTGCAATGTCGCCTATCGTCTCCACCGTGCCCAGGACCAGTGCGCCCCAAGCGGCGAACTCGTCACCAACCGCCGTCCACAAAGTGCGACGCGGCGCTGTGCCGGGTTGTTCAGCTGAGGCCATGGGAAACACCTGGCATGAATTCCTGAGGAATCACTCTGAGTGACATTTGATCGGCGCGCCAACTGCCTTTCCACGGCCTCCTAACAGCCGGGAGATTGGTTTGATGGCGTGCCAATCGCGAAGGTCCGAACGCGCACCTGCGATTTAGGGCGCGCACGTTCCCGCTGCATCCAGTATCGGCCCGAAAGATGGGCGGCTTGAGTCGACCTTGCGGATAATCCCGATTCTAGCGGTTTGGCCCAAAACGCTGAAGAATTTGCTCGCAACGGGACTCATGCCGGTGTTGCCGCAAAAACGCGTCAGAAGGCCCGCCGCTCGCTGCCAGGGAGTGAACCACGTCCTATGGTTCAAAAAGGCGGATGTGCGCTCGCGCGCACATCATCAATCGTAGGCGGCGAACAGCGGAGCGTGAGTGACTGCCATGAACCGGCGCAATCAATGGCTTGCGTTTTTACGGGACGAAGACGGCCCAACGGCGGTTGAATACGCCGTGATGCTCGCGTTGATTGTCGTCTTCTGTCTCGCCAGCATTCGCCTTTTTGGCGCCAACACGGCCAGCACCTTCGGGACGATCCGCGATTCGATCAGCGTTTTCATGGGCAGCTAGGCTTCAATCTCTCGCCCATTCTTCCCGGCCCATCGCGCAGGCAGCCGGCTTTGGCGATTCGATCCATCGCTTACCCAGTGCGCAACATTCACAGGCTGGCAGCCTGTGCCACGACATGCCAACGGCCTTGGCGAGTCGCTCCCAGTGCGCAACATTCACAGGCTGGCAGCCTGTGCCACGACAACACGGGTTCCGTTCTCGTTGCCAACAGCCTTTGGCGATTCGATCCCTCGCTGACGCGTCGGGTTTCCTTCTCGCTCTCCCTACGACGCCTTGGACGCCTGTTGATTCAACTTGTTGTAGAGCGTCTTCACGCTGACGCCGAGCTCCTCGGCGGCGTTTGTTTTGTTTCCCCCGTGGCGCTCCAGCGCCTCTTCAATCGCCTTCAGCTCCAACTCACGCAACGTCGACGGTCCGAAAGCCCGCAGTTGAGGGCGCAGTTGGCGGTTGTTGAACTGCTGAGGGAGATGGTCGGGTGTGATCGGCGGATGGTCGCAGAGGATGGTAGCGTGCTCCACCACATTGGCGAGTTCGCGCACATTGCCGGGCCAAACGTGCTGCTGCAGCGCCTCAATTGCCTCGGGAGTGAATAGGTCGTCTTGGACATTGGCGCCAGGACGAAATCGACAATAGAGGTGTCGAGCGAGCGTTTCGATGTCGCCGGTCCGCGTGCGCAGGGGCGGGATGGCGATCTCGAAGGTGTTGATGCGGAACATCAAGTCCTCGCGGAACTCGCCTTCCTGAACCATTTCGGGCAAGTTGCGATGCGTCGCGCAGACAACCCGCAGGTCGATGCGAAACGACTCGTTGTCGCCGACGCGGCGGATCTCTCCGCTTTCCAGGACGCGCAGCAGCTTGGCTTGCATCGCCTTGGGCAACTCGCCGATTTCATCCAGGAACAAGGTGCCGCCGTTGGCCACTTCGAACAGCCCGACGCGATGCTCATCGGCGCCGGTGAAGGCGCCTTTGCGGTGCCCGAAAAGCTCGCTTTCAATCAGGTGCTCGGGAAGGGCGCCGCAATTGACCGCGACAAACGGCTCGTTGCGGCGGTCGCTTTGGTCGTGCACGGCGCGGGCGACCAACTCTTTGCCGCAGCCGGTCTCTCCCAACACAAGCACGGTCGAGTTGGTGGGCGCCACCTTCGCGATCAGCGTGCGAACGCGATCCATCGACGACGCATCGCCCACCAGTTTCGCCGCGCCCTCGAGCCGATGAAGGCGGTGGTTCGCGGCCCGGCATTGGTTGATGAGCCGGCGTTTCTCCGCCACGCGCGAGAGCACGGCGTCGAGCTCCACCAGCTTGCAGGGCTTGGTCAGATAGTCGAACGCACCTTGGCGAAGCGCGGCAATCGCGGTCTCCAGCGACGACTTGCCCGTCATCACAATGCCTTCACAGTCCGGCATCTGCTCTCGCGCCAGCGTCAGCACCTCGATGCCGTTCATGCCGGGCATGTCGAGATCGACAAGCACGCAGTCATAGCTGTTTTTCTCGATCGCGGCGGCGGCCGTGAGGCCATCGGGACAGACCGTGACCTGGTGCCCCATTTGCGGCAGCTCGAGGCTCATCAACTCCTGCAACGCCGACTCATCGTCGGCAAACAAGATTTTCAAGCCGTCACGCGGCGGCGAGTGATCTTTCTTTTTGCTCATCCCTAGGCCTTACTGGCAAAGTCACACGCAACAGCGACCCGTGTCCGGGTCCGTCGCTGTGCGCCTCGATTTTTCCGCCGTGATCCGTCACGATGCGGTAAGTAATGGACAATCCCAAGCCCGTTCCCGAACCGTCTCGGCGACGGGTAAAGAACGGCTCGAACAAATGCTCTCGGACCTCGGTGCTCATGCCGCAGCCGTTGTCCTCGACCTCAATCTGCGCCTGATCGCCCTGCCGCAAGACCCGCACCTTGACGACGCCGTCCTGCGGGTCGAGGCTGTCCAACGCATTGGTGATCAGGTTCAACACAACTTGCTTGATCTCTTGAGCGTTCACCCAAGCGGTCACGTGCTGGTCACACTGCAGCTCGATCGCCTTGTTGCGGTAGGTGCCGAGCTCTTGCAGCATGTCAATGATGTCGATCGTCAGCTCGCGCAGGTTCGTCTCGTCCTGCTCCATGTTGCCGAGCCGGGAGAAGTCAAGCAGGCTTTCGGTGATTCCCTTGCAGCGGAACGACTCCTCTTGAATTCTCCGCAAGTACTTGCGGACGATCACCAGCTGCTCGTCGTCCTCCGCCACTTCTCCGTCCTCAAGCAGCCGGTCGATGCGCGGCTCGAGCGATTCGGCCGACATCGCAATCGCGGCCAACGGGTTGTTGATTTCATGAGCCACGCCGGCGGCGAGAAAGCCGACGCTGGCCAAGCGCTCGCTCTGCACCACCTCGCGCGTTCGCTCGCGGACTTGGCGGTCGAGGTCGTCCCGGATCTCTTGGAATCTCGCCGTCATATCGTTCATCGCGCCCGCAAGCTCGGCCATTTCGTCGTGCGAGTGCAGGTGGATGCGATAGCGAAACTCGCCGGCCGCCACTTTGCGCGAGCCCGCCAGCAGCAGCTGCAGCGGGCGGAAGACCCAGCTGCGGAACAGGAAGAGCGACAACGCGAGCAGCATGACGGCGCTGATGATGCTAAACCAGGCGGTGACGATCATGGCGCGATAGGCGCCGCGAACCTCGCCATGGAGCGAGTTCATCCGATGCTGCATCAATTCGGGAAGTTTATGCCCCAGCTCGACGACTTCCGTCAGCTCAGCGGAAGTCTGCGAGAGCCGCAAGTTGTCGAACAGCGCTCGCTCGTCAATCGACTCAAACAGTCCGAGCCTGCGGATGATCTCCTCGACTGTCTCGCGTTCCTTGCTGCGGTCCGCGATGCCCTTGCCCTCGTCATTGCCGAGTTCGTCGCGATAGATTCGCGCGTCGCGGTGCGCGTCGAGCAGTCGGAACTGAAAGTCCGCCCAGTAGATGGCGCCGACGTTGGCTTGCTGGGAGTTGGTGAACGACCAGGCGCCCTCATTGCGCAGCACGGGGGTCAGTGACTGGTGCAGCGAATTGAGGCTGCTCGTCAGGCTCGTGATCAGGGGCAGCTCGTCGGCCCGCTGGCTAATCTGTCGCACCAATTGGCGATAGGCGTAGACGCCGGCCAAGCCGCTATAGGCAAGCACAAACAGCATCACGATGAGCAGAAAAACGCCCAGTCGCAGCTTTTGCTTGATCGGCCAGCGAGAAAACACCACGGCGACCTCCTTGTCGCATGTCTGTCGGTGACGCGAGCCCGGGACAACGGACGATGGCAAGGGACCTCCTGTCCCGGATCGGTTGTCGAGCAGCACGCAGGCCGCTTCTCGCGCAGGGCCAGTTTAGTTCGTATTGCCGAATTGGGGCAACGTCACTCTCCCTACGAACCTGACAAGCATTTGGGTCGCGTGGCCCGGCGATTCTGCATTGGGTCTCGCGAGGCTCAGATCGACCGCCGCCTTCGACTGACGCAAGTTATTTCCATACAGCAACTTACAACAAGCACTACGGCGCGGAAGCGGAGCAGGCGTGACTTGGCGTGGGGAACGGTGGCGGCTTGGCGATGGCCTGATGTGCCTTCTCAGCTAGGCGAGAACCTGCTACTCTTACAGATTGCGCGGCGGAGGAGTCTGCCCGCCCTTGCCTTACGTTGAACGAACCGAAACTCGTCCCGAAGAAGGAGGAGATTCGGCTGGAACGACCCGATACAACCTATTCCACGTATTGAGGAGCTGAACATGGCGAAGCCCCATCGCAAATTGAAGAAAGCCAATCACGGTCGCCGTCCCGCGAACGCCAAGGCCCGCAAGGCCAAGCGTCGCTCGATCAAGACCTGAGCGACTGCATAGGAAACCCGAAGCGTCAGCGAGGGATCTTCCGGGAAAACCGAATCGCACCTTCGCACGCTGTTGAAGAAACATCCCACCTAGCAATTGGAAGAGCCAGCAGAATGCTGTGCCAATTGCCGGATCCGGTGTTTTTCGACGGCTTCCTAGTGTGCCTAAGTGAGGAACGACGTCTCCGTGGCCAAGACTCCCATAGTTGATCTGTCGACCATTGACTTCGATCACGTGGTCGCCGACGCCGAAGAGATTCGCCGCTACAACCCGCAGCGATTCGAAATGGAGCACCTCACGGCGGTGGTCTGGGAGTGCCCCAGTGGCACGGCCTGCGTCGGCTACAAGGATATTGGCCGCGACGAGTTTTGGGTTCGCGGCCACATGCCGGGGATGCCCCTCATGCCAGGCGTGATCATGCTCGAGGCGGCCGCTCAGCTGTGCAGCTTCTACGCCCAGAAGCACAATCTGATGCAGTCATCGATGCTCGGCTTCGGCGGCTTGGAGAATGTCAAGTTTCGCGATCCGGTCATTCCCGGCGAGCGGCTGGTGCTGATCTGCAAGATGCTGAAAGTGCGGCCCAAACGACTGATCATTAGCGCCTTTCAGGGCTTTGTCGGCGAGAACATGGTTGTGGAAGGCGAGCTGAAAGGCATTCCCATCCCCGTGGATGCGCTGAAGAACCTGTCTTAGCAGCCCGCCTTTCTCCTTCTCGCCACCTTCTCTTCATTTTCTCGAAGCCGGACGATCCGGCGATGATAGCCGCCATGGGTCGTCGTTCGTTGCGCAAGGTCTCGCCCGAGCTGGACTGGGCGCCGTATCTGCTGAAAGTCGAAGACCTGCCACGGCCCTGGTCGCGTGCGGCCGTGTTCGGCAGTCCCGTTGACGAAAACGGCGAGATCGTTGCGATCGATGATGCCGACGTGCCGCTCGAGGTGGAGTTGGGCAGCGGCAAGGGGCTATTCATGCAGCGGGCCAGTGGCGAGCGGCCCGACCACCACTTCCTGGGTCTGGAAGTCTCCTACAAATACGCCCGCTACTCGGCCTCGCGGCTGGCCAAGCACGAGCGGACCAATGCCCGCATGGTGCATGGCGACGGCTTGGCCGTTTTTCGCGAAATTCTCCCGGACCGCTCGGTCACCGCGATTCACGTCTATTTCCCGGATCCCTGGTGGAAGGCCCGGCATCGCCGCCGCCGCGTGCTGAATGAATCGTTTCTGGTCGACGCGCAGCGAACGCTGATTTCCGGCGGCCTGCTGCACGTGTGGACGGACGTCGAGGAGTACTTCGAGTCGACTCTCGAGCTGATCCGGGACACCAAGCTGGAGGGCCCGCTGGAGGTGCCCGAACGGCCGGCTGCGGACGACATGGACTTCCGCACGCACTTCGAGCGTCGCACGCGACTGCACGACGAGCCGGTCTATCGAGCTCAGTTTCGCAATCCTTGATCGGTTTGCGCGGTTGTTTCTGTTTGCGCTGCCGTTCTTCTCGCCGCTCTCGCCTCTCTCGCCGCTCTTGCCAGTCTCGGCCCGGATTTGGGCCCAGGCGCACCAATTGGCGTTGGAGTGCGTACAAATCGAAATTGGCCGCTCGATCGACGTTTCCCTCGTTCGGGCCGATTTGGTACAAGAGGACCCTCCACTCGCAGGCCGTTCCTCTGGCGGCCTGATTTTCAAGGGCCTCGCGGGAGGCCGATTCTGTACCCCAACACTCCCCTCGCCGGCGGCTTCCACCGCGATGTTCTTCACGACGCAGATCACTCGCTACATTCTCGCTGAGCTGCTCAAGGTATTCTTGATTGCTCTGTTCGGGATGACGGCGGTGATGATCCTGGCGGGTGTGGTGCAGACGGCGGTCAATGAGGGACTGGGGCTGGCGCCGATCCTGCGGATCATTCCGTACGTGCTTCCCAACGCGCTGCGATTTGCCGTGCCCGGCACCATTCTGTTCGCGACCTGCAGCGTGTATGGCCGCTTGGCGTCGAACAACGAAGTGACCGCTCTGAAGTCGCTCGGCATCTCGCCGGTGGCATTGTTGCGGCCGGCCTGGGTGTTGGCGTTCCTGGTCAGCCTCGTGGCGGTCTGGCTCAATGACATTGCCGTGTCATGGGGAACGACGGGCGTGCGCCGCGTCGTGATCCAATCGATCGAGGACATCGCCTACGGCATGCTCCGCACGCACAAGACGTATGAGCCGAAGGCGGGAAAGATGAGCATCTCGGTGCAGCGAGTCGACGGCCATCGGCTGATCCGCCCCACGATCTCGATTCGCGGGCCCAGCGGATCGACGGCGGTCACGGTCACCGCAAGCACGGCCGAGATGCGCTACAACGAACAGCGCGACACCCTGAGCGTCTTTCTCACCAACGCGGAGGCGACGGGCGAGGTCAGCGGCGACGTCGGCTTCGGCGGCCACTTCCCGTCGCTGCGTCGCGAAATTCCGCTGAACCTGAACCAGACGGATGAGATGGGCAAGGCGCGTCCCGCCGACTGCCCCAGCCGCAAGATCCCGGGCGAGATTCGCCATCAGGCCGAAGTGATCCAGAAGCTCGAACAGGAGATGGCGGCGCGGGCCGCCTTCGACATGTTCTCCGGCGACCTCGACGGCTTGAGCGGCGAGGAGTGGAAGAAGCGGCGCCAGACGCTGGGCTACGCGCGGTCTCGCATGGACCGCCTCCGCACCGAGCCGTGGCGGCGGTGGGCCAACGGCTTCAGTTGTTTCTGCTTCGTGCTGGTCGGCGCACCGCTGGCGATGTACCTGAGAAACTCCGACCTGTTCACCACCTTCGCCACCTGCTTCTTCCCGATCCTGGTGATCTACTACCCGCTGCTAATGGTCGGCATCGGGCAAGCCAAATCGGGCGCGCTGCCGCCCTACTGCGTGTGGCTCGGCAACGTGATCCTGATGGCCATCAGCTTCGTGCTGGTCCGCCGAGTGAGTCGCTACTAAGGAACGCGGGAAGCCAACTGCTCCCTGCGGAGCAGGCTCTTCGCCAACGGCGGTGCTTCGTCACATCCACTACGGCGCAGACAGGAAACCCGAAGCGTCAGCGAGGGATGAACCTGCCAAGCCGCGTGAACTCTTTTGCGGGCTGACAACCAAGCAACAGGTGTCAATCTTCACCATCCGTTGCCTGCGCGTCGTAGTGCGGGCTGCCAGCCTGCAACCTGCCACTGTCTTGCCCCAGACGGAATCTGAGCTTTAAGAGTGTGCTAGAGTTTACCACCTAGCTAATCAGGAGAAGCTCATGGCCAAGCGTAAGCAACTGACGCCTGCACAGAAAGTATCGATTATTCGCAG
>JAGQPF010000612.1 GCA_020426845.1 Planctomycetales bacterium
AAGCCGGATGACGTCCGCGTGATTGGCGAGCGGTGCATCAAACGCTGGGAGGTGCTCTGTGACTGATCCGCTGGATCTCGTCTGGCCATTCGTCGACTGGCCAGAGGCGTGCATGCCAGCGTGGGAGATCGCGGCATGGCCGCCAACAACGCATCAGCGGCTATTGGATGCGGGACTATTGTGCCAGGCCCCGGACGCCGAACATGTCCTTTGCCCCGAGTGCCGTGAGCATTACGAGGAAGTGATCGTCCGGCAACAACAAGGCGCAATGCAGTATTACGTGACCTGTCCACAGGTGCTGCGTGCGGAGGTGCCCCCGCGGTGGCGCGAGCAGTGGACCGTTCACCTCGAAGGCATCGCTGCCGCCTTGGCCACAACGCTCGGACTTTCAGGTCGACATAAGGAGCTGGTCGCCGGCCGGCTGTGGCGCCTGGGGCGGACCGATTGGCATGGGGCGTCACGAGACGTGATGTTCGCGCGCGGTCTGTGTTGGTCAGAGGCCCGCGACGTCCGCGCGGAAATCGTACGTGGGCGCAAGGCGATCGTGTTCGTTGCCCAGCAGGCGCCGCCGGACGATTTCTGGCTGAGGCGCAAGCCGCCGGTGATTCCACTATCCGAGTTCACTTCGCTCGGCGAAGACCAGATCGAAATCGAGGCCCTTGCTGTTGCGACTGCGATTCGCGACGTCGACGAGGCTCCGGGCGACGGATTGGTCACGGTGACAGAGCAACAACTGAAGCTGATGATCCGCCAACAGGTCAAGGCGGAGAGCAAGGCGGAGCTCACAGATGACATCCTGATCGCCGCCTACCGACATTCCGGCGCCTACCGATCGGCCGCCGAATTCCTGGGTGAGCAAACCGGCCAGGAAGTTTCCAAGGATGCGGTCTACCGGGCGGTCCAGCGTGCCGGCGGAATCCTGGCGGTTCTCAATAGCGAGGACAGCAATTCCGTCGTGCGCGGTGTCGCGTCGCAACGCCGCGACAAGAGGGGAAAAAATCTCCAACAAGCAAAACCCCTTGCAGATAAGTAGTTTACGTCGCCAACCCGCCGCCTCTCATCGGTGCGGGATCGTCGCACAGTGCGACACGCCAGCGGCCCTTCGAGGCCGTGAGGCAAATAACCCGGCAGTCGCGACGTGTCCTTCCCGCGGTGAGCTACCGCAGCACTTCGCCTAAGTCCAACCCGGCGCTGGTTGGGACGCTGCCTCCGGACCTCGGAGGTAGTTATGGCGAGAGATACAAAACGCCACGAGGTCTTTTCTGATTACGCGCGCAGCCTCATCCGGCTGAAGGCGCGTCAACTTTCCCGTCGGGCCGATTTCAGTCGTTCCGATGAGGAGGACATCGCGCAGGATCTGACGCTGCACCTGCTCAGCCAGGCGCAACACTTCGACCCTTCTCGAGCGGCGCTCAAGACGTTCGTCACGCACGTCGTCAACTCCTGCGTCGCCATGATTCTCCGTGAGCGGTGGCGGCAGAAGCGAGTGCCGGACCACGGCGCCGAGATTCAGTCGCTCGAGACAACGGTCGACGTGCCGGATGAGCCCCCGGTCGCTTTGTGGGCGACCATCTCTGTAGCCGATATCGAGCGGCGGACTGGCGCGACATCCAAGTCGGATGCCGAAGTCCACGACGAGGCCGAAGCACTCGATCACGCAATGCAAAACCTGTCGGAAGAAGACCGCGAGCTGTGCGAGCGTCTCAAGTTCGGCTCGCAAT
>JAGQPF010000613.1 GCA_020426845.1 Planctomycetales bacterium
AACGGCGTTGACCTGAGACGCTTCGATCCTGGGCGGTTCTCCCAAGAGCAGCGGTCTCAGTTCCGCGCTGCTCTGGGAGTCGGAGCGCAAGACGTGCTCTTCTTTTCGGCCGGCCGCATCGTCTGCGAAAAGGGCTTCGCGGAGTTGTTCGAAGCGCACGAACGAGCGGTTCGTCAGAACCCGAAGATCCGTCTGGCAATCGCGGGCCCTGAAGACATCGAGCGTGGCCTGGGGATCGACCGCCAAATGACGGACCGCGCACGCGACAACGGGGTGCTGCTCCTCGCCGAGCGCAGCGACATGCCCGAGCTCTTCGCGGCCTCGGACGTCGTCGTCCTGCCGTCATGGCGCGAAGGGATCGCCAGGGTGTTGATCGAGGGCGCGGCCATGGGCAAGCCACTCATCGCGAGCGATGCTCGTGGCTGCCGCAACGTGGTCCAGCCTGGCTGGGGCCTGGTGGCGCCGCTTCGGGATGCGCGGGCCATCTCCGCGGCAATGCTCGAGCTGGCGGGGAACGAACGCCTGCGCGCCGAGATCGGCAGCCACAACGCCGCCGCCGCGCGCGAAAAGTTCGACCTGGACCGCGTATTGGCGCGCGTGGATGCGGAATACTCACGGCTGCTGCGGGCGAAGGGCATCGACGCCAACGCCTGACGCCCACACCTACCTACACGTCGGGCACAGTTTTTGTGAAGGCGTGCTTCAGCTGCCCCCACGAGTACCGTTGTAGGTCATGGGCCGGCTCGCTGCCGGCTGTGGAGGTCGTCCATGTGCACGGTTTGGGAGATACGGTTTCGGTACCTGGCAGCGCTCGCGGTGCTGCTCGTGACCATCACGGGGTGCGGCGGGGCGGCCGATCCGGACACCACGGAAGTTGCGTCGTCGTATCTCTGCTCCGGCGCGAAGCTCTCCGCTTCTCCGGCGGCCCCCGCCGATCCGGGCATGCAGGTGACCCTGACGGCTTCCAACACTGCCTGCGCCGCCGGCGAGACGCCCGAGTTCAAGTTCAGCTACCAGCGGGACGGAGTCGCACCATGGACCGTGGTCCAAGACTACTCCGCTTCGGCGTCCGCCAACTGGGATACGACGGGCTTGCCGTCCGGCAGATACAATCTGATCGTTTACGTACGGGCCGCCGGCAGCGGGGCCAGCTTCCAAAGTGCCTCCCGAGCGACTTACTTCATCAAGAACGTTTGCACGGCCGCGTCACTCAGTACCGCACCCCCTGGGCCGCAGCCTGCGGGCGCCGTCGTCTCGCTCGACGCCACGGCATCGTGCACGGCCGCTGCCAGCGCAGAGTTCAAGTACGTATACAGGCTGATTGGCACCTCCGGATACACGCTAATCAGCAACTACACGGCCAACGCCAACGTGCAATGGGACACGACGGGGCTTAGCAGCGGCATGTACGACTTGATCGTTTACGCCCGGGTGAACGGGAACCTGTCCAACTGGGAAAGCGTCGCTCACGCGAGCTACCTGCTGGGCGCGACCTGCGGCTCCGTTGCGCTTTCCACGTCCCCGCCGTCTCCACAGCCCGTAGGCACCTCGGTCACGCTCACCGGAAGCGCTTCCTGCGCCTCCGGCACGACGCCCGAATATCGGTTCTTGTACCGGCAAGCCGGAACGTCGACGTACACGGAGCTGCAGCCCTTCTCCACGAGCAATACGGCCAATTGGGATACGACCGCGCTCTCGTCGGGTATGTGGGAGCTGGCGGTTCAAGCCAGGGTCCAAGGCAGCTCCGGAGCAGAATCCGCGGCGACGGCGGGCTACTACCTTGGAACCGACACCCAGCTCACCGCGGGCTCGTCGCACATGTGTGCCCGCATCGGCGGAAACGTGAAGTGCTTCGGTCGCAACCTGCTCGGAACTCCCACGGGCCAGTATTCGACGGACCGAGGCGTGGAGGCCAGTGACATGGGCGATGCTCTGCCGCCGGTGTCCCTGGGTACGGGGCAGACCGCCATTGCCGTCGCGCACGGCGCCTATCACGCGTGCGCGATTCTTACCGGTGGCAGCGTGAAATGCTGGGGCTCGAACGGTGGTGGTCAGCTGGGACTGGGGGACACGGAAGATCGCTCCGCCGGCGCCGGGGAGCTCGGAGACACGCTCCCGACGGTGGACTTGGGTGCAGGAAGAACCGCCAAGTCAATCACCGCGGGTGGCAACTTCACGTGCGCGATCTTGGACAACGGCAGCGTCAAGTGCTGGGGAAGCAACAACCTGGGCCAGCTCGGTCTTGGCGACACGAACAACCGGGGCGACGATGCGGGCGAGATGGGAGACTCACTCCCGGCCGTCGATCTGGGGGCGGGGCGAACGGCGGTCCAGATAGCGGCGGGGGCGAGCCACTCTTGCGCGATCTTGGACGATTCGACGACGAAGTGCTGGGGGTACAATGTGTATGGCTCGTTGGGCCTCGGCGACAGCGCGCGGCGCGGCGACGACCCGGGCGAAATGGGCGATGCGCTCCCCGCCGTCGACCTGGGTGCCGGACGACATGCCGTGGCCCTGTCGCTGGGCGCCAACCTGAGTTGTGCACGATTGGACAACGCCGCCGTCAAGTGTTGGGGCCACAATGGGTGGGGCCAACTGGGACAGGGCGACGTCTCGGCACGGGGGGACGGCCCCGGCGAGATGGGTGATGCGCTGGCGCCCGTCGACCTCGGTGCCGGCCACACGGCACTGGCAATGGCGGCCGGCGGGCAGCATGTTTGCGCCATCCTCGAAACGGGCGCCGTCAAGTGCTGGGGCTACAACGCTGACGGTCAATTGGGTGTGGGCGACACGAACGACCGGGGTGACCAATCCGGTGAGATGGGGAACGGACTACCCACGGTGAGCCTTGGCACCGGGCACACGGCGGTGCGTCTCGTTGCAACCTATCTCAATTCCTGCGCCGAGCTCGACGATGGATCCATGAAGTGTTGGGGAGCGAACTGGTCGGGCATGTTGGGCATCGGTCCTAGCGACAACCGCGGGGACGAAGCCTTGGACATGGGCGACAACCTGCCGTCGTTCGATTTCGGCGGGGGGAAGACCGCGCAGTCCCTCGGTTCGGGATTTGGCTACCACTTCGGGTGCGCTCTTTTGAACGACGCCAGCATCAAGTGCTGGGGCAGCAACAGCTATGGCCAGCTCGGCATCGATCGCTCCGGCAACACCGGTGACGAGTCCGAAGACATGGGCAGCCAGCTCCAGAACGTCGACCTTGGGACGGGCGCGTCAGTCCAGCAAGTCGCGGGCGGCGACAGCCACACCTGCGCCCTGCTCGCCGGCGGCATCGTGAAGTGCTGGGGGAGCGGACGCTACGGCACGCTAGGTCAAGGAGATACCATGCGGCGTTCTGGGCGGTCCGTGACCATGGGCGACAATCTTCCCGCCGTGTCCCTGGGCACGGCCGCGACGGCGATCTCCGCAGGGCTCGAGCACACTTGCGCGATCCTCTCCACTGGCAGCGTGAAATGCTGGGGCCGCAATGCCTATGGCCAGCTCGGCATCGGCGACACGTCGGACCGGGGCGACGATCCCGGGGAGATGGGGCCGAGCCTGCCAACCGTAGACCTGGGTGGGCACACTGCCATGAGCGTTTCCGCTGGGTATCGACACACCTGCGCCCTGCTCGACGATTCCAGCGTTCGGTGCTGGGGTTGGAACCTGTACGGTCAGCTCGGTCTTGGAGACCAGGGGACGCGCGGAGACCAAGCCGGAGAGATGGGAGCGGCCTTGCCCGCGGTCGACTTGGGCACCGGCCGCACGGCAGTGGCCGTGTACGCCGGCGTGATCAACTCCTGCGCGATCCTGGACACCGGCGTTGTCAAGTGCTGGGGCTTCAATGGCTCCGGGCAGTTGGGTCTGGGCGATACCCTCACCCGCGGCTGGAAGGTCGGACAAATGGGCGACGCGCTACCGGCGCTCGATT
>JAGQPF010000614.1 GCA_020426845.1 Planctomycetales bacterium
AATCCACCCATTCCCAGCGTCTACTTTTCGGTGGGCGGCACCGCCAGGGGGGACATTGACGCCGAGGCCGCTGGCGGCGCGCAAGTGCCCTCTCACCACTCGCCGTTTTTCAAGATCGAGCCCGAGCTGTCCATCAAGGCCGGCGTGGAGGCCACGGTGTTGGCGCTGCTGGACTTGATGAAGAAGTAATTGGGGATCGGCCGCAAGGTTGCTGCAGGCCGTAGAAGGATAGGCTGCCAGTGCCCCGCCAATGCTGAACGGGGGTGGACGCTGCCCTCGGCTGACCGCGACCCACCGGCCTTGCCAACCCAAGAAGACAAACGTGACGGTCCACTAGACTAGACTAGTGGACCGTCAAACCTTCGTTTGGGGGTTGGAGAACTCGCGAAGTCGTGGCGAGCCACGAGTTTGGGGCGGCGACCAACCCAACGTTTTAGTGTTGACGGGGCACTAGGCAAAATCACAAAAAAGATCGAATCGCCTGTCAGGAAGCCGCGGCGCCTTTCGCTTTTCGGGGTAGATGGCGGCCGCGGCGCCGCTGGCGTTCGGCTAGTGCCTGAGTGGGAGGATTTGTAAGATGCCGAAACGGCGAGATTCAAAGGTGTTTGGGCATCAAAAAGGACGTGCGAAGTGGCGGAAATTTCGGCCAACACCACTCAATTGCAGATGTTGTTGGATGAAGGCAGCGACGCCGCCTACGAGCAGTTGCTGTCCATCGCGTACGGGCGACTGCACAAGCTGGCCAGAAGAATGTTGCGGGACTTTCCGAAGCTCAGGCGTTGGGAAAACACCGATGACGTGTTTCAGTCAGCAGCGTTGCGGCTGGTGCGCTCACTTTCCGAGGTGCGGCCGGAGTCGGTGCGCCAATTCTTCGGGCTGGCGGCGACGCAAATTCGCCGAACGTTAATTGACCTTGCTCGTCATCATTATGGTCCCGAGGGCCAGGCCGCCCATCACGCGTCGCGAGCCGGAAATGAACGAGCGGGAAACGCCGAATCACCTGAGACACTCGCGTCCTGGGCGGAGTTTCATGAGCGAGTCGGCCGATTGCCGGAGGACGATCGCGAGGTCTTTCAGCTGCTCTGGTACTCGGGCACGACTCAGCGGCAAGCTGCTGAGTTGCTTGGCCTGTCGGAGCGCACGGTCCTGCGGCGATACCATCGCGCGAAGCTCGCTCTGAGAGAAGCAATGCGCGGTGACTGAGTAAGACACGATGAGCAGAGGGACCACGCGTGGTTGACAATCAGGATCTACTCGAAGAATTGCTGGTGGATTGGGAGCTGCAACGCCAGCAGGGGCGCGAGCCAACGGCGGAGGAGCTTTGCAAGGATCGCCCGGAACTTGTTCGCGAATTGATCAGAGCGATTTCCGATCTCAAGGAAATGGATTGGCTCGAGGAAGCGGACGACACAGGCGACTTGGACGGTGACTTCACTTCCTTGCCCGATTTCAGCACGGTCTGCGCAATCGCGGACGAAACTCATCGGCACGGCTCGCTCGTGAGCCTCGAGGAGTTCTGCCGGCGCCTTCTACAGTCGGAGTTGATGGATGACGAGCAGGTAATTCGGCTGAGGCAGCGAAGCGAGGTTGATGACGCCGTTTCATTTGCCAAGCGACTGGTAAGTGACAAAGTGCTAACGCACTTTCAAGCGAGCGTCTTATTGGAAGGCCGGGACATCCCGCTAGTCCTCGATCGCTACGTCTTGTTGGCCGAGCTTGGCGAGGGCGGCATGGGGGCGGTCTACAAGGCTCTCCATCGGCAGTTGGATCGAGTGGTTGCATTGAAATTGCTGCCGAAGGAGGCCGTCGACTCACCAGAGAAGGTGAAGCGTTTTCACCGGGAGGCGAAAGCTGCCGCGAAGCTCGAGCACGCCAACATCGTCACGACTCACGACGCGCGAGACGCCAAGGGCTACCACTTCCTGGTGATGTCGCTGGTCAACGGCAGTGATCTTTCGAAGGTCGTGCGACGCCAAGGGCCGCTGCCCGTTTCGAAAGCCGTTGACTACATTGCGCAAGCGGCGCGAGGGCTCGAGCATGCGCACAGCAAGGGGATTGTTCATCGGGACATCAAGCCCGGCAATCTGCTGCTCAATAGCAAGGGGACGATAAAAATCCTGGACATGGGATTGGCTCGAATCGACGGCGTCGGTGATGAAGAGCAAGGCAAAACTGTTTCGCAAGAGCTGACTCAGGCGGGAGTGTTGATGGGGACCATCGCTTATCTCGCCCCCGAGCAGGCCTTGGATACCCGCTCGGCGGACGCGCGCAGCGACATCTACTCGCTCGGCTGCACGCTTCACTATCTGCTTATTGGCCGGCCGCCTTACCTTGAAGACACCATGCTGAAAACAATTATGTCGCATCGTGAGGGCGCGATTCCCACCTTGTCGGTCGCACGGCCCGACGTCCTTCCCGAGCTTGATACGATCTTCCGGACCATGGTTGCCAAGCAGCCGAAGGACCGTTTCCAGAGCATGGGCGAGGTTGCTGCCGCACTCGACAAGCTGGAGATTGTCGATGCGTCATACGCGTCGGATGCCGAAGCCCGCGTCACTGCCGGTCCCGTTCACCATGATACGGTGTCGTTTGTCGACACGAGTCGAGCCACGCGGCCGGCCCATCGGGCCTCACAAGGGTCGCCTGCGATGGAGGCCCGGCTGGTCGACCGGGCCTCACAAGGGTCGCCTGCGATGGAGGCCCGGCCGGTTGAATTGCCGGGCCCCGAGACAAACGCGCGAGCAAGCGCGAAGGCAGCCATCAGGACAGATGCGAAGCCAGACGCGGAGTCTCAAGCGAGGCCGCCCAGTCGCCGAACGGGAATGCTTGTTGCTTGCCTGTTGGCTGCCGCCGGCCTGACGTGGGCCGCCGGAATTCTGCTGAAGGTGGAGACCAAGGTTGGCACCATT
>JAGQPF010000615.1 GCA_020426845.1 Planctomycetales bacterium
GCGAAGAGCGTGAGGCTCGGAGCGCTCACGCTTTGTCCACGAGTGAGACGGATCGCGAAGCTCGGGTACTTTCAGGCGGCGGTTCCGATCCGGCGTCAGGCGCCGCAGCCCCCTCCCCTGCCCCATCCGCACCTCAAACTGTCGGTGACATGAGAACGGCAGGAGCTGCACCACGCAGGATGATGGAGGGACTTGAGAAGGGCCTTGCAGCGAAGCTGGAGGAAAAGTCGCTGGAAGCCGCGCGACTAGCTGCCCTGGTTGACGAGTTGAAGAATCGCGGCGTCGAGTGGAAGATTTTGCCTGTGGATCCAGCGCTTATCGATGTGGTTGGATTCAATCGCTTTCAGTCGACCTTTGACCCAAAGCAGGATCGCGCTTTTGCGGACCTCCTAGCGAACATTCAGGCCGTGGGGGGCAATAAACAACCCGGCATGGTACGACCATCGGCAGCGACCGAAGGTCGCTATGAGCTGGTCTTCGGGGAACGTCGTCTTAGGGCCTGTGAGCAGGCCGCCCTACCCTTCACAGCAATTGTTGCTGATTTGGGCGACGACGATGTCTGGCTGTTTCGTGAGTCAGAGAACTTTGGGCGAAAGGACAAGGGGATTCTTGAGCAAGCATTGGCGCTTGTAGATATGCCGGCGAGGTTTGCTTACGGCGAACGGACGGCGATTCTTGACAAGCTCAAGATTTCGAAGACGCACTATCTCCGCCTCAAGGCGATTGCCGGGGTGCCGAAGGCGATCTGGGAAGTCGTCCCCGGAGCGCACACCACTACCGCGCGAGAAGCGGCGCAAATTGTCGATGCGTATAGGGACGACCCCCGCGCGGTCAAGTCACGGGTCCCGCGCGTCCGTCCCGACATGCGTCGGTCGGACGCAATCCGGTTCTTGGCAATAGGTTCGCTTTCTGAGATCGATCCATCGCCTTCACCAGATTTTGAAATCATCCGAAAGGGCCCGTCGCTTTCGATCAAGCTGCGTTCCACCTCAGATGAGACTGCTGAGGAGTTGGAGCGCCAACTGAGGCAATGGCTTGAGCACAGGGGGCTACATGCGGCCTCAAATAGTTGACTCGATTCGACCGAGAGTCCAGCTTTGTGTCTTCGGTAGTGAAATGGGCCGCACGTGGTCCAGCAGTTCTCCGACGCTCTGGATGTACCAGAGTCGGCGGATGTGCCGCAATGTTTTCAAGCACTCTCGGTCCGTTGTGGCGTCGCCTTGTAAGCCATCAGGACGATGCGTACGAATCGGTCCACAGTGGGCCGATCAGCCACAAAACGCCTCAGCCCTCAATCGGTCCACTGTGGACCGATTCACTACCACCGCGCTAAATGGCAGGACTGCCACGAAACAGCATTGGTATCGAACAATACCAATGCTGTTTCCCCACTCCTTGCATCTCGAACTCAGTGTTGGCGCACTGGGCTCGAGTGCGGGCCTGTGTGAACCCAAAGGAAGAGAAATTCCTGAACTAACAACATGACAAAGCCCTAAACGCAAAAACCCCAGGCGTTGGCGCGCCTAGGGTTTCTGCAAACTGACCTGTGGAGAGGTCGGGAGCAACGATTTGCTGCAAGCAAGCGAATCCTAGTCCCGAGGTCTCCGGCAGTCAAGGTCCCTTTGTCCTCAACAATGAGGAGACCGGAGATGTCTGCAACTACGAACACCCGCACCTTTACCGACCACTTGAACTGGTCCATCCGCCTATTCAAGGCGGGTCTAAGAGATATCCACATCCACGTACTCGGATCATTGATCGAAGCACTCGAAGCCACGGGTGGGCTAGCCGATGGCGAAACCACCGTCCAGCTCTCCCGGTGGGAACTTGCGCAGCGAACAGGCTTGAGTACCCAACAAGTTCAACGTGCCCTGAGCCATTTAGTTGCCACGGGGTACATCGTCCGCAACCAGCTCACGAAGAAGGATGGCGAGGTCTCTCGAACCCTGCTCACAGCAAGGGCCGTCGAAGCTATGGGGCTCGAGGGTGGCGCGAACATTTCTGGCAACGCTCCCCCGGAACTCATCACCTTGTTGATTGGCGAAGTACGACCGGTCATTGATGCAGTCGTCACCGCCTGGAACGACCACACCTTACCAACCGAAGGCGTAATCGCTACTTTCAGAGGAGGGCCTAAGGCTTGGGCGCAGGTTGAATTTCTGCTTACTGCAAGGATGGACGCTCACCTGCATGCTTTGAACGACGCCCAGGTAGCAGCGGAAGCTGCTGACGACGCTGAATCCAGAGGTGAGTACTTGTTGTCGCTACCAAGCGGTCAGGTCATTGGCCTTGCCGCTGCCCCCTTTCAAACATCGGGCAACACGCCTGCTCTGCGCAGTGTCGACATGCGCTTTGTACGCGACACGCTATCTCTCTTGGCAATCCGCCAACCCGAGATGGTACGCGCTGAAACACTTCCTCGCCTCGTCGCTGAAGTCGCCTACAGCCGATCGGCTGGTTTTGTCTTCCGACACGACGCAGCCGCCGCCATCAAAGTACTCGCAAGTTGCATCGCCAGACCTACTTGGTCGCGCCCTCGAAAGATCGACAGCCGCTGGTATCAGCTGGCCTGCAGCTCTGTTCGTCCACAGGTTGATCGAATTTGACTCTCTAACTAAACAGTTTCTAAAAAGAGCTATTAACAGCAACAGCTGTTAAGAGAAGCGATTCCGAACACCCTGTGGATGAATGGAAGCACCGGCGAAATGTATACGTCAACGTTTCAGGTATCTGTAGCCCAACATGCAACCAAGCCCAAATCGTTGGTCTCCTTCACCCGGGTCTGCGCCAGGCAGGGCCACCAGCTGCCTACGCTAGGCCATCTGCTCCGTTGCAAATTCATGCCGATACCCACCAACCCGGCCTTTCGGACTTGCGTCACTCCAACTCGCAAAGTCGAGTGCTCGACGCCCAGGTCGTTTGAACTCATCCAGCATGACACTGTCAACCAGCACAGCCGTGCCGAAAGGGCAGGTGGATCAGAGTCGCAGCGCTTCCAGCTGGATTCCTCGATCGATCTGGCTGATGCGCGTTTTCCCGAGCTGTGCAAACGTACACGCAAACTCTTCGGGGCTTCGAACCGCCAGGCAGTCCTCCGAGCCGTGACAGCATTGCGGGGCAGGGCACCCGAAAGCAGAGCACTCCTTGACGTACAAAACCGTAGCGCAACCATCACCGCCGAAAGCTAGCGCTATCTGCTCGAAATTCTCAATGACCTCCGCCTGGCCGTTTCACCACCTTCACGAGCCAACTTACAGAAGACGGGTGGGATCACTACTAGCCCGATCCCAACCTTGCTGAAGACATCCTCGACCGACCCATCGACATCAGCGACCGCATCAACATCAAAAGCGAATCAACGCACAAACGACACCACCAAAACTTCGTCACCCTGTAGTCCAACAATCCGTTGCACCACGGCGAGTGGTGGTGAACATCATCGGATGGGCGGTCGACGTCGTCGCAGTGCGTACTCCGATTTCTTCCGTGGCAATGAGGGCGGCCAACCATCAAAATTACGCGAGCATCGACAGAAACACGGTTTCGGAGATGACCGAAATCGGATGTCCCTTCTCTTTGAGTGTCTCGACCCTCTTCAGTTTCCCGCTCTTATGACCCAGTCCGTAGGCAACATACCCTCCATCGCCGATGACGAGAATCGTGGTGTCCTGCTTGATGTGTTGGTGGCAAATGCCACCTCGGCATTCAACGGCTCGTTCTGCATCCGTCCGCGTCATTGAGTCCAATTCGCCGGTGAACGCAAATTTGGTGCCGGCGGGGAAGGGCGCTCTTGTTGTGCGCATGCGTGGTTCCACCAACTGGGTCGCCGGGTAGGGCAGGGGAGTCGTGTCGAACTTGTCCAACACGCCGCAGGGCACGTAACCATCTGGAGAAACTCGGCCAACGCGCAGTCCACATTTGTCGGCCAGTTCAGAAATCGATGTAGCTCCGACCTGCTTAGCTGCTGATAGCGCGACGAGGGCACACGCCCGCGCATCATCAGCCGCATTGTGATGCTGAAAAACGATGCCGCGCTTGCGGGCGACAAAGTCAAGACTGTGCCTGGGAAAGTGTGGATCCACGCGTTTCGAGACTGCGAGCGTGCACAGAAAATCAAGCTCCGGATGCCGGATGCCGGCTTCGTCGAGCGCTTGGCGCATTGCGCTCATGTCGAAAGCGGCATTGTGCGTCACTAGTGGGCCATGAATCCTGGCACGCAGCGATTTCCATGCTCTTGCAAACGTAGGAGAGTCGCAGACATCACGCGCAGCGATTCCGTGAAGGGCGACATTGCGCGGGTGGAAAACGAGCGGCGCAGGTTGGATTAATTCGCTTGTGATGCTTTCTATCTCGCCGTCTTCGACAATGACTAGTCCGACTGCGCAGATCGAGTTGCGATTTGAATTTGCAGTTTCGAAGTCGATGGCCGTAAATCTCATCTTGATCCTCCCCTGATGGCTGCATGCCAGCCGTGTGGCGCTAGTCTAACACGCACGCACGTGCGTGCGGTACATCGTACAACAACAAATGAAAGAAGAGGCCATGCGGCAGCCGTCCGTTGGGATTGAAAGGACGTTTGCTCATGCCCACGCTTCAAGCTAGGTTGCCAGCTACGCAGAGGCGAGTCGCAAGCAGATGCCGAATTCACTAGGCCAACGACTGAAGTTCATGCGCGGGAATGAACCGCAGAAGTCATTCGCGAAGCGTTTGAGCGTTGGTCTGCGCACGCTTCAGCATTACGAGAGCGACGAACGCAAACCTAGCGCTGAGATTGTGCACGCGATCGCACGCCTCGGATGGAATCCGGCTTGGCTGCTCACCGGCGAAGGTGAGCAGCAGCTCGCGGCCAACGAGGACCCGGTGTCCCAGGCAACCAACGCTTTGGCCAACATGTTGAGCCAACCTGGCGCCGAACAAGCGTGGCAGTTCGTCAAGCGTGCTAAATCACAAGCAACAGCGCGACTGCGGGACAACGCGGACTATGTGCTCCTAGATCGGCACTGGATTCGACCGAAGAATCAGGCCGGGAAGATTGAATTCGAGCAGTTCGTCGATTCGCTAGCTTTCAAGCGCAGCTATTTCGACGCACTGGGCTTTCCCCCCGACCGAGGGCGCCTCGTGCGGGTTCGAGGCGACAGCATGGAGCCTGAGCTGAGCGACGGTGATCTGGTCCTGGTTGATACTGGCGACACGTTGGTCCAACTCGGAAGCCGGCAGTTCGCTTTGTGCATGTCTGATACTGAGATATCGATTCGCAGCGTATGTCTCGCCGCAGATGGCCGTTGGCAGATCACGGGAGGCCGAGATCTTGCGCCGTGCTTGGTCGAGCCAAACGGTGGCGGCCTATCCATTGTCGGCCGGGCTAGAAGATCTTGGAAAAAGTACGGTTAATGCGGATTTGCTGAGCGCCGAGCCAATGCCTCCGGGGCATGGTGTCGCGACATGGTCAATGAACGGGTGTGAGCTTCTGGTTCGAAGCGGGCGTTGCCCCGGACACCGGATGGCGATGGAAGGATCGTCAGACCCCGGCAAAGCGACAGGCAGAAATCGCACTATGAAGACCAACCGGTAGCTCTCAATCTGCGCTTAAACTTCAACGCCGCGACGGCCGACAGCGCGCCCGCCCGGGCGCCCGACGGGGCCCCGCGATAGCGGGGTAGGGAGGGCCGGCCAACGGCCGGCGCAGGTCGTTGCGAGCGCGCGGTAAAGGTAGGCGGGAAATTCATCAATCAGACTAATCTTCGCGATCGGAGGCGTCATTTGCGCGCCTTGCCAGTCGGAACGCGTCGCTGGATCCACTTTCGCTGGCAACTACTTCGGCTCTTTTCGCTGTCTTCGACATCACCGCATGCCGGCTGCGCCCCATCTGCTGGCTCACCGAATTGCGGTGCAGCCCGTAGTGCTTGACGTATTCCTCGCCCTGACCAATCGCGCGTCCCGCGGGCAGAGTCCAGTGGCGGCCGTTGATCAACCACCAGTCGTCAGGCAGTTCATCACGCAGCCGCAGCGCCGTCGCCGCTTCCAGCGGAGCACTCGAACCGATCGCGTCGATATCGCTGGGGAAGAGTCGGGCCATGAGGGGATTGTGCATGAGTCGGACATGCGCCGCCGCCATTGGCAGTGAAGCGCGATCCGC
>JAGQPF010000616.1 GCA_020426845.1 Planctomycetales bacterium
CTGTCGGTGA
Organism: Planctomycetales bacterium; assembly: GCA_020426845.1. Classification (GTDB taxonomy): domain Bacteria; phylum Planctomycetota; class Planctomycetia; order Pirellulales; family Pirellulaceae; genus JAGQPF01. Next base: position 11 of record JAGQPF010000616.1, read on the forward strand.
ATCTGCTGAGGAGAAGCCTGTGCGGAAGATGGACTTGGTAAGCACCAGATCAGACAGCCGCTTGTGCATTGCCTCATGCAAGAGCGCTTCGGCCGCCCTCCATTCGTTCTCAAGAGGTGTGGGCGATAAGAAGATCGTTCCTGGGATTGCGTGAGTTGAGACGTTCTGGCACATGTTATACCTGACACGTCCGAACCGGTGGGAAACGTCTGCCACGTCAATGACGGCGACCATCCGCACATGAGCCAACATTCCAACTGCGAGCCTTGGTACCAGCGAGATCAGAAGATTAAGCCCGCGCTGAAGGGTGGACAACATCGCCGGTGAGGGGTCACAGAGGGCGACCGCTTCGTCAGAAACGCTTGAGGCGATCTCCTTATTGAATGCCGAATTGAATATCTCGTCGGCCGGCCCGCTCCGATCGGACGTCCAAACTTCAATGTTGGCACCGAGCCCCGTCAAATTCGATCCAACGAAGCGTAGCCTGCGAACCTCTTGCAAGTTGGATTCGACAGCATCAAGGACCGGCAGAAGCTCGAATGCCAACTCTCTCTTCCCCGCCTTGTGGAGCTCCAGCATGCGATTGAGAGCAATGCGCACTCCAGGATCGCCGAGTTCTTCGACGACTCGGGCCGATCCTTCTTCCGCCAGCTTGCAACGAACGCGGGCGGCACACGGCACCGAATTACCGAGAGCGTCCAGCCCTGACGTGTAGTGGGAGTAGACATGACCCAGAATTAGCCGCCAATCACCGAAGCGGCCATCGGAGGTCAGCTCCGTCTCTACGGCATTGGTCAACGACATACGAGCACCACCAGAAATGGAAAACCCGAATTCAGGCTTGAAGGGTCAAGTCCGGATACGCGTCAGGAAGGCTACGGTCGATTATTCTTCGTCCATCTCTTCTTCGGGATCCCACGGATTACGTGCGGGTGCCGCGTGATGGTGCAACGCCAGCGAGGCGTTACCAACTTTGCTGAGTGAGTCGACAGGCTGAAAAACGTCCAGACCGTCAAAATCAATTCCGTTCATAGGTTTCTCCTGTGGTGGCTGGAGATTTCAATATACAGATTGCGTAAGGCGTGTCAACGCCGAAGCATTGATGATCCTGATGTTCACCAGACCGCTCAGCTGCGATGTAGAGAAAAGGCATCGTGGTATCAACATGTTGAATCGCCTTAGTGCTGAGGCTCTAAGCCGGCAGGTTTCACTGCGGTCATTGAACCTGGAGGCCAATTCGGTCAGCAATGCTACTGGAAGCAGCCCTTGGACCCCCGCTCACCCTGAATGGCTGCTTCCCAGTCCGGCGAACTCACCCTCCCGAACCCAAATGGAAATTGCCCAGTTGGAAAAGCGGACGCTTAGGAATGGGGAAGTGAGGGGCAGCCAGACGCAGTCAGCCTGTTTCCCTGACACGCTTAGTCCGAAGGCAATGCCGACCAGTCCCGTCTCAGGATTAGCCTAGAGATCCAGGCGCATGGCGTCCACCAAACGGGGACAGGATCAGTCGGCCGCGCCTGCAGCAATGGCCCGGGAGCCAGACGCTCCGATGGATTTGGTGGCCGATGTCGGCAGCACCTTCTGGTTTACGGCGCGCCTCAAGAAAGGCGCGCCAGCGCCAACTTCATCTGGCAACGTACTCGAGTCGCATGAGACGGCCTTGGTCCATCGCACCGTCGGCGGGCGAACCCTGTTGGTCGAAGACGAACCTATCGATCGCGAAGTCACGCTCGAATTGCTGAGCGACATCCTCACCAAAATTGACGTGGCCGAAGACGGCGCTGAAGCGGTCGCCATGGCCACCGCCCGCGAC
>JAGQPF010000068.1 GCA_020426845.1 Planctomycetales bacterium
CCCCTCCGGGGCTTTTGCGCTTGTGATGCGCGAATGCGAACGCGCGTCCGTGACGCAATTCCACGGGCTCGCGCCCGTGGCTACCGTCTGTCGCCCCTCCGGGGCTTTTGCGCTTGTGATGCGCGAATGCGAACGCGCGTCCGCGACGCAATTCCACGGGCTTACGCCGGCTCGCGCCCGTGGCTACCGTCTGCCGTCCCTTGCGGGACTTGGGCGCGCCGCGCGCGACTCCGGCATCGCGTCGGGTTCCCGGGAAGAAAAACCGACAGGCAGGCCATCGGCACAGCGATGTTCCCCACGATCAAGGCTGTACCGATGGCCCCCAACGATTCGGAGGCGTTGAACGACAACTGCTAGAACTGCAGAATCAAATCCAATCCGGCCGTGAACTGGCCCGACCGACGATTGAAGTCGAACGGCCGCGTGCCGTTGCCGTCGTACCAGTCCCAACGGCACTCGGGGCGAACCAGCAGGTTGTTGCTGGATCGATAGTTCAGCCCCAGCGCCCACTCGTAAAAGTTGCCGGGCGAGCCGCCCGCGTAAGGGTTGCCGGGACGGTTGCCCGTCACGCGAGCGCCGTCGTCATCGCGGAACCACTCCATCCGGGTGCCAAACGTCCAGCTATTGTTCAGGTCGTAGAACAAGTACTGATTGATGCCATACCACTCGGCGTCTTGGCCCGTGGCGGTGAAGTACGCGTCTTGCCAGCCGTGGTCGTGCTGCAACACATAGTTCAAATTGTCGCTCAGGTTCAGATTGAAGATCAAACTGTAGAGCGTGCGAGCTGACTGGTTCAACCCATTCACGGTCGGCTCATGACCGGTGACGATCGAGAACGCGATGTCGTAGATCCCGTGGATCGGCGCGTAGTTGACGCCGCCCAGGAAGCTCAAGTGGTCCGACGCGCCGTCCAAGCGATCCCAACCGTTGACCAAACCGCCGTGCACGGCAATTTCGTCGTCCAGGTCATAGCTCAGCAACATGCCGGTATGGGTGAATGGCTCGCCGTACATCATGGTGTACGCATGCGAGTAAAAGAAGTTTTGCGGCGCCATCACCGACTCGTAGCCAATCAGCGTATAGAAGTGGCCGAGCTTCATGCGCAGGTCGTCGACACCGACTTCCAGGTACGCCTGCGGCAGCGCGACGCCATAGTCGGCGTGGCCATTCCAATGAGCTGCGCCGCCGGGGCGGCGTTCCAGACCGGCGGACTCGGTAAAGATGTAGTCGCTGCCCCACAGCACATCGACACGGCCGCCAATGTCCCAGCCCATGTTGGTGTTCAGCGGACGCTCCAACACGGCGTAGAGCTGATTGAGCGTCAGGCCGTTGCGGTCCGCAAAGCCCACCGGGCCGCTAAATCCGGCGCCGAGCGCGTTGCTCAACGAGCCGCCGTTGGCCCAGCCGTAAGCGAGGATATCGCCGCACGCTCCCAATGGCGGCAACAGCCGCCACGGGTCGGTGCAACAGCCACAGGAATGGTCGGGCAACACTTCCCCAAGCGTGGCGCCGGTGGTCTGACCAACACAGTCCAACAGCTCGTACCAGCGACGTCGTGGCGGGCAAGTGACACAAGTGTTGCAGGCCGGCATCGGACAGCACGAATCGAGCGCCGGCAGATTGGCGCCACAACTCGGCTCGCCGCATGGACAGTTCGACTCGACATATTCGCGATCGCCGGGAATCGCCAGCGGCTCGATGCGATCGAGCTCCGCAGGCGCCACATCAATGGGAGCGATCGGAGCGACGGGAGCGATCGGAGCCGTCGGTTCGGGATGGAGCGGCAAAGGCGCCAGCGCGGAGTCTTCGCCTAGCGGAGGGAAAGCATGCTCTGTGGGCGCGCTCAAATCGGGCTCGGGAGGCACCACCGTGTCCTGCCACCGAGCGACGGCAATCGGGCTCGTCGCGATGGCTGGCGTCGACTTGCTCGCCAACCGAACCTGCAGCGGCGCTTGTGCATGCGCCACGCAGGCAGAGCAGGCGACCAAGGCCGCCAGCGTGAATCGAAATCTCATTCCTACACCCCGTTCCATGGGAATTTCATGTTGCACGAAGTCAGCTCGCCGCCCAACTGCGTTGGCACTGAAGCCAGACTTCTGCTGTGATCTCGGCAATCCGTTATCGCTCTACTCATCGGGGCGAGCGATCGTCGCAGCGCACTCAAGCAGCTCGAAATCGTGCAAATCCTCTCCTTGCCGGGGCGTTGGAAGAGGTTCTTCGGATTCTCAAGAAGGTGCGGTTCGCTGTGTCACATCTTTGCAGCAAGTGACGAGAACGACAGGGTGCGCCCGCAGATTCGGAACAGATTTAAGGAACGAATGCGAAACCAAGTACGGAACCAGATCGCAAACAGCGGGCGGCGGCGAAGGTGCAATCGATTGCAACGAACCTCGCCGTCCTAACGGCCGTCTAGCCCTCAAAAGCCAACGCGCGTGAGCACTCGGATCATTCGTCAAATAGCGCATCGACGAACCGAGCCGGGTCGAAGGCCGACAGGTCGGCTTCCTTCTCGCCTTCGCCGACGAACTTGACCGGGAGATCGAATTGCTGGCGGATCGGGATCACGACCCCGCCTTTGGCCGATCCATCCAGCTTGGAGAGGACAATGCCCGTACATTGCACGGCCTCCGAGAACCCCTTGGCCTGGCTGATGCCGTTTTGGCCGGCAGTGGCGTCGATCACCAACAGCACCTCGTGGGGCGCGTCCGGAATCAACTTGGTCATCACACGACGAATCTTGGTGAGCTGATTCATCAGGTTCACCTGACTTTGCAGTCGGCCCGCGGTGTCGACAATGCAGATGTCGGCATTGGTCTCCACCGCTCGCTCGACGGCCTTATAGGCAACGCTGGCCGGGTCTCCGCCCTGTTGCCCCTTGACGATGTCGACGCCGATTCGCTCCGCCCAAATGGTCAGCTGCTCAACCGCCGCCGCTCGAAAGGTGTCCGCGGCGCCCAGCACGACACGCAGGCCGAGCTCGTGGTGAAAGTGATTGGCGAGCTTGGCGATGCTCGTGGTCTTGCCCGACCCGTTGACACCGACCACCATCACGACCGTCGGCCCGGACTCGGCGCGAATCAACTCGCCGTGCTCCTGCTGCATCATCTCGGCGAACTTCGCCTTGACGACCTGCATCACGTCCTCAAGCTTCACCTTCCGGCCGCGAAACTCCTTCTTGAGGCTCTCGCGAATCTCCGTCGCGGGCGCGACGCCCATGTCGGTTTTAATCAGTGCGCCAAACACGTCGCGGAGCAGATCATCGTCCAGCAGCCGTCCCTCGGCGCCGAACAGATCGCGAATGTCGGTGCGGAGCACGCTGGCGGTCTTGCGCAGCGCGTTGCGCAGCCCCGCGAACAACCCTTTCTTCTCGGGCGGCGCCGCCGGCGTGGCGGACGACGCCTCCGGTGCGCCCGCAGCCGGCTCATCTGCCGCGCCTGCCTGCTCGTCCTTGCCCTTCCCGCGAAATCGGCCAAATAGACTCATTCGTCGCACTCCTGTCCGTCGCTCGCTCGTCCGCGAGCCAATTTCCAATTCACCCGCGCAGCCCAAACGCCTCAATCCATTCACTGCCCGTCGCTGCCCGTCGCGGCTCAACTCGATTTGGTCTGCTTGAGCACGCGGTCCAACAGTCCATTGACAAACGGGCCGGACTGTCTCGTTCCGAAACGGCGGGCGAGCTCCACCGCCTCGTTGATCACAACCTGCCCGGGGATCTGAGTATAAACCAACTCAAATGCGCCGATTCGCAACACGTTGCGGTCCGTCGCGGCCATCCGGGCAATCGACCAGTGCTCGGCGATCTCCTCAATCATCTGATCCAGTTCGGCGCGGTTGCGGCGCACTCCCTGGATCAGCGACCGGCAAAACTCCACCGAGTCGCGGTGCTCGTGGAGTCGCTCCCTGACGAAGCGGTCCAGATCTTCGAGATTGCTGTCTGGCTGAAGGTCAATCTGATAGAGCACCTGAAGCGCCACTTCGCGTGCTCGACTGCGGCGAGGCATCGGAGCGTTGTCCGGAGAATCCGGTCCTTGGAGTGTGCGAGGAGGGCGGGAACTTGGCGAGCCAGGCCCGACAGGAGTGGAGCCAGCCAGTGGAGGCGTCGCCCTCGCTGACAGGACGCCCGGGCAATGGTTTGGCCGTGGTGGCACAGCCAAGAAAGGAGGGATTCCGCAAGTGCGGAACGCGTGTGTTGCATTGTATCGGGGAAGTGCCGATTCGCACAGGAACCCCCTCGAGCATCTGGGGGTTATTTTTCGGGGGTTATTTTTCCGAGAACAAATACGCCAGCAGGTCGCGCACTTCTTGGTCGGTCAGCAGGCCCAGCAAGCCGGTGGGCATGATCGAGCTCTCCAGAGGCTCGGCTGACTCGATTTCCTCGTTCTTCAGCGTCAGCTGCCGGCCCTGGTCGTCCAGAAACGTCTGGTCTTGCTCGGTCTGGAACACGAGAAAGCCGGTGCGGACCTCGCCATCGTCAGTGACGATTCTCCACGCCGTGTAGTGCGGAGCCACGTTTTTGTTCGGGCGGATGATCGACTCCAGCACCTGCCCCACGTCGCTCTGGCGGCGAATCTGGCTCAGGTCGGGGCCAACCATCGCGCCTCGTCCGTCGATCTGATGACAACTGCTGCACTTGGCGAGCCGCGGGTGCAGGAACACACGTCGTCCCGCCTCGGCGTCGCCCCCCCGCTTCGCGATCTCGCCCCAACGCTGGATGTCCTCGTTCAGCGAGGCGACTCGCACCGGCTGTTGCGCCAGCCGCAGCAGCGATTGCTCGAGATCATCCAATCCGGCGGGCGCGGAGCGTCGCAGCTGCTCCAGCTGCCCTGCCTCCAGCGGCGATCCGGCGAGTGCCTGCAACACCTCTCGATGCAGTCCGCTATCGCTGCTCCACCAACGCATCAAGCGAGGGCGCAAGGCGTCGGCATGTCGAGCGACGCCGAGCACCGCGTCGCGGCGCAGGTTGATGTCTTGCGTTTTATCGTCGGCCAAGTCGGCCAGGGTCTCCGCTTGAGCGCGACTGGCGCCTGAGGCCAGAAACCGGACAGCCTCTCGCAACAGCGAAGCGTCGTCCGACTTCAGCAGCTCGCGCAAGGTCGCCTCGGGCACTTCCGCTTTGCCGGCCCGGCGCATCTCCCCGGGCGCGGGGATGCCCCGCAGAATCATCACCTTGGACGCGGCAGGCACGTCCGGGCCAGCCAGCTTGGGGATCAGCCGGGACATCACCTGCGTCTCGTCGCCCGACCGCCCTTCCAGCCGATCGACTGCGGTGGCGGCCGCCAAGAACAAGCTCGTGGTCAGGGTCGGGCGCGCCAACATCGCGTCCACCTGCGGCCGGAATGCTGACAGCCTCTCGTCAGCGATCCACTTCAGAGCCATGAAGGCGACGTCGGCGTCCTCATCCTCCAGCGCCGAGGGCAGAACTTGTGACGGATCGGCGCCGGCCCGTCGTTTGGCGAGCATCAGCTGCACACGGACGGCGGCCGACGCATGCGACTCGGGCATCGCGGACAGCAACCGGGGATGAGCGGCGAGTTGTGCGATCGCGGCGCTGCGCAGAAACGGATCGCTGCCGGCGAGCAAGGCCAACGCCTCGTCCGCGTGAGCCGGCGCCGTGAGTGTGCCCGTTGCCGCCAGCCGCACCAGCGGCGGCACGGACGCTTGCATCACCGCGTTCGACAAGTCGAGCGATTTTGCAGGCTCGATGTTGGGCGGCGGCTGCAGCAGGCGTCGAATGGCCAACGCGCGGAGGCCGCCGGCCGCGTCGGCCAGCGTCTCCGCTCCGGTCGCCAGATCGCGCAGCGGATCGCGTCCGGCGGGGATCGCCCCAAGCGCCTCGATGGCACTCGCCGCGACAAACGGATCAGCCGATTTCAGACGCAGCCGGAGCGCCGCAACATCGCCGGACGCCACCATTTCGCGCGCCGCCGCCTCGCGCTGCGATCGATCGGAGCTCCATCGCAGGCGATCCGCCGAGTCCGCTTCGGCCGGGCGAGCAGCGCGATTGCGTTGACGCAGCTGCCAGATGCGGCCGTGCCCGTGCAACTTGTAGTCACGCTTGACCCAGTCGCTAATCCAAAGCGAGCCGTCGGCCGCCAAGGCAATGCCGACCGGCCGAAAGTCCTCGCCGCCCTGCACCAACACATCGCGATCGGCGCGAAACGAGGCGCCGGAGGGAATCAGCCGATAGAGCTGAATCTGATGCTCGCTCCAACAAGCGGACATCAAGAGATTGCGATACTTCGCGGGCAACCCGCTCCCGTGATAACAGATCAACTCGCACGGCGCCTCGCCCGTCGGGCAGATCATCGGCAGCGTGCCCGGCAGCTCGCCTCGCCATGCAATGAACGGATGCAAGCCGGAGCGGCCATAGCGATAGTGGTAGCCGTAGTTGCCTCCCTCAATCACGTGCAACAACCGGCAGCCGTTGGCCGAGGGGTCGTTGTCGATCGCAAACAAGTTGCCGAACGGATCCCGGCAAACGCCAAACGGATTCCAGAACCCCGTCGCCACTCGCCGCAATTTGGCGCCATCGGCCGCGCACCAAAACACGTTGCCGCCTTCCGCCTCGTCGGCAATCACCGTCCCGTCGCTGCCAACCAAACGATAGGCAACTCCCAGGTTCTCTCCCATGCCGAAGTACAGATTGCCGTCAAAGTCAAAACATAATCCGGACAGGCCGTTGTGCGGATAGCTGCCCTTGGTGTCGAGAAAGGCGATCCGCTGTCGCTGCTCGGCGCGGCCATCGCCATCTTCGTCGCGAAGGCGAAGGATCTCGTTCCGCGTGGCCAGGTACACCGAGCCATCGAAGTGGACGGCGATGTCCATCGTGTGCCGAGTGCCTTCGAAGTAGGTCGCAACCTCATCGAGCCGGCCATCGCCCGTCGTATCGCGCATGGCGAGCACGCGATCGTGTGGCAGGCCAGCGTAGTTGTCGGGCGGAAAGTGCGTGTGGCTCTCGATCGCCAGCAGCCGGCCGTCGGGCAGAAAGTCGACGCCGATCGGCTGCACGATTTGGGACGAGTCGGCGGCGAGCACCAGCTCGAGCTGTTCATCCAGCACACGGGGAATCTCGACCGCCGGCTGGGCGGCGCCGAGTCCGGGCAAGGCCAGCACGACGGAGAGGATGACGAGAGCAACAAACCGAGGGCGGGTGGCGAGCATGAGCGAACTCGAGGCAATGGCGGCAAGTCGAGAAATCGTGCGGCCATTGTAATCGACGCGGGCGCCACAAGGCTCCCCGGCATACTCGCCCAGCGGCTATCCGGGCAACTGCCCCATCAGATGAGCCATCTCGAGCGCCGCCAAAGCGCACTCGTTGCCCTTGTTGCCGACTCGGCCGCCCGCGCGGTTCATCGCCTGCTCGAGGGAATTGCAGGTGAGCAGCCCGAACGCGACGGGCACTCCCGTCTGCATCATGAGCTCGCCAAGGCTGTGGCTGACTTGGCGGTTGATGTGCTGGTCGTGCGTCGTCTCGCCCTTGATCACGGCGCCGAGGCAGATGATGGCGGCGGCTCCCCGAGCGGCGAACCTCGCCGCGACAACGGGCAGCTCCCACGCTCCCGGCACATGCGCCACGACAATCTGCGAGTCGGCCACGCCGTGCTCGGCGAGCGTCGCCAGAGCGCCTTCGAGCAGCCGGTCCGTGATCATGTGGTTGTACTTCGAGACGACGATGATGTAGTCGCCGTCGACCGGCTCCAACTCGCCCTTCAAGATTCTCATTGGTGAGCCGCGTCTACAGGTTCATCGTCATCAGAAACTCGCCGTTGGATTTCGACTTCTCCAACAGTCCAACGAGCTTTTCCATCGCATCGGGCGAGTTCATGCCGTGCAGCGCCCGGCGCAGCACGCAGACTCGGCGATACTCTTCGGGATCCATCAGGATCTCTTCCCGTCGCGTGCCGCTGCGATTGATGTCGATGGCGGGGTAGATCCGCCGCTCGACGAGTCCGCGGTCCAGCATGATCTCGAGATTGCCGGTGCCCTTGAACTCTTCGAAGATCACGTCGTCCATCTTGCTGCCGGTGTCGACCAGCGCCGTGGCGAGCACGGTGAGCGAGCCGCCCTCCTCGACCTTGCGGGCGGAGCCAAAGAAACGCTTGGGTTGCTGCATCGCGTTGGCGTCGAGTCCGCCGGTCAGCAGCTTGCCGGACGGCTGGCACTCGGAATTCCAAGCGCGAGCGAGCCGCGTGATCGAATCGAGCATGATGACGACATCGGTGCCGTACTCGACCATCCGCTTGGCCTTTTCAAGCACCATCTGCGCCACTTGCACATGGCGGGACGGCGGCTCGTCGAAGGTCGAGCTGACGACCTCGCACTTCGGTCCACGCACCTCGCGTTCCATGTCCGTGACTTCCTCGGGCCGCTCGTCAATCAACAACATCATGACGTAGGCGTCGGGGTAGTTGGTGAGCACGGCGCGGGCGATTTTCTGCAGCAGGATCGTTTTGCCGGCCCGGGGAGGGCTGACGATCAAGCCGCGTTGCCCGAAGCCGACGGGCGTCACGAGATCGACCACTCGCGTCGACAACTCCCGCTCGTCGTGCTCCATCACAATTCGATCGCAAGGATGCAGCGGCGTCAGGTTGTCGAACTGAACACGCTCCTGCATCAAGTTCGGGTCCTGGTGATTGATCGCCTCGACGCGCAGCAGCGCAAAGTATTTCTCGGTGTCCTTCGGCGGCCGAATGCGTCCCGAGACCGTCGCGCCGGTCTGCAGACCGAAGCGTCGAATCTGGCTTGGCGACACATAGATGTCATCGGGGCAAGACACGTAGTGATATTCGGGGCTGCGCAAAAACCCGAAGCCGTCGGGCAGAATCTCCAGCGTGCCCTCGCCGTACATCAACCCCTCGGCCCTCACGCGTTCCTTGAGGATCGCGAAGATCAGGTCCTGCCGGGGCATGCCGTCGAAATCGGGAATATGCTCGCGACGCGCCTCGTCGATCAGCTCCGCCATGCTCAGCGCCTGCAGGCGGGCGATCTGAGGCTCGGCCGCTCCCTCCTTCAACTGCTGATACTTCTGATCCAGCTCGTCCGTCTTGCCTTCGCGACGCTGGCGGTCCTCGGCCTCCACCATCTCCTCAGCCAGCGACAGCGGCTCAATCGAGTCGAAGTCTTCGTACTTGCGATCGCGTTGGCCGTTTCTGGAGGACGCGGCGTTGCCCCCGTCGCTTGTGGACACTTTGCGGCGCGCAACACCCGGCCGCGAAGAGCCGCGGTGATTGGACTGTTGGGACATCGGGACGTTCCTTGAAACGAGACCCCCGAATTGCGGCTGGGCCGGAACGACAAAATCGTCCGCAAGCAAAGCGCCGGCGCGTTGGCAATCGGGGATTAGATCGATAAGGGAGTAGGCGTGAAGGCAGGAAGACAGAGAAGCAATTTGGACCAGCTTGGCCGCTCCTCGCGGCTCAACACCCACACAGTCGTTTGCCGGTCAAAGGCCGGACGGTATTCGCGATTGGGGTGAAAAGGTTGAGTAAAAGAGGAGCCAATTTTTCGGCCGTTGAAAAACACCGAGGCAAAACACCGAGTCCGGCAATCTTCAACAAGCGAGGGAAGGATTCGTGAAAAGCAATGTCAGCGAGCGAAGGCAACCCGAGGCGTAAGCGAGGGACGAATCTCCGAGGGACGATTATCTCCGAGACGATGGGCGGAGCCGATCATCTACGAGAGGATCATTGAGGGAAGGTCATCCGGCTGCTTGTCGTTGCGGATCGCTTTTGGTCCGCTCACCTATTAAAGAACGTCAAATCGGCGAGCAAACGTCAGCCAATCGGCAACAAAACCGAGGGCATCTAGTTGAGGCAGGTGAAAATCAGATGAGGGCGGAGGCGGCTTAGGCCATCAATTTTTGGGCAGGAGGAAGGTTGTGCGTTTCAGCCTTCTCTAAGGGGCCAGTACACCTCCGCTCCTAATAACCTAATCAAAACCCGAGTGGTTGTGCCAGAGATCTTCCATGGTTTCTGTAAAGGTGACAAATGCATGTTCGAGGCTGGCGACAGACGCTCTGCCTTCGCATCTTTCCCCCATGCTCGATTACGTGAACGGGGATATTTGGGCTACCAACCGATCCGACCCCTAAAACCAGTTCGCTTCCGCCTCGCAAACAGGTCGACAACGCGGGAGTACGTGTGTGCCCCCCGAAAGTGCGCAGCATCCCCGGACCTCCGAATGCGTGGATAATCGTACGCCTTCGTCCTCCAAAGTCCAGGGCTCTCGTTCCTCGCCCGGTTCGCATATCGCCCCTTGGATGCGTTGGGGAATCCAAGCCGCCCTTATGGGACACGAACGTCGCCGGAAAGGACCTCCTTGCGGGATGCTGCGTTAAAAAAAGTGGCGAGTCACTTGGGCGAGCGGCGACGGCGCGAGTCGGTGGATGCCAATGCCAACATGGCGTCAGCGCACTGCCGGTCGGTGATGATGCGACTCACCATGCCCATCCGTATTCCCTGTTGCACGACGCGCGCCTTGCCCGCGCCGAGCGTCAGCAGGACCACGCCTGCGGATTTGGCCTCGTAGTGCCGCCGATGGCAGTCCTGCAATTGCCGCTGGGTCACCCCCAACCAGCCTGCGTTCAGCGAATCCACCAGTTGCCGATCGGCCTTCGAGATTGTCTCGCGCGGCAACAAAATGCCGCTGATGTCTCCCAACACACAGCGACGCAGCCGAGCTTCGGAAAGATCGCCACCCTCGTTGGCGAGGCGCTCCCGAATGAAGGTGCCTGTCAACTCACGCGTGTCGGAGAGTTCGCCACAGCCGGTGAGCATCACATCGGCCGAGTCCACACGAGGACGGCCGTCCGTGTCCTCGACGAACAATCGGCAATAGTCACGGGAGAGGCCTGAAAAGAAATCGCGTCCCTCCATCTGCATCGCATCGCGCATTCGTCTCGGCAGGTAGGCGGGGACACCCGACAACCGCAGCTGATGCCCCGAGTTCGAGGTTCGCTGGACAAGCTGGCCGAGCTTCGCTGCCAACTGCGTGGAAGAGAGCTCCAGCGACTGTTCGTTGCGTTGCAAAATCAATGGCTCCGGGCAGAGCGGCAGTGTCTCGAACCACGCCGCGTGCAACGAGGGCGCCTGATCCTCCTCACAAACGGCTCCGATCACACCGTTGAGCGTGCGCCCCCACGAGACTCCCACTTTCATGGCGGCCATCAGCCAGGGCATCAGCAAATTCGCCGCCTCATGGCAGTACGCGTGTTGGTCTCCCTCCACGACATACACCTGCACCTCGGCGCCGGGATTCCACGCGTCCACCAGCCGCCTCAGTTCTTCCGGCGCGGGTCGCGTGATCGAGCGTGGCAAATGCTGCTCGGGGATGTTCAGCACAGGCTTGGCGACCACCCAGCCGCGCGACTTGGCCTCCTCCAAGCGGCGCGAGACCGTGCGAGGCGAGATCGACAGCTGGTCCGCAATCTGCTCGTACGGCTTCCCCTCGGCAAAGTGGAGCCAGGTGATCAGCGCCACCTCGCGGTCGCGCTGCTGCGTATTGGCCGGCGTCATCGGCAAACCTCCGGAGGCATGGAAGCACGGCCAACGGTGCTTTGGCGTGCCACGCCACAATACTGCCGATTGTGGCACTGTTTGTCAAAGCGAAGCCATCGGTTAAAGAAGGGGCTGCGGCGGAGGAACAGCTGTCGTCGCTCCCGACGCCCGCGATTTTGCCATCCGGAGTCCAGCCATGATGATGACCGGTCAAACGCTCGGCCCCTCGCTCGCCCCCCGGGGCGACAAGCATCGCGTGTTGGTGTTTCAGGGGTCCGAAAGTTTTCAAACGGGCCTTTCCTACGTTGCCCCGCGGCTAGCGCGTTGGACCGGCGGCGAAGTCTGCCGGGACACGAGCCAAGAGCGCGCTTTGGCTTTTGCCGCAAGCCCCAAGGTCGTGGTCTTCACGTTGGAGACGGAGTTCAACGCGCTGGAGCACGTCTCGCCAAGCCAACTGCCTCGACAGCTGGTGGCGATTGTCGATCGCCTTCCCCCGCCCAATACGCTCGAGCGACAAGCCGCCTTGTTTTGCCTGCGCCGCGCCACCACGGCGATTGTGCCGACCCGTTGGTACCGCGACTACCTGCGAAAATACGAGCCCGAAGTCTGGGACACGATCCACGGGAAGGTCCAGCTGCTGCCGTTGCCGATCGACGAGCGGCCCGACGTGCCGACGACTGCGCACGAACTGGCCAGCTGGAAGAAACGTCAGCGCGATGTATTTTGCAGCCGGAATGGACTGCGGCATTGCCGTCGCCTGTTTGCGCTGATGACGCGGGCCTGCCCCACCAAGCAGCTCGATCGGGTCGCCCACCTGTGCAACCAACTGTTGCAGGACCAATCGGTCAATGTCGCCATCGCCGTGCGGCTCGACGACGCCAGCGGGAGCGACGACATGCGATCGGTCCTCAACCTGCGCCAGCTCGCAGACCAACATCCGTGCCGCATGGTCGTGGTCGACAATCATGCCGGCGGCAAGTCGTTCCCCCAAAGCGAACTGCTTTATTCGGCGGCTGACTGGTCGTGCCATCTCGCCACTTTCGAGCCGCAAGGACTGTCGCCGCTGCTGGCCCTGCGCGCGGGCTGCCTGCTCGCCCACACCTCGGTCGGCGTGCTGTCGGATCTCGACGAATCCTCCCCCGATGTCCGCCGCCTCCGAGTGCCGATCCCGCACACCATTCAACAACTCGCCAGCGTCTTTCACGACGTGGATGAGGACGCCATCATCGACCAACTGCGCATCGCCTGTTGCGAAGCGGCACGTCAGTACGAGTGGCCGCGTTGGGCGCCAGCGTATCGGCAGTTTGTGCCGTCTGCGTAGCCGAGCACGTCACAATCCCAACACGGGTCGCAGCGCTTCGAGACGCGCTCGCAGCTCGTCCAGCGTGCCGTTGTTCGTCACGCTGTGCGTGGCCCGCGCGCGTTTCTCGGCGAGTGGCAATTGCGATGACTCGCGCGCGTGCCATTGCTGTTCACTCCAGCCCCGATCCTCCGCGCGCCGCCGCCGCAGCGTTTCGTCGGCGTCCACGAAGATCACTTCGTCACACCAGCGGTCCCAATTCGCCTCCAACAGCAGCGCCGCGTCGACCAGCAGCGCCGGCGCCTCGCAGCCATCCCGTTGCCGCTCGAACGCCGCTCGGATCCAGGGATGCGTGACAAAGTTCAGAAATTGCAGCTGCTCGCGGCCGGCGTCGGACTGCTCAAACACGATGCCGGCCACGACCGGACGTTGAACCTGGCCTTCGGCGTCCAGGATTCCCTCGCCCCAACGTTTCACTAGCTGATGGATGACGGCTGGCTGCCGCAGCGCCTCGTGTCCGGCCGCGTCGGCGTCGAATCGTTCAGCGCCCCACTCGACCAACAGATCCGCCACGGCGCTCTTGCCGCTCGCCACGCCGCCGATAATTCCGATCACTTTCATCCGAGCTCCTCCGCGTCATCCCAATTGTCGCCCATGTGCAAGTCGACGCGCAGCGGCACCGCCAACTGCGCTGCGCCGACCATCTCCTCGCGCACGGCGCTCACGACCTCCTCCGCCTCTTCCGGCGGCGCCTCGAGCACCAGCTCGTCGTGGATCTGCAGCAGTAGTTGCGACCGCAGTCCCGCCGACCGCAGGCGTCGCTGCACGGCGACCATCGCGAGCTTGATTAGATCGGCGGCCGAGCCCTGAATCACGGCGTTGACTGCGATTCGCTCGGGGAGCGTGCGATTGCGCGACTCCGCGCGACGAGCCGCGGTGCGGATGCCATCGACCAAGCGTCGTCGCCCCAGAATCGTCTCGACGTAACCCTGCAATCGGCACTGATCCAAGGTGCGTTGCACAAACTCGTCCACGGACGCGTAGCGTTGAAAGTAGGCCTCGATAAACTCGGCCGCCTCGCGCTTGTCGATGTCCAGCGACTTGGCCAGGCCGAACGCGGTTTGCCCATAGATGACGCCGAAGTTAATCGCCTTGGCGTGGCGTCGCTGGTCCGAGGTGACTTGATCCAGTGGCACGTCGTAGACCTCGCTCGCCACTTGCGTGTGGATGTCGACGTCGTCGATAAACGCTTGCCGCAGCGCCAGGTCGCCGCAGAAGTGGGCGAGCACGCGCAGCTCGATCTGAGAATAATCCGCCGCGATCAGCCGCCACCCCGGCTCGGGCAGAAACGCCTTGCGAATTCGCCGGCCCTCCTCGGTGCGAATCGGGATGTTCTGCAGATTGGGGTCCTGTGAGCTCAGGCGCCCGGTGGCGGCGACGTCCTGCCGAAACGAAGTATGGACGCGGCCCGATTGCGGATGGACCAGCGCGGGCAGCGCATCGAGGTAGGTGCCCTTCAGCTTCATGAGCCGACGATAGTCGATAATTCGCGCGGGCATGTCGTGCTGCTTGGCGAGCTCCTCCAAGACGTCGACGTCGGTGCTCGGGCCCGTCTTGGTGCGTTTGACAATCGGCAGCCCCAACTCTTCGAACAACACGGTCGCCAGCTGCTTCGGCGAATCGAGATTGAACTCATGGCCGACCAGCGCAAAGATCTGAGCCCGCATCGTCTCCAGCTTCACTTCATATTCATCGCTCATCTGCTTCAGCAGTTCGGCGTCAATGCGAATGCCACGATGCTCCATCGCGGCCAGCACCTCCAGCACCGGCAATTCCAGTTCGTCGTACAACGATCGCAGTTGCTCCTGGTCGAGCCGCTCGAGCATCACTCGCGATAGCCGCAACGTGGCATCGGCGTGTTCGGCGGCCCAACCGGCCAGTTCGTCAGCAGGCACCTCGTGCCAGGGCCGTTGCGCCGCGCCGCTGCCGCGCAAGTCCGCCTCGCTCCGCAATGTGCGATTGAGATGCCGTCGCGCAAGATCGTGAAGACTGTGACTGCGCTCGCCGGGCGCGAGCAAGTAGTCGGCCATCTGTAGATCGCAAACAATCTCGCCAATGGCGACATCCACATCCTGCAGCGCCACCAGCTGCTCCTTGATGGACTCGCCCACGATCGGCGCCTGCGACCCCAATGGCCCGCGCAGCGCCGCCCAGACATGCGTCGCATCCAGGGCCTCCTCGCCGGTCAACGGGATATGCCAGCCTTCTCCCTCTGCGATCGAGACGGCAATCCCGGCAATCTCGCCCCAACGAGGCCGATGATCCGTCAGCAACATGAACAGCGCAATTCGCTCCGCGGACGCCATGCGATCGGCCAGCGTCTGCAACTGCGCGTCGTCGGCAACTCGGTGGTACGTGCCATCCCACTGCTCCTCGACGGCCCCGGTCGCCATGTCCGCGATGCGATCGCCCAAGCGACGAAATCCAAACTCGCGACAGAGCTCCAAGGCTTCGCGCCGATTGACGCCGCCGACTTGGCCATCCTTCCAATCGATCTCGATCGGTACGTCGGGCGTCAGCCGCACCAGTTCGCGACTCATCAGCGCCTGATCGCGATACGTCTTCAGGTTCTCTTTGCGTTTGACGCCCGACACCTCGTCGGCGTGGTCCAACACGCCTTCCAGCGTCTCGAACCGATTCAACAACTCTTTGGCGAATTTGGGCCCGATCAGGGGCACTCCGGGGACATCGTCCACCGAATCGCCGACCAGCGACTGAAAGTCGACGACTTGGTCCGGCCGAATGCCCCAGTCCTTCTCGAGGGCAACTTCGTCGTAGACCAAGTTTTTGCGGATGTTGTAAATCTTGACGTGGTTGGTGATCAGTTGCCGACAGTCCTTGTCGCTGGTCACGAGAAAACAGTCGCCCCCGAGCCGTTCGACCTCGGCGGCCAGCATGGCGAGGATGTCGTCGGCCTCGTAACCGGGCGCCTGGAGCGTGGCGACGCCGAGTGCCTTAAGTAAGTGGTGGATCTTCGCCATTTGCGAGCGGAGATCGTCGGGCATCTCCTCGCGGTTCTCCTTGTACTCCTCGTAGATGTCGTGGCGAAACGTGGGGCCCGAGGCATCAAACGCACAGAAGATGAAGTCGGCGTTGCGTTTTTGAATGATGTCGAGCACGTCGCGAGCGAAGCCGTGCACCGCCCCTACCGGTTCGCCGGTCGGGCCGCTCATGTCCGGCATGGCATGGAAGACCTGATAGATCAGCGAATGCGCGTCGACGACATAGACGGTGTAGCCATGCAAGGAGCCCTCGGCGCCGACGGGAATCAGCTCGCGAGGCGCGGCGGGCGGCAGCGCAGTCGCCGGAGCAGACGTGCGCGGAGTCTTCATCGGCTTGGCGGAAGGCGGCGATTTCTCCGGCGGATGGGGATCCTCGAAACCGGCCAACACACCCTGATTGGGGGAGGCCTTTGATTTACGTGCCATAGGACGAGCGGTTGAGGGGTACGGTGGTGGGCCGGGAGCGGCGGCGCCGGAGCAGCGGATGGTCGTATTATGCTGAATTGTAGGGACTTGCGACGATCAGCGGGAACGCGGAGAGGGCGGTTTTTCGTTGACACTCGGGATAGCGCTGTCTATTCTCGAAAAAGGAAGAGGGGCTCGATGATGTGCCCATACCGGGGACGGGGTTTGTCGCCCCATCTCCGAGGTGTAAGGGCCAATCGCCCCATCGGGAAGTTCTTTTCCCACTGCTTCAGCGGCTTCACCCATTGAGGAATCGGATGGCTTCGCGCGAAAACCAAGGCATGCAAGTGGCGTTGATTCTGCTTGCCCTGACCACCATTGGATTAATGGTCACGCTGTACTTTTTCTACGCAAGCGCCGAGGAGAAGATTGCCGAGGCGCGGAACGCCAAGGAAGCCACCAAGGCGGCGCAGGGCGAACGCGACAAAGCGCTGTTCAAGGTGCAGGCGTTGATGTTCATGATCGGCAAGGGCGATCTGACGCGCGAAAACGTCGTGCAACAGTTGCCCAGCGACCCTGAAATTCAGGCGATCTTCAACGACTACGAGCGCGACATGAAGATGTATGGCGCGGGGTTGAAAGCGGATGAGCTGAATTATCCGAACCTGCCGCGCCAGATCATCGCCGCCATTCAAGCCAAGAACAGCGAGCTGGTGGTTCGCACCACCCAGAGCACCGACTTGGCTAAGCAGATCGACGACGTCACCAAACAAGAGCAGAGCAAAACCGCAATTGCCATCAAAGGCCAGCAGGACTCGGCCAACACGCTGGCGGCCGAGCGGGGCCAGTTCAACGCGAAAATCGCGGAGGTTCAAACCAAGCTGACCGAGAGCTTCACCAAGATCCAGCAGGTTACGGCGCAGGCCACTCAGGCGCAGCAAAAGGCCGTCGCTCAGGTGGCCGCAGCGGACAAAGAGGTGAAGAGCCTGCAAAACACCGTCGCATCGCAGAAACGCAAGCTGCTGGACAACCAGCCTAAGCCGCCGAAGACGCCCGACGGCCAAGTGACGCTGGCCAACGCCGAAGGCAACTATGTGCTGATCGACATCGGCGAATCCGACAATCTGAATGTCCGCACCACCTTCAACGTGTATGAAGCCGGTGACATCAACCTGGCCACCGCCAAGGTGAAGGGGAAGATCGAGGTCATCAAGGTGATCGACGACCATCGGGCCCAGGCCAGAATCGTGGAAAGCAACACGGGCGACCCGATCCTCCGCGGCGACTTGGTGTATTCCGAAGTCTTCCGCCGCGGCCAGCAATTGCACGTCGCCTTGGCGGGCTTCATGGACCTCAACAACGACGGGCTGTCGGATCGCGAATATATTCGCAACATCTTGCTTGCCAACGGCGCAGCCATTGACGCCGAAGTCCGCGACGACGGCACCCCGGTCGGGCGACTCACCGACGAGACTCAGTACCTGGTCCTGGGCGAGCGACCCGGCGCCGAATCGAAAGCGGAGTACCGCAACGAATTCAGCAACATGAGCCGAGCGGCAACCGACTACGGCATCGAGGAGGTCACGGTGATGGAGTTGCTGCGGCTGATGGGCTGGACCACCGAGGCCCGCAAGGTCTCCCTGGGACGCAATGCCTCGGAAGCCGCCGATGCCGAGTCGTTCCAGCCCCGTCGTCCCCCGGGAGCCCCCGGCGCGGCTGGCGTCGGCGCCTTCAACAACTAACGGACACCGCCGGCCAAGCATGAGTCGGTAAACGGAAGAAATTCGACAGGCGCTGCCGTGCGGTGGCGCCTGTTCTTTTATTGCGTCCTTTTATAGCTTCAACGTGCGTCCACGATCGGGCGGGATTCACCTACCCGCGCGGCGAGCAACTGGCGTCTTCTTGATTTTGTGACGGGGCAAGGCGAAACTGAACGGTCTTCCACCCCAACTCGGCCGAACTCGGCCGTTCACTCGGTAGACTCGATTCGTTCCATTCGCACACCCGCTAGACGTCCGCAATCCCCGCGCGACGCGTTTTTTCGGAGTCACTTGCATGTCGACCCTCTCCGCCCCCGAGGTGTTGAACCGAGAGTTCTTGGAAATTCGCGCCAGAGTGCTCGAATTAGCGGCCTGCTTTGACCGGCTGGACCGGGCGCAGGGTGACGTGAGCGGCGATCCGCGAATCAGCTTGCTGCGCGAAGCGGTCGACGTGCTGCTTGCCGATGAGCCGCTGCGAGCCGAGCGGGTTCAGCTGATCTTTTCTCGCACCTACGATGAAAGCTGGCGGGAACAGTTCGGCATCTAGGCCCAACCGCTAGGTGACCGTTTCCAGTCAGCGCCCGCCAACGACGGACTCCCCCTTCCCCGGAGTGTTCCATGTATTACATCGATCCCCATATTCACATGGTGTCTCGCACGACCGACGACTACGAGACGCTCGCGAAGATGGGGTGCGTCGCCATGTCCGAGCCGGCGTTCTGGGCTGGCTTCGACCGCGGCAGCGTCGAGAGCTTTCGGGACTACTTCCGCCAATTGACGGAATTCGAGCCCAAGCGCGCCGCTCAATACGGCATCCAGCACTACACGTGGCTTTGCATCAACGCCAAAGAGGCCGAGAACGTCAGCCTGTCGCGCGAAGTGATTGCGATGATCCCCGAATTCCTCGACAGCCCCAACGTGCTGGGCATCGGCGAGATCGGGCTGAACAAGAACACCAAGAATGAATCGACGATCTTTTTGGAGCACGTCGACTTGGCGATGGAGCATCAGCAACAGATCCTGATTCACACGCCGCACTTGGAGGACAAGTACCAAGGCACCCGCATGATCCTGGACATGCTCTGCGCCGACTCGCGGGTGGACCGCAGCCGAGTGCTGGTGGACCACGTCGAGGAGCACACCGTGCGGGAGGTGTTGGACCGGGGCTTCTGGGCCGGCATGACGCTCTATCCCGTGACCAAGTGCACGCCGCAGCGCGCAGTGGACATCATCGAGATGTATGGTCCGGAGCGTCTGATGCCGAACTCGGCCGGCGATTGGGGGCCATCGAAGCCGACCGCCATTCCGGATCTGATTCTGGAGATGCGCCGCCGCGGCCACCCCGAGAGCCTGATTCGCAAAGTCGTGTACGAAAATCCGCTCGAGTTCTTCTCGCAAAGCCGGGGGTTCCGATTCCGCGCGCCGGACGCGACCGTGTCGAAAGCGGAAACGCCCTGACCTGCGTGCGGCCCTCGATCGCTTCGCACTGCGCAATTTGCGCCAAGATTTTTTCCCTACGATCCAACAACTCTCTTTTAGAAAGCACACTTCATGAGCCGCATCCTTACGTTCGCCGCCGTCGCGGCACTGTTCGCCGGTTTGGCTACGACCGCCTCGGCCGAGGCGCCCGAGGGCTTCATCTCCCTGTTCGACGGCAAATCGCTGGACGGCTGGGAAGGCAAGGATTTTTGGTCGGTGAAAGACGGCGCGATCACGGGGCAAACCACTGCCGAGAAGCCGACCAAAGGCAACACCTTTCTGCTCTGGAAGGGCGAGTTGGCGGACTTCGAGCTGCGTCTGAAGTTCCGCATCGTCGGCGGCAACTCGGGCATCCAGTACCGCAGCCGCCACGTGGGCGACTATGTGATTTCGGGCTACCAGGCCGACATCGACTCGGGCACGAAGTACATTGGCATCCTCTATGAGGAAAAGGCTCGCGGCATACTCGCACTGCGCGGCAAGAAGGTCGTGATCGACGCCGAAGGCGGCAAGCAGGACGTCGGCACAACGGGCACGGACGAGGAGATCCTCGGCTCGATCAAGAAAGAAGACTGGAACGAGTACACGATCATCGCCAAGGGCAACCACTTGGTTCAGCAGATCAACGGCCACACGACCGTCGACGTGACGGACAACCAAGAGTCGAAGCGAGCCATGAAAGGCCTGCTGGCCTTGCAGCTGCACGCCGGCCCGCCGATGCTGGTTCAGTTCAAGGACATCTACCTGAAAAAGCTGAACGACTGACGAACTGCCTGCACGGAATTTGCCGGCCAGGAATCGGACGCGGCCGATTTGGCAGCGTCTTGATTCCCGTACGACGGACTTCCAGTCCGTCGAGAATCGAGACGAGATTCCGTAAGCATTAAACAGGGCTGTCGGCGACGGACTGGAAGTCCGTCGTACGTGGGGCATTGTTTGACGGACTGGAAGTCCGTCTTACGTAGTCAACGGACTGGAAGTCCGTCGTACGTGGTCACTGGAAGTCCGTCGTACGTGGTCAACGGACTGGAAGTCCGTCGTACGCGGTCAACGGCCCTTTCTTGCCCATTCTTATCGTTTCCAGTCCCACCAGCCCCGTCGCAACCGGAGCCATCGCTGCGTGTCGCCCCGTCCGCCCTACTTGCGCGTGCTGCTGACCTTTGCCAGAAACAGCCTCGTGCGGGACATGACGTTCCGCACGAATTTCATTCTGCAATGTGTGTCGGCCATTTCGTGGACGGCGATGAATGTCGGTTTCTATGAAATCGTGTTCCGGCACACCCGGCAAATCGGCTTGGACTCGGGATGGGGCAAGTGGGAATTCTTTGTGTTCCTGGCGACCACCTGGGTGATCAACAGCCTCGTGCAGGCGTTCTTCATGCCCAACTGCCAGGAGTTCTCCGAGCTGATTCGCACGGGCGGACTCGACTTCGCGCTGCTCAAGCCGATCGACACTCAGTTTCTGGTTTCGTTTCAAAAGGTTGAGTGGTCGTCCTTGTCCAACTTGGTGGTCGGCGTCGGGTTGCTGGCGATCAGCCTGACTCAGCTGACCGGTCGAGAGCATCCGCTGGCGTTGAGCCCATGGATGGTGCTGCTGTATCTCTTCTACGTCGCCTGCGGCGTGGCGATCATGTACAGCGTGATGATCTCGTTGTCGGCCACCAGCATCTGGCTGGGGCGAAATCAGACGCTCTACAACTTCTGGTTTTACATCACCAACTTCGCTCGCTATCCGATGGAGATTTACTATCGAGGCTGGGGGAAGATCCTGTATGTGCTGTTCACCTTCATCATTCCCGTGCTGGTCGTGGTCAACGTGCCGGCGCGATTGCTGGCGCAGCCGCTGACGCCGCGTCCCAATTGGGAGTGGCAACTGGCGGTGTTCGCTCTGTTCGCGGCGGTCGGTTCGCTGCTTGCCTCGCGCGTCGTGTTTCAGTTGGCGCTGCGCAGCTATCGCTCGGCGAGCAGTTGAGGAGTTCGAGTTGCTCGACTATTTGCGACTTTGTCGTTTCCCGAATGTCTTCACGGCTGTGGCTGATGTCTGGGCTGGCTTCCTGCTGATGCGCGCGGGGGTGGATGACAGCAACTGGGGTATCTTGCTGGGCCTGACCTTGGCGTCCGCCTGTCTCTACATGGCCGGCATGGTGCTCAACGATGTCTTCGACCTCGAAGTGGATCGAGAGGAGCGGCCGTTTCGGCCGCTGCCGTCGGGCCGGATTCCGTTGCGAAACGCGCAGTTGCTCGGCTTCGGGTTGCTTATCGCCGGTGTCGTGTTCGCCTGGCAGGCGCCGCGTTGGGGCTCGCCGTTGCCCACGCAGCCGCTGGCTTGCCCGGTGGTCGGGTTGCTGCTGGCCGGCGCCGTGATGGGTTATGACAGCTGGCTCAAGAAGACACCGCTGGGCCCGTTGGCGATGGGCGCCTGTCGCGGGCTGAACCTGTTGCTGGGCATGGTGGCGGTGGCGCCGCTGGGCGGCAACGGCCCGTGGCTGGGTTTGCCGAAAATCTACTACCTCCTGCCGCTGGGCGCGACCTTGTACATCACCGGACTCACGTGGTTCGCGCGCGACGAAGTGGGGCAGAGCCGGCGCTCCGTGTTGACCGCGGCGATCGCGGTCATGGCCGCCGGGTTGCTCACCATCGGCCTGTTTCCGTTGGTCGAGACCAGTCGACTCCGGATCGACCCGGCCATGTTCTGGTCTCTGCTGGTGCTGGTGATCGGCGCCTCGATTCTTCGCCCGTTCTTTCGAGCCTGGCAGGATCCCTCGCCAACGCTCGTGCAAGCGGCGATCAAGCACGGCATCATGTCGCTAATCACACTGGATGCCCTGATCGCGTTTTACGGCGTCGACAATCCGTTGTTTGCCGTGGCGGTCATCGCCCTGATCCTGCCCGCTCGGCTGCTCGGCTATTGGGTGTACTCAACTTGATCAATCGGGCCTCCATCGCACGGAGCCCGCCCGCAAGGCTGCTTGGTATAATCCTGGGCCATGGAAACGCCGAATCCGATCATTCAAATTGCGGGGCTGACGAAGTCCTACCGGGTCTACCAGAAAAAGGAGGGCCTGGGCGCCGCTTTGCGCGGATTGTTTCGCCGCGAGCATCGCGACGTGCAGGCGGTGCGATCGATCGACTTGGAAGTGCGGCAAGGGGAATTCGTCGCCTTTCTCGGCCCCAACGGCGCCGGCAAGACCACGACGCTCAAGCTGCTGTCGGGTGTGATCTCCCCGACCTCGGGCGAGGCAACCGTGCTGGGTCACGTGCCGTGGCGTCGAGAGAACGCCTACCGGCGCCGTTTCGCATTGGTGATGGGACAGAAGAACCAGTTGTGGTGGGACCTGCCCGCCCAGGAGTCCTTTCGACTGCACCAACAGATTTACAACATCGACCCGCACGAGTTCGATCGCACTCGCGACGAGTTGACGGAACTGTTGGATGTGACGCGATTGTTGGCCCAGCCGGTGCGAGAGCTGTCGCTGGGGGAGCGGATGAAGATGGAGCTGATCGCCGCCCTGCTCCACTCGCCCGACGTGCTGTTTCTCGACGAGCCCACCATCGGTCTCGACGTGATCGCTCAGCACAACATTCAAAAGTTCCTCAAGTACTATCAAGAGAAGCGGCAGATCACAATTCTGCTCACCAGCCACTACATGAAGGATGTGGCGGCGCTCTGCCGGCGAGTGGTGATCATCGCCCGGGGACGCATTCAATACGACGGCTCCCTGGCGGGAATTCTCGATCGGTTCAGCGGACACAAAGTTGTCACATTGCAGCTGGGCGAGAACCCGCCGGACGATCGCGTCCTGTCCAGCTATGGCGAGTTGTTGGAGCACGAGCCGCCTCGCGCGCGACTCAAGATCCCACGTGCGCAAGTGGCAGCGAGGTTGGGCGAGATTCTCTCGCGCCACGTCATCGAGGACGTCGCCGTCGAGGACCCGCCACTAGAGGAGGTGATCGCCGAGGTGTTCTCGCAAGTCTCCAGTGAGCCCGATGGGGATGCGGACGCCGACCTGGAAAACGAGCCCGCCGGCGCCGCGCCCGCCCCGTCACAAGATCACGGAAAGCCTTGACCATGAGCGCCGGCGACCCGCACGACTATGACGACTACGAGTACCGGCTCGAAGAGCCCGCGCCCTCCGCGCTCTGCGGACACTGCGGCGGCCGACTCAGCTACGACGGCAGCTGCCCGAAGTGCGGCAATCTGATGGAGAAGCTGGAGGAGAGTCACCCCGACGTCGGCCGCGACGTCGACGAGTACGGCATGCCGATCGAGCGAAAGAGCAAGGGCAAGGGCTGGAGCAACATGCTGGAGTTGGAGGAGCTTGGCGAGGGAGAATTGCCGGCGACGTTCTACGCGGTGTCGCTCGCCGTCGTGACCCTGGGCGCCCTGCTGGCCATCGTGACCAACGCCCCCGTCGCCACCCTGCTCTGGTTAGGGGTGGCCCTGATCGTCATCGGCTCCGGCGTGTTGGCGTTTGCCTACAAGGGCATGCTGTTGGAAGTCGGCCCTTGGAGCGAAGTCGCCTCCATGCCCTGGCGGGCCTTGGCATTGACCGTCAGCGCCGGCGACCCGCCTCCCAAGCATCTGTCGATCACCATCGGCAAGTACGCGCTGCTCGCGATTCTGCTCGGGGGCCTGTCGCTGATCGTCTCCTTGTTGTTGCGAATGGTGCTATGAGCGACGTGGGCCTCGCCGTCCGAGCGCAGACGTGGTGGACGATTCTGCGCATCTCGCTCGAGGAGCGATTGGTCTACCGAGGCGACTTCGCGCTGGGAACACTGATGCGGTTCCTGCCGATCATCACCCAGATTTTTCTCTGGTGGGCCGTGTTCGAGACGATCGGCTCGGGGAAAGTGACCGATGCGGACATCGCGGGATACCGCTACCCCGACATGGTTGCCTATTACCTGCTGACGATGCTGACGCGAGCGTTCTCGAGCATGCCGGGACTGTCCTCCGGCATTGCCCTGCAGATCCGCAACGGCGAGATCAAAAAGTACCTCGTCCAGCCGGTCGACTTCATTGGCTTCCTGCTGCTGACCCGAATTGCCCACAAGGCAGCTTACTACTCGGTCGCCGTGCTGCCGTTCGCCTTCGTATTCTTTCTCTGTCGCGGCTACTTCGCCGCCGGCTGGCCCGCATGGCATGTGACGGCCGCGTTTGTAGTGTCGGTGATGCTCAGCTTCGCGCTCGGGTTTTTCCTCGAAGCCTGCATCGGCTTGATCGGATTCTGGTTTTTGGAAGTGAGCTCGCTGCTGTTTGTCTACATGCTGCTGTCGTTCTTCCTCTCGGGACACATGTTCCCGTTGGACATGCTGATGTCGACCAGCGAGACAGCGCATCTGCTGGTCGACTGGCTGCCGCTGAAGTATCTGGCCTACTTTCCCTCGGCCGTGTTTCTGCAAAAAATCCAGGGCGCCGAGCTGGTGCGTGGGCTGTTGATCGAAGTGGCCTGGGTCGCGATCTTCGTCGCGCTCTCCCGATTCATGTTCGCGAGGGGGGTGCGGCGCTACAGCGGGTACGGTGGCTGACCCTCTCCTGAAGACGTCGCCGTTCGCGTTGTGGCCCTAGGGGGTTTGGGTTATATTTCCGGACACGAGTAGGCCACTAAGTTAGCTGGTTGAATTACGCCCCACGGATGGGTTGTTGCCACGGAAGGATGGATGCATGGAAGATTCGGCCACAGGTCGAATGCCCCCCGCTGCTCGTCGCCCCGCGAGTCGGATCGGGATTGGGCACGACACGCACCGTCTGGAGTCCGGCGGACCCTTGCGATTGGGCGGTTTGACCGTGCCTCACGATCGGCATCTGGTCGGGCATAGCGACGCGGACGCCCTATTGCACGCGGTCACCGACGCTCTGCTCGGCGCCGCCGCGATGGGCGACATCGGCGAGCTCTACCCGGACACCGACCCCGCGAACCGCGGCTTGGACTCCGCCGTCATGCTTCAAGAGGCATGGCGACGTGTGCGACAGGCCGGCTGGGCGCTGGTGAATCTCGACTGCATCATCTTCGCGCAGCGTCCGAAGCTAGGCCCGCACAAAGCGGCCATGGCGGCGCGGCTCGCCGAACTGCTGGAGATCGAGACCAACCAGGTGAATGTGAAGGCCAAGACCGGCGAGAGTGTGGGGCCCGTGGGACGGGAGGAGTCCGTCTCCACACAATGCATCGTTTTGTTGGAGCAAAGCGGCGAGACCGCGACGGAGAAATCATGAGCACGACGGCAGCCAAGGACACCCCCACCACCGCGACGATTCCGGACACGATCCGCGTCTACAACACCTTGACGCGCAGCAAGGCGCCCCTGAAGCCCGTCAAGCCCGGCCAGATCGGCATGTACCTGTGCGGTCCCACCGTCTACGACAAGGCGCACATCGGCCACATGGTCGGCCCGGTCATTTTCGACACGATCAAGCGGTATCTGGCCTACAGCGGCTACAACGTCACTTGGGTGGTCAACATCACCGACGTCGACGACAAACTGATCAACAAGTCGACCGAGCGCGGCATCACGATGGCCGAGCTGGCCACCGAGATGACCCAGGACTACTTGGCGAACTTGGCCGGCATGGGCGTCGACCAAATCGATCGGATGCCGAAGGCCACCGAGTGCATGGACGAGATCATCGCCTTCACCAAGGACCTGATCGACAAGGGGTTCGCGTACGAGGCGGGCGGTGATGTGTTCTTCGAAGTGGGCCGCGACCCGGAGTACGGAAAGCTGACCAACCGCACCGTCGACGCCTTGCAGGGCGAGGGCGGCGGCGCTGCGGCCAAGAAGCGTTCTCCGGCCGACTTCGCCCTCTGGAAGTCGGCCAAGACCGGCGAGCCATCCTGGGACAGCCCGTGGGGCAAGGGGCGGCCCGGCTGGCACATCGAGTGCTCGGCGATGAGCCGGGCGATCCTTGGCGAGACGTTCGACATTCACGGCGGCGGACTCGACCTGATCTTCCCTCACCACGAAAACGAGATCGCTCAAAGCGAGTGCTGCCACGGCAAACCCATGGCCAACGTCTGGATGCATAACGGCTTGTTGAAGCGCGAAGCGGCCGGCAAAGTCGGCGGACGCAATGACCGCGACGACGCCGGCAAGGCCGACGCAGGCTTGACGCTCGAGCAGATCAACCAGCAGACCGACGAGAAGTTCAGCCGCTCGAAAGGCGCCGGCGGCCTAGCCGAGATGATTTCGAAACTGGGCGGAGAACGGATTCGCTTTTTCCTGTTGCGCACGCACTATCGCAGCACCGTGGTGCTTAGCGATGAGGCGATGGACGAGGCCGGCGCAGCGTTGGAGACGTTCTACCGCTTTTTCGAGCGACTGGAGCGTGTCACCGGCCGCAGCTTCTACGAGCTGCCGGTGCTGCGCCGCCACAACGGCGAGCTGGAGCCGGGCGACAACGCCTTGCTGCAGGAGGCCTCCGCGCGACGCGCGAAGTTCATCGAGCGGATGGACGACGACTTCAACACCGGCGCCGCGATGAGCGAGCTGTTCGAGCTGGTGCGAGCGCTCAACAAGTTCGTCGACCAACAGCAGCTTGAGGACGCCGCCAAGCGTTCCGACGCCGACGTCGCGTCGTTGGTGCGCGGCGCCACAACTCTGCGGGAGCTCGGCGCCGTGTTGGGACTGTTCCAACGGCCCGTGGAAAAGTCCGGCGGCGGAGATGATGCGCTGGTCGGCGAACTGATGTCGCTGATTATCGACATTCGCAACAACGCCCGCGCCAACAAGGACTTTGCCACCTCCGACAAGATCCGCGACAAGCTCAACGAGCTGCAGATCACGCTGGAGGACCGCAAGGACGGGACCGGCTGGCGGATCGGCTGATCAGGCCGACCAGGCTAAGCAGGCTGCCACGCTCGGCTGGCCACACGCCACGGGCGCCACAACGGATCGGAAAGCGAGATGGCTCACGGACGAGTGCTGGGAATTGACCCCGGGTTGAACCTGACGGGCTATGCAGTGCTGGAGCCCAACGGGGCCGCATTGCGTCTGATTGAAGCCGGGGTCGTCCGCTCCACCGCGCGCCGTTCGCTCGCCGAGCGGGTGAAGCAGATCCACGATGGCGTCGCCGAAGTGGTGCAGGCCTTGTCGCCGACCGCGATGGCGGTGGAGGAGCTGTTCTCTCATTACGATCGCCCCAAGACGGCCATCCTGATGGGGCACGCTCGCGGCGCCATCTGCCTGGCGGCGGCCAACGCCGGCATTCCGGTCAGCAGCTACGCCGCCACTCAGGTGAAGAAATTGCTGACCGGCAGCGGGCGCGCTCCGAAGTGGCAGATGCAGCTGGCCATCTGCCGCGAGTTCCAGCTCCAAGAGCCGCCGCAGCCGCCGGACGTCGCCGACGCGATGGCCATCGCGCTGTGCCATATCTACTCCACCCGGCCCGTCATCGGGCTGAAGGATTCCTCCAAATCACGAAAGCAAGCGAGTTGATCACGAAACTCACCGGCGAGCTCGTCTCGACCGACAGGGAGCGGGCGGCCGTCGCCATCGGCGCCCTTGAATACGAAGTGTTGATTCCCGATTTCGTCCGTCGCCAGCTCGAGGGAAAAGTCGGCCAGTCCATCAGCTTGCATACAATCGAGTACCTTGAGGGCAACCCGACGCAAGGCCGCTTGATCCCGCGCATCGTGGGCTTCTTGACCACGGTCGAGCGAGAGTTCTTCGAGCAGTTTTGCTCCGTCGACGGCGTGGGCGTTCGCAAGGCGCTGCGGGCAATGGTGCGGCCGGTTCGCGATGTGGCCGTGCTGATCGAAGAGCAGGACACCAAGGGCCTGTCGACGCTGCCGGGCGTTGGCGCCGCGACGGCCGAGCGGATCGTCGCCAAGCTGCGCCGCAAGATGTCGCGATTCGCCCTGCTGGTCGCCTCGGACACGCCGTCGGAAAGCTCGGCCGACAGCGATGTGATCGCCGAGACGTTTGCGGCACTGACCATGCTCGGTCACACCGAGGTCGACGCGCGGCACTTGATCGACCGGGCCCTGGAGCAGAAGAAGAAGCCCAAGGACGTCGAGAGCTTCTTGCAGCTGATTTACGCCCAGAGCCGAGGCTGACGAAGTGGCGCACGAACACGTCGAAACACCCGATCCGTTGGAGATCGAAATGAGTCGCGAGCCTGTGCTGGGGGCCGGCGGCGGCCCCGCCGATGAAGATCCCGACAAGCTGCCACCCGGCGGCGGCCCGGCCGACGACGATCCCGGCAAGCTGCGGCCCCAGCGGCTGGAGGAGATCGTTGGCCAGCGCGAAGTGTACGAGCGAATTCAGATCGCGGTGGCGGCCGCCAAGAAGCGAGGCGATTCGCTGGGCCACGTGCTGTTCGATGGGCCTCCCGGATTAGGCAAGACCACCTTTGCGCTCTGCATCCCGAATGAACTTGGCGTCAACGTGCAGTTGACCTCGGGCGCCGTGCTCAAGGCGCCCAAGGATCTGCTGCCCTATCTGACGAACGCCGCTGAGCAATCGGTGCTGTTCATCGATGAGATCCACCGCATCCCCCGCGCCGTCGAAGAGTACCTCTACACGGCGATGGAGGATTTTCGCATCGACATCATCCTGGGCGATGGCGTCAACGCTCGCACGATCAACTTCAACATCCAGCCGTTCACCTTGATCGGCGCCACCACCCGCGCCGGCATGCTGAGCGGCCCGCTCCGCGACCGCTTTCAGATTCGCGAGCACCTGGGGTTCTACACCGATCCCGAGTTGTCGGAGATCGTCCGCCGCAACGCCGCCAAGCTGGGCGTCGAATTGACGGACGAGGCCGAGGGGTTGATCGCCGGCCGCAGTCGCGGCACACCACGGATTGCCATTAACCGATTGCTCTGGTGCCGCGACTATGCGGAAACCCGCGCCGACGGCCGCATCACGCCGGAGGTCGCCGAGGCCGCGCTGAAGATGGCGGGCGTCGACGAGCTTGGCCTCGAGAAGCTCGATCGCATGTACCTCAAGACGTTGATCGAAGTGTTTGGCGGCGGCCCCACCGGCGTCGAAGCACTCGCGCACACGATCAACACAGCCGTCGACACGCTCTCGGACGAAGTCGAGCCCTATTTGCTGCGCAGCGCCCTGGTGGTCCGCACGCCTCGCGGCCGCATCGCCACGCCCAAAGCCTACGAGCACATGCGGATCACGCCTCCGCCGCCCAAAGCCAGCGACGACGATCAGCCCAAACTGTTCTAATCGCCACTTCGTGCAGGACTGAGCAACCCCTCAGCGCCGGCCAAGGCACGCTTCGCGCGTAGCATGGGCGCCTCGCCCGTGCAGAACTGCGCAACCCCTCAGCGCCGGCCAAGGCACGCTTCGCGCGTAGCATGGGCGTCCTCGCCCGTGCAGAACTGCGCAACCCCTCAGCGCCGGCCAAGGCACGCTTCACGCGTAGCATGGGCGCCCTCGCCCGTGCGGAACTGCGCA
>JAGQPF010000617.1 GCA_020426845.1 Planctomycetales bacterium
ACGAAGTCCCAGGTGCCGGCGGGGTTGCCGAACGCCTGAGTGTCGGTGCCGTCGATGCCGTACATCACGTCAGCGCGGAAGCCCCAGTCGAGGCCCTCGCTGCCGTCGGCCTCTTTGCCGAACCACATCCATTGCTGGTGCAGGTTCAGCTCGCCCTGGCGATTGTTGAACGAAAGCGCCGTGTTGGGCGTGAAGTTGGTGTTGTTCGAGTGGTACCCAATCTGAGTCCAGCCGCCCACCTTGAGGTCGGAATCCTCGGTGAGCAGCGCCTCTTGCAGGGTGATGCCGCCAAGCACGGGACCGCCAAACAGGCTCCCGTTCTGGGCGGAAGCAACGCGCGGTCCCGCTCCAAACAGAGCGATCACGGCGAGCAACGCGGTAAATCGGATCACAGACACAGTATGCCTCCTTGCATTTTCGAAGCCGCCGGGCAGGTCCAGCCGAGGCTGCGCAGTAACCGCCATGTTTTCGCGCAGGGGCTTCGAATCCGGAATGTGTGGGGATGGTGCCACGCAGAAATGGAATCTGCGCGAACATTGCTTCTCTGAGTCTTAATTTCGATAGACTGCTCGGAAAGGTTGAGCGAATTGATGGGGGTTTTGCATTTGAATCGGCTGAAATCGCGTGAAAATGTTAAACCTTGACGGTTATGCCAGTCGTGTGTCCGTGGCGCTGCCAAACCACCAATCAGCGGCGCCCGCGGGCCTTTTCTAACCGGAGCAACTCCAACTGGCGGCCCCCCGTCGCTGGGCGTGAATCGAGCATGCCAAACGGGCGCCGAGGCCGGCGGCGGCTTGGTGCGACGAGCCCCAAGCCAAGCCCAAGGGACAACCATCGGGAGACAACCAGTTTTGCTCGGGCGCCGCAGGCCTCAGGCCCATCAACCCGCCGGCAAGCAACGAGGCTTTGTCGTGCGCGCGTCGCCGCGCCGGAAGGAATATACTGCTAGTTCGACGTCCAACGGGAGATCTTGCGACACAAGGTCGCTTGCCACCTCCCCACTTCCGCGTCCGGGCAAGGAACGCATCAAGAGTGACCAATGTTCCGCTGCGCCGTCATCGCGGTTCACTGCCGCCCACCAACTTGCCTCGCTGCCTCGACCAACGGAGCCACCCCATGACTCGCCGCATTGCCTTGTCGCTCTTGCTCGTGTCCATCGCAGCCACCACCGGCTCGGCGGTCGAGCCCGCCGGCTCCGCCGACCAACGGTTGGCGGACTACTTCGCTGCCCAGACTCGTGCGTTGCAGGAGCAGTGCTTGGCGGAAATTGAAACGGCCGCGGACTGGAACGCCAAACGCGAGCAATATCGGCAACAACTTCTGGAGATGCTGGGGTTGGTCCCCCAGCCCGAGAAGACCGACTTGCAAGCGGTGGTGACCGGCGTGGCGGAGCGCGATGACATTGTCGTGGAGCGAGTTCAGTTCCAGTCTCGACCTGGGCTGTACGTCAGCGCGAATCTGTATCGGCCGCGCCGGCAGGAACAGCCGCTGCCCGCGATTCTCTATGTGTGCGGCCATGGAAACGTGAAAGTCGACGGAGTCAGTTTTGGCAGCAAGGCTCACTATCAACACCACGGCGTCTGGTTCGCTCGAAATGGCTACGTTTGCTTGACCATCGACACGTTGCAGCTGGGAGAGATCGAAGGCATTCATCACGGCACTTATCGCTATGGACGCTGGTGGTGGCCGAGCCGAGGCTACACGCCTGCGGGCGTGGAGGCCTGGAACTGCGTTCGCGCGTTGGATTACCTGCAGAGCCGCAAGGAGGTTGACGGCGAGCGGCTCGGTGTCACCGGCCGCAGCGGGGGCGGCGCTTACAGCTGGTGGATCGCGGCGATCGACGAGCGGATCAAGGCGGCAGTGCCCGTCGCCGGCATCACGGACTTGGAGAACCATGTCGTGGATGGATGCGTCGAGGGCCACTGCGACTGCATGTACTTCGTAAACACGTTTCAGTGGGACTATCCTCTGGTCGCGGCGCTGGTCGCTCCACGGCCCTTGCTGATCAGCAACACCGACAACGATCGGATCTTTCCGCTGGAGGGCGTGGTCCGCACACATCGCGCCGTGCGGCGCATTTATCGCCTGCTGGATGCCGAGCAGAATCTCGCGTTGCAGATCACGGCCGGCCCCCACAAGGACACTCAAGAGCTGCGCGTGCACGCGTTCCGCTGGTTCAATCACTTCCTCAAGGGCGATGACTCGCTGCTGCGCATGCCGGCCGAGCGGGAGTTTGAGCCCGCGGAGCTCAAGGTGTTCAGCGAACTGCCGGCGGAACAGAAGAACACCGCCATCGACGAGACGTTTGTCGCGATGCCCAAGCCGGCCGAGCCGCCAACGTCCGAGCAGCAGTGGCGAGGCCAGTCCGAATCATGGCGCGAGCTGCTCCACCAAAAGGTGTTCCGCGGATGGCCCAAGCCGGAGAAGCCGGAGAAGCCGGAGAAGCCGGAGAAGCCCGAGCTCCTTCGCCAAGATGAGCTCGCCCACGACGGCCTGACACTGCGGCGTGTGACATTTCGCAGTCAGCCCCACGTGGAGCTCGCGTTGTGGATCGTGCACAACTCCGAGCGGCCCGCCAAGCTCGTCGTGCTCAATGCGCTGAATCAGCAGCAGTGGGATAAAACCAACAAGACACTGGCAGAGCTGTTCCCTGCTTTGGCGGGCGACGACAGCGCGGCTGAAGCCAAAGAGGACGCGTCAACCGCCAATTCAAGCAGTCTTGGCGAGGACGCTCGCTCGTTGCGAGACATGCTGCGAGCCCAACCTTGGGCAATGGCGTACCTGGCGCCACGAGGCGTCGGCCCCGACCGCTGGAGCGGCGATGAACGCAAGCAGAATCAGCTGCAGCGTCGGTTCTATCTGCTAGGCCAGACGTTGGACGGCATGCGTGTCTGGGATATTCGCCAAGCGACGCGAGCGCTCGGCGAACATCCGTCGTTGCAGGGCGCCGCGACTTGGCTGCAGGCGGAGGGCGACATGTCGGGGGTGGCGCTGCATGCGGCCGTCTTTGAGGACTACGGTCGCGTGGACCTCTACGGACTGCAGCCCGATTATCGTTCCGGCCCCACGCTGCTGAACGCGAGCCGGCTACTGACGCTGCCCCAGACGGCTGCGCTCGCCGCCGCACGCAATCGACTTGTGCTCTACGGCGCCAACGCCGACGATTGGAGCTACGTCACCTCCACGGCTAAGCAGCTTGGCTGGGACTCCAAGCAGTTTCAGTTGCGGACCCTCGAGCCGTGAGCCGTGAGCCGTGAGTTGCGAGAGGTGAGGCGTTAGCTCTCGTCCCGCCAGCCCTCCACGCGCGCTCGCACTTCCTCGCGGACACGCTCCATTTCGGCGGGGTCGGTTAGTTTCTCGCCATTTCGCAGCGTCACATAGAACACGTCGACGACTTGGTCCACGTGGGTGCCGATCTTGGCGAAGCCAACCTGCAACTGCAAGTCATACAGCGTTCTGGAGATGGCGTAGAGCAACCCCAGCCGGTCGTACGTCAACACGGAAATGATCGTGTGACGCGCCGAGGTGGAATTGTCGATGCGCACTTCGGTCGGCATCTGCCGAAACGCGGCATGGTCCTCTCCCGATCGCCACACACGACGGAAACGTGGCGGCTGGTCGCTTTCGTTGATCGCCGCTGCCACCAACCGCTGGGCAACTTCGTCAAGCCGCTCCGCCGGCGGCTCTCCCTTGAAGTCGAGGTCCTGGACAAAGTACCGGTCGATCACCGCACCATCGGCGAGCGTATGGACCTCGGCACGCAGGATTTGATGTCCCTTAGAGGACAAGGCGCCCGTGAGCCGATAGAACGATGGCACATCGGCCGACGTGCCGACGACGTACTCCACCGCCTGTTGGTCGGGCAAATAACGTCCCCAGGCGACGGCGTCGTTGCCCGGCTTGGTAAAGTCGAGCTTGCGAATTCGGCTTAGCTCCTCGAACACTTGCTTGGCCGTGCGGGATTCGTAGTATCCCCAAGGCAAGCTGTCGAGCTGCCGGGTCCACCATTTGTCGGCCAGATCGTCGTGGTCCGACTTGGCGCCGGCGAGACGCAGCACTTTGGCCTGCAACTGGTGCTGCCGACGCTCCGCTGGGTCGTAGTTCTCGCTTTCCAACTCGTCCCGAGTGCGGTAGAAGAGCTGCGTCAGCAGGTCGAACTTCCAGCTGTTCAACACGCCCGGGCCGACTGCGGACAAATCCGCGCAGGTCAGCACATACAGCATCCTTAGCCAGTCGGGCCGGCCGACTTCCACGGCAAATTGCACGATCACCGAGGGATCCGAAAGGTTGTGTTGGAACGCCAAGTGCGCCATGCGGAGATGCTTGAGCACCAGGAATTGCAGGGTCGCTGTGTCGTCGTCCGACAAGCCCAGGCGACGGGCGGTCTCGCCCGCCAGCTTGGCGCCGAGCTCGCTGTGGTCCTCGGGAAAGCCCTTGCCGAGATCATGCATCAGCACCGCCAGGTGCAGGATCGCCTTCTGCGGCAGATTGCGATAGGCACGGCCCGCAGAGTTTGACTCGCGGGCGAGTCCCGTGATGTACTCGATTGCGCGCAGCGAATGTTCGTCCACGGTGTATTTGTGGTAGTCGTTGAATTGCATGCGGCTGCGGGCATGCGTCATGGGAGGCACGAGAATTTCGAGCGCTCGCAATTGGTGCAGCCGTCGCAACAGGCTCGCCAAGCGAGTCGGCTGGCTCAACAGGGACATAAACCGCCGGGCGGCATTGTGCGTTAGTCGTGGCGGGCGATCCGTCATGGCGCGGCGGATGAACTGCCACGTGGCGTGGTCGATGCGCTTGTTGAAATTGTTGGCCAGATCCATCAGCTGCAGCACTTCTTCGAGATCGCCCGACAGCTGCGCCAACCCTTGCTTCGTCGCGGAGATCTGGCGAGGGCCGATCCGATAGACCGTCTCCATGCGGCGGCTAAACAGGCCTCCCAGGATCGTCGAGACCGTGGTTCGCCGCTTGGCGCCGGCGACAAAGTGCGCGACGCGATAGCGAACCTCCCCCGTATGCTCAAAGTAGGTCTGCATAAACTGTTCGACCGGCAACGACGCGCTGTCGCCGACAAAGCCCAGCTTTTCGGCCAATCGCACCTGCTCGTGTTTGCCGAGCACGTCTTGTGATCGCCCGGCATGAAAGTGCAGCTCGTTGCGGAGTCGCAGCAGGAACTCGTAACTGCGCTTCAGCACCGCGCGATCCTCGGGGAGCAAGGCGCCGACGCGCTCGAGCTTGTCGGGATCCGCCTCGCCATATCGCACGAAGCCAATCCAGCGAACCATCTGCAGGTCGCGGAGCCCGCCGCGGGTGCGCTTCACGTTGGGCCGCAGCAAGTACACCGTGTCGCCGTATTGTGACTTTTCATCGGCGCGGGCAGCCTCAATCTGCGCAATCAGGCTCGAGACGCGAAACCGAGTCTGACGTTTGAAGCTGTTCGCAAAACGCGTGAACAGTCGCACGCTGCCGGCCAGATAGCGCGACTCGACCAGCGACGTGAAGATCGTCGCGTCTTTCAGTGCCAGCTGGCAGGCTTGACGCGGCGTGCGGAGGCTAAAGCCCAAGTCCAGGCCGGCGTCGAAAATGTGCTGCGTGAGCCGTCTCGCCAGCGGGATCACCTCCTCGGTGGCCTCCGGCGCACAGAGCAACATCAGGTCGACGTCCGAGTACGGCGCCACGTCGGCGCGCCCGTAGCCGCCATGCGGCACCAGCGCGATTTGGTTCTGCACGGGCGGTTGGCCGAGCTCCTCGAGCACGGCCTCGTAGATCTCCAACAGCACCAAATCGAGCAAGTCGGTGAGCCGGGTGCAGACCTGAATGCCGGGTGAGCCTGCCTCGTGCTGGCTGCGCAGCTTCGCCCGCCCCTCTTCCAATCGCTGCTTGGCCGCAGTCACAATGTCGGGGGTCATGACAGAGCCTGCGCGCGAGGACACATTCGGCGCCCCTGCCCCGGCGAATGCATGTGGACGGACATGGGCGGCTTACAACGCCTCCTCGCCCGTCTCTCCCGTGCGAATCCGAATCGTCTCGACCAGATCGCTGACGAAGATCTTGCCATCGCCGATCTGCCCGGTCTGCGCGGCGCGGAGCACGGTGTCGATCACGGTCTGCAATTGATGGTCGGCGCAGACCACTTCGAGCTTCGCCTTGGGCACAAAGTCGACCGCGTACTCGGTGCCTCGATACATCTCGGTATGACCCTTCTGACGGCCAAAGCCGCGCACCTCGGTCACGGTCATGCCTTGCAAGCCCTGCTCGGTCAGCGCGTTCTTGACGTCCTCCAGCTTGAAGTGCCGAACGATCGCTTCCACTTTCTTCATCGAGTGACTCCTTGTTTTTTCCTCAGTGTAACGCCGACGCCCGTTCTCGTGTGAAAAATATCCCCAGCGGTCCGGCAAGGGCGGAGACGCTCCCATTGGAGCTGCCGCTCGACGGATCCGCGAGGCTTTTCAGCGGACGCGGCTACACGTTGATGTATCCTTCCTCGCCATGCTGACTGAGGTCCAAGCCGCGAATTTCGTCGTCTTGTGGGACCCGCAGTCCGATCGCGATGTCGATGATTTTCAGCAGCACAAAGCTGACCACGGCGGCATACACAACGGTGATCAGCACGGCCACGATTTGGCCGATCAGCAGCCTTGTGCCGCCCCCTTCCAGCAGCCCCAACGGATTGCCGTCATTGAGGTCATTGACGGTGCTGTTGGCGAAGATTCCGGTCAACACGGCGCCAACCGTGCCGCCCACGCCGTGCACGCCGAACGCGTCCAGCGAGTCGTCGTACCCCAGCGCGTGTTTCAGGGACGTGCAGGCAAAGAAGCAGACGGCTGCAGCGATGGCGCCCATCAGCAACGCCGGCATCGGCTGCACAAAGCCCGCTGCCGGGGTGATGCAAACCAAGCCCGCAATCGCGCCCGAACTGGCGCCGAGCACCGACGGCTTGCCACGGGCAATCCATTCGATGGCCGCCCAGGTCACGGCCCCCGCTGCCGCCGAAAAATGAGTGACTGCGAACGCGCTGGCGGCAATCTTGTCCGCCCGCAGCGCGCTGCCTGCGTTGAAGCCGAACCAGCCGACCCACAGCATGCCCGCGCCCAGCGCGGTGTAGGTCAGGTTGTGCGGCGGCATCGGCTCGTTGCCGAAACCCAGCCGCTTGCCGAGCAACAATGCGCACACCAACGCGGAAATGCCCGAACTGATATGCACCACTGTGCCGCCCGCGAAATCCAACGCTCCGCCCGCGATGGCCGAGGACGTCTCGAGCTTCGCGTCACTGGCGTAGTACAAGATGCCTTCATCCCACACCCAGTGACAGAGCGGGCAGTAGACAATCGTGCCCCAGAGGACGAGGAACACGGTCATCGCGCTGAACTTCATTCGCTCGGCGAAGGCGCCGCAGATCAGCGCCGGCGTGATGATGAAGAACATGCCCTGGAACAGCATATGCGTGAGCATGTAGAGGTCGTCGTTGAACATCTCGTTCTCACTGCCCAACGCCACGCCTTTCATAAACAAGTGAGACGTGTCGCCGACGTACTTGCCGCTGCCACCGAACGACAGCGAATAGCCCCAAAGGCTCCAGATGACCGTCATCAAGCCCATCAGGAAGATGCACTGCATCAGGACGCTCAGCACGTTCTTGCGGCGCACCAGTCCGCCGTAAAACATGGCCAAGCCCGGCGCCGTCATGAACAGCACCAGCGCCGAACAGACCAGGATCCAAGCATTGTGAGCGGCAATGGCCGCGTCATTGGCATCGGCTGCCCAGCTGATGCCGGGGAGACAGCTGATCAACGCGAGGGCGGAAAGAGCACACACGAACGGGTGCGTAAGGGGGCGGGCCCAAGGATGGTGGAGTGAACGCATGGAGTGCTACCGGTCATGCGCCACAGGCGTCCAAGCAAGGGCCCGAGCGGGGCTGCTTGCCGCGCCGCGTTGCGCGCCTTGCTTCCCGGGTGAGCTTGTGGTCGCCACACGACGACCGGCCAACACCTTCGGAAACGTGGCGACCTCCGTGAGACTCCGCGCAGAGGGAGCCCCACAGACAACGCGGAAGGTTCCGCCTGCGACTGATTTGGGTTGGGGTCTGTTGCCGCCTGCCTGAGCCGAATCCCAGGCACAACAGAAACCTGAAGATCGTCGCGACGGAACGCGGGCCTGTTGCCTCAGGCTGCGCACCTGCCTATGTCGCGCGATGAATAGAAGTCGCAGGATAGTCAGAAACCCAGCGGCTGTAAAGCATCCCACGTAGCCGCGTCTCATTGGGTCTCTGGACTCTAAATAGGGCTCACGCAAAGACGCGAAGGCGCAAAGAGTCTAAGCAAGGCAATACGGCTCACGCAGTTCTTGGCGTCTTGGCGACTTTGCGTGAGAAGGACGCCCGTGCCGAAGTGCCCAGCCCAATGGCGCCGGCCAAGGTCCCTTTGCTGGGGGCAAGCGCGGTGCGTTGCGACTGCTCGCCGCGCACGGCCACGCTACGGACGATCCCTGCGACTCTCCGCCGTGCTTGCGTAGCTCTCCCAACCGGCAAAGTTGCCTCGGTCAGCACTCACCCGGGCCGCAGCAACAAGAGCCGGGCAAGATGTCCAGCGACTTGTCCGGCCGTTGTTTGGTGATTTGCGGATCGCGTGCGGCGCCGCCATGGCAGTCAAATTCCTCGGCGTCCGAGGCGGCGACCGGAGTGACGGGTGGCACGGGCAGGATCGAGTCGGCATAGGGCTCGGTCGAGTAAAGTCGGAACGTCTTCTCGCACACGGCCATGCGCTCGCCGCGCCGCAACACATGGCCATCGTCATCGGTCACGCTCTTCCAGGGACCGCGGTAGATCACCGCCTGATGGTGGTCCAGGCAGGGGCCTTGCTTGCCCTTGAACGCGCGGACGGTGACGCTGCGGAACTCGATGCCTTCGACCACCGCCCAGGGGTCTTGTTGGCGTTCGACGATTTCGATGCCATAGAAGCCTGCCTGCTCAAATGCTTGCAGAAACTCATGCTCGACAAAGGCGCCGCTGATACAGCCGCTCCACAGCTTGGGGTCGTCGCGCAGGTGCTGCGGCACGGGCTCGTCGCAAACGATGTCACTGATCACGGCGCGTCCGCCGCGATTCAAGACGCGAAAAATCTCTTGAAACAGCTGGCGTCGATCGGATTCTCGAACCAGATTCAGCACGCAATTCGAGATCACCACGTCCACCGAGTCGCTGGCAATCATCGGCGAGTTGCGCCGTAACGAGTCGGCAATTCCCTCCGCTTCGAACCAACGGGCGGTCGAGTCGACCGGGTTGCTGCGGAGTTGCTCCTCGAATCGCTCGAGATCCAGCGCCAAGTCTTGAATTCGACCTTTGAAGAACTCGACATTGTCATAGCCGAGTTTGTCCGCCATGTCCTGTCGATGGCGCCTCGCCAGGTCCAGCATGTCGTCGTTCATGTCGACACCCAGCACGCGGCCTTCCGCTCCCACAATCTGCGCGGCGATGTAGCAGATCTTGCCTCCGCCGGAGCCGAGGTCCAGGATCGTTTCGCCGGGCCGCACGTCGCGAGCCGGGTTGCCGCAGCCGTAGTCCCGCTCGATGATCTCGGCGGGAATTGCCTCGAGGTATTGCGTGTCGTAGTTCACGGGGCAGCAAAGTGACGCCTCCGCGGCCCGAGACGCCGATGAGTACCGTTCCCGGACTGCCGACTCCACATCCAGGTTGTCCGCTTTCGTATCCATTCAGGCTCACCGATTCGGTTGATTTTTGGCGCGAAATTCGAGCGGCGCCGTCGATCGCGGCAGTCGCTTCCCAAGAATTGTACCAACTGCTATCGAGGCACAATGTGAGCCAACGCACGTTGAGCACGGTGAACAGCACCCTGCTCGGCATCGGAGCAGGGTTCACCGCGCTGGAACGATGGGCCATCCTCGTATGTAGGACGGACTTCCAGTCCGTCGCCGGCAACTCGCTGTTCGGTACTACGTCGCCGGCAAACTTTCAACGGCCTGCGAGCGCGGGGTCGGCCTGCCAGGGCCGAGTGGGCCAGATGATCGCGGTTCCGTCCTGGCTGCCGGAGAGAATGTGGCGGCCATCAGGCGAGAACTGGACGGCGTTCACTTCGCGAGGGTGACCGTGAAGTGTCAGGATTTCTTTGCCGGTTCGAGCATCCCACAGCTTCGCCAAAAAATCGGCGCTGCCGGTAAGAACTCGCAAGCCGTCGGGCGATAAGGCGACCGCTTGGACGGCCGCCGTGTGGCCCGACAGTGTCGAAGTCAATTGCGGGGCGCCGCCGCCGAGCTTCCAGATCCTCGCCCGGCCATCCTCGCTGGCCGTCACCAGCATTCGACCGTCACGGCTGATGGCCGCGTCGCGGAGCCCGAATTCGTGCGCCATGCGGGCGGCCATCGTTCCATCGGCGAGCCGCCATAGAATCGCCTCCCCATCCATGGATGCGCTCAGCGCATGCGCGCCATCGGCGGTAAAGCGAGCGGACAGGACCCGCCCACGGTGGCCGCGCAGCGTGCCGATGCGATTGCCGCTGGCCACGTCCCAGATGCCCAAGGTGTGATCGTCCGAAGCTGTGACCACACGCTGGCCGTCCGGCGAGAACGCCGCCGCATTCACGAATCCCTGATGGCCCTCGTTCCCGCCGAGAATCTGCAACACCTTGCCACTGGCGGCGTCCCAGATGCGAGCGGTGCGGTCCCAGCTGGCGGTCACGATGCGGTCGCCCGCGGGCGAATAGTGGACGGACGCGACAGCGCCATGGGGACGAAAGACGGACTTGGGTTGTGCGGCCCCCGGGTCCCAGAGGCTGGCTCCGTCGCCGCCAACCACCAGAGCACCGTCCCCGACGCAGACGACAGACCACAGGACCTGGCCGCTTCCGCGCAGGTTGAACGCGACCTCCGCGGCGCCTTCAGCGTCGGCTAGGCTCCACCGCCGCACGACATTTGCCTCCGGCTCGGCAGCCAGCAGCACCGCGCCGTCATCGCGGAGTGACACGTTCGCCAAGGGGCCCTGCTCGCCTGTCAGTTGCCGGAAAAGCCGTCCCGTCGCCAGCTCCCAGACGCGCGCGGCGCCGGCGGCGTCGCAGGTGGCTGCCACGCGGCCATCGAGTGAGACTGACAGGGAGGTGACACTTTGAGGGTGCCGGAGCAGCCCGGACCGCAGCTCGCTTCGGTCACTGACTCGCCAGCGTGTCACCGTCTGGTCCTCGCTGGCGACAATCAACTCGTCGCGGGCAAACGCGAGCCCCGAGATGCGGCGAGTGGGGCCTTCCGCCGGCGAGTCGCCAAGACGCCCCAGCAGTTGGCCATCAGGCGTCCACAGCGTGACTCGGCCAGTAGCCTCGCCGACGGCGATGTTGCTCCCGTCGGGCGAGAACGCCAGTGCGGTCACCGTCGAGCGAATGCCGCGCTGCGCCTCGTTAGCGCCCAGCACGCGCTGAGGTCGAGGGCTCGCGGCCGTGAGGTCAGCGACATTCCACAACTGCGCTTGCCCCGCGGCGCCGCCGGTCAGCAGCCAGCGGCCGTCCCGAGAAGCGGCAAGCGCCGCGCCGCGTCCGGTCGATTCCAACCGTTGAAGCTCGGCGCCCGTGGCGACATCCCAAATGCGAGTGGTGTTGTCCACCGCGGCGGTCGCCAGCAGCCGGCCGTTGTCGAGCAGCACGCCTTGGCTGGTCAGATAAGCATGCCCCTGTTGATAGGTGTTTAGCAATTGGCCGTTGACGAGGCTCCACTGCCGCGCCGTGCGATCGCGGCTGGCCGTCACAACTCGCTCTCCGTCCGGCGCGAAGTCCACTCCGAGCACCGCGTCGCTGTGCCCGCTAAGAGTTCGGCCGCGGACGACTTGCTGCTCCCGATAGCCATCGATGTCCCACAGCTTGATTTCGCCGTCGAGTCCGCCGCTGACGGCGGTCCGCCCATCGGCCGTGACGTCGCACGACCGCACCCAGCTGTCGTGTCCGCGCAACGTCGTCAGCCTGCGCCCGCTCTCGACGTCCCACAAGATGACGGCGTTGTCGTGGCCGCAGCTGACGAGCCGCCCCTGCGCGTCGAAGCGGACATCTCGAACCGCGCTCTGGTGCGCTTGCAGGGTGCGATGTGCGGTCTGTGGCCGAGCCTCGTCTCCGCGGGCTGCGGCCTTGAAGTCGAACGGGACGAGGGCGTCGTCGCGCCAGACTCGAATCGTGTGGTCATTTCCGCCGGAGGCGACATGCACGCCATCGGCCGAGAAGACGGCCGTGAATACCGGTCCGCTGTGTTCTCGAAACGGCGCGCTGCGTTGGCCGCTCTCGGCGTCCCAGACATAAACCAGGCCGTCTTGGCCGCAGGTGACCACTTTCCGTCCGTCGGGCGAGAAACGCGCCGACCAGACCCACCAAGTGTGGCCCGCTAGCGTCCGCAGCAGTTCGCCATCACGCCACAACTTCGCGGTTTGGTCGTAGGATGAAGTGAGCAGCCGGCCATCCGCCGCGAAGGCGACGCTCAACACGGCGTCGT
Source organism: Planctomycetales bacterium (assembly GCA_020426845.1). GTDB lineage: Bacteria > Planctomycetota > Planctomycetia > Pirellulales > Pirellulaceae > JAGQPF01. The sequence continues at coordinate 12,475 of JAGQPF010000617.1, forward strand.
CATGGCCTTGCCACTGCTTCGTGGTTCGCTGGCCTCGCCAATCCCAGATTTGAATGTTGCCGTCCGGGCTGTTGCTGCCTGTGGCGATTTGGGCGCCGTCAGCGGAGAATGCGACGGCGTTCACGTAGGCGCCGCGGTGAGGCAAGCGAGCGACGATCTGCCGCGTGCCGAGATCATGGACCTGCACTTCGCCCTGTCGCGTGGCGACTGCCAACAGTCGCTGTTCGCCGGACTCGTGCAGCGCGATCGCTTCGATCGCGGCTCCGGCGGCGAGGCTCGATTGGCCCTGGTCGCAGAGATACATCAGCCTGCCCCACTCCCAATGGCGCAATTCGGCGGGGCAATCCGCAAGCAACCGGCGCGCTTGGCCAAAGGCGTTCTCGCCGATCTTTGCGTGCGCCAGTCCGATGCGAGCCACATAGGCCTCGTACTCCTCTTGGCGCCGCGCCGCCTGCTCATTTCGTCGCGCCGCGGCCTCTTGTTGACGCGCCTTGACCTCTTCGCGATGGGCCACTAGCGCGGCTTCTCGCTGCTGTTCGGCTTCATGGCGAGCCATCGCTTCCGCTTGCCTCGCCTTGGCCTCCTCTTGCTGCGCGCGCTCGGCCTGCTCTCGCTGCTGCTCCTCCTTTTTTCTGGCGATCTCCGCGGCCATTCGCGCCTGCTGCTCGTCATCGCGCGCTTGCTGGGCCTCGTTGCGTTCCCGCTCGGCAATCACCTTCAGGCTCTCCGCCTCCTCCTTTTTTTGCAACGCGATACGCCGTTGCCCATTGACCAGGAAGAATGCGCCCGTAATGACGACGCCGAGGCAGACCGCGAGCCCGAGCATGGCGCGCTTGGCATTTTTCAGCCGGTGCTGTCGCGCGTCTCGCTCCGCCTTTGCCGCGCGGATGTCGGTCAGCAACTGTTGTTGTGCGGGCTCGGCGGGATCCAGCAAGGAGATTCCCAGGTCGTAGTCGCCTTGCTCGTTGGCCAGCCTTGCATACGCGAGCGTGCCGGCGGCGAGTCCCTCGGTGGCGCGTGCGTTTCCCGGCCAGAAATTTAGCGACTCGCGAAAGCCGAACAATGCCTGCGAGAATCCCTGATAGTCTCGCTGGGACACCGCTTCCGCGAGCTCCTCCGCCGAGCGGTTGGCCAGATCGATGCTCTCCATGTGCTCCAGGTACGCTGTGATCGCCGCCTGAAATTCCTTGACCGATCCGGGGCGCTGTTGCGGCGTGGCATGCATCGCCCACATCGCGATCTCCAGCAACTCGCCGGTGGCGGAGTGCGGACGGATCTCGTTTTTGGCCGCCGCCATTAGGCACTTCATGACGGTGTTGCCGGTGTGAGGCGGCTTGCCAACCAGGATTTCAAACAGGATGGCGCCCAGCAGATAGACATCGCTGCGCACGCCGATCGCCTCATAAGGGCCGGCGGCCATTTCAGGCGCCATGTAGGCCGGCGTGCCGGCGGCGCTACGGACATCGTGCGAGCGAAATGGGACGGCCAGGCCCCAGTCCATCACCAGCACTTCCCCGTAGTCGCCCAGCATCACGTTCTCGGGCTTCAAATCCCGATGGATCACTCCTTTGTCATGAGCGAAGGCGACTGCATCGGCGACCTTCATCAAGATCTGCAGATTCTCGGTCAACGATTTCTCAACGATGACGTCGTCCCAGGGCGTGCCTTCCACTCGTTTCATGGAGTAGAACAGGCTGCCGTCCGAGTTGGTGCCCAAGTCGTAGATCGGCACGATGTTGGGATGGTCCAGTTCGCCCGTCACCACGGCTTCGCTAAGAAACTTGCCGCGTTGCTTTTCGTTCTGGGCGCCCGAGGGCTTCAGCATTTTGATCGCGACGGTGCGATCGATGGAAGCTTGCCTCGCCGCATAGACCACTCCCATGCCGCCCTCTCCCAACTGTTGAATCAATTGGTAGTCGGCGTTCTCGAAGGTCTGTTCCGCCTTGCCTCCGCGCAGCTCGCGAGTCTGAATGACGAGGTTGCACTGCAAGGTTTCGTCGCGATCTTCTCCGCGAATGGTGGCGCCGGGATTCGACTCCCGGTCGACGCTCGCCCACATCTTCGGCATCTGATACAGAATCCGCGAGTCGGCCGTTCCGCTGACCGTGGCGGGACTGACCGTTGCCTGATTGCTTGCTCCATGCCCTTCGGCCACCGTTTGAGGGTCGCGCACGGTGGCTGACGTTGGGATTGCCGAGGCGTCGGCTGCGGTTGGAGCAGGGTCGATCCAAGTCGCCTCAGGCTCCGCGGGTACCTCAGCGTTGCGCGGAGTTGGCGCAGCGGCCGCCTCGGCAATGGTCGATTGTTCGTCTCGCGGCACGTCGACCGTGGCTTTGAATTCCGCGGTGTCGTGCGTTTCGTCCGCTGAATCTGCCTCGTTGGCCGATGGCGTCGCGGGCACGTCCACCGTCGTTTCGATGGCGCCGATCGATTCCGCGTCGACTGTGGTTTCGATGTCGACCGTGGCGTCGAACTCGGCGGTGTCGTGCGCCTCGTCCGCTGAATCTGCCTCGTTGGCCGATGGCGTCGCGGGCAAGTCCACCGTCGTTTCGACGGCGCCGATGGATTCCGCGTCGACCGTAGTTTGCAAGTCGACCGGCGTTGGCGGCAGGTCGACGGTCTCGTCATCTCGGACGAGTGACGGCGTGTCGTCCAGCGTGGCCGCGCCGCCGAACGGCTGGTCCGGCTCGGCGTCTGGCTCAGCGAGACGGCCCCAAGGGCTCGTTGTCGGGCCTTCCTCAACATGACTGCGCGCCGACTCGGGCAGAGCCTCGCCGCAAATGGGACAACACGGCGATGGCCCCCGCAGCGCATTGACGAGTTGGTCCATCGAGAGCGGATGTCGGCAGCTGGGGCAGGTGAAAGGAGCCATGACTTTCCAATGGTGAATGCGCCGACCCGAAGGCGGCGATCTTCGCTTCAATTTTGTGACTTGACGCGCAGGTTAATCGAGCGGTCGCAGACGCCGCGCTAGGCGGGCGGCTTTGGAGTTCGCGGGCGGCGGCGCAGCGCGGCGGCGCCCCAACGCCAAGCAACTCACTGCGGCGGCCATGAATGGGGTGGGCTGGTCTCCAGCGGTGGACTGTGTCGCGTCGGCCGCGTCGGCCGCGTCGGAGTTGTCGTCCGGAGAAAGGGAGACCGGTGGCTGAGGAGGCTCGGGCGGGCGCTCGCTGGCGCCCTCGCGGTAGTTCGCGGGCACCACCTTGCCGCCCACCACATGCATGTCCAGCAGCAGCCGGGGGCGCCCGCCGCCCGCCTCCTGCAAGTAGACCCGGTAGTGGCCGTCGGGCAGGCCATATCGCTGCGGCAGCGCGGGCAAGTTATCCACGTCGGCCAAGGCCAGCTCATATGTCTCGGGTAGCTCGACTCCGCGTGCGTCGTCAAAGACACGCAACAATAGCCTCTCCTCGGCACGCGTTTCATCGGCGCCGCGAGCGCGGTTCAGTTGCAACGCCCCGGTGTTTTCGTCGCGTCCGCCGGAGGAAGAGATCAACAATGGCTCGGCGGCCCGGGGCCGCTCTTCGATCGGCTCCACTTCGCTCTCCAAGGTGATCGCGGCGTTGTCGACGCCGAGCCCGAAGGCCGCTCGCGTCGCGGTCACGCTCGGTTGCAGCAACTGCCCTTGCTCGAACACCTGGATTCCCGCGGTGAATCCGCCTTCCCCGTCGGCGCGAGGATCGAGCCCAACCGTAACCGTCACCGAGACGCTCAGCTCGGCCGGCGAGAACTGGTGCGAGATGATCGCTTTTCCGCCGGGGGCCCGAACGAATTCACTGGTCCCGTCGGACCATTGCACCTGGTAGAGCACACTGGTTGCGCCCACGTCGCCGATGTCGACTTGCACATGGGCGACGCCGAGCGAGTCGACCGGCAGCAGGGCGTCGGCCGGCAAGAAGTTCACGGACAGGTTTTCGACCCGGACCAGCGACAATGACGTGAACGATCCGGTGTCCGTGCCGACGACTGCGGCGTCGTCCAAGGTCACATCGCCACCTGCCTCAATCACCACGACTCCGGAGCCAGTCGACTTGATTTCCGGATCCGTCGAAGTGTCGGCGACGTTGTCGGTGATGGCCAGGTCGCCTCCCGATGATAGTGTCAGGTTCCCGTCACTACCGGTGGAGTGGACGCGCGCAGCCGTGGACAAGTCGCCGTCGGCCCGCAAGGTGACGTCGCCGTTGACCAGCACCGGGGACTCGATTCGCAAATCGCCATGTGCGACGATCTCCGTTGCGCCCTCCGAGGTTACTCCGGACAGTCCACCCGCGTCGCCGACAATGAGGCTGCCTGCATTGGAGACAGCGATGCCGGTGGCGCCATTGGCGGAGACCGCGAGCACGCCCACGGCCAGTTCCAGCGGGTTGGACTGGCTGATCGAAACGCCAATTCCACCGCCCGCTGACAGGACAGCGGCGCCCGGAGTCGCGATGTCGACGTCGCGATCGCCGCCGTCGAGAATGTTCCCCGTAGCGCTTTGCACGACGACCAAGTCGCCTGCCTGCAGGCTTCCCAACAGGATGTCTCCCGAGGCGAGGGCGTGAATGTCAGTGGCAGAAACGGCGCGGGCTCCGTCGCTCATTTGCAGTTGGCCGTCAGTGGCGGTCAGTCGAAGCGCGTCGCCTGCGAGCAGGTTGGCGCTGGCGTCGATAATGATGTCATGGCTTGCTTGTATGCCGAGCTGCTGAGCCACTTCACCGCCGCCCATCCAACGCACACTCCCCTGCTCTGCCACGAGGTCTGCCCCGCCGGTAGCCACTCGAATCGCGACGCCGGGACCGATTGTGAGGTCGCCAGCGGCGGTGACTTGCAGGCCGCTTCCATCGGTCGCCAGCTGGGCGATCTCAAGCAACTGCAGACTGTCGAGACTCCGCAATTGGATCTCGCCGCTGAGATGATTGACGGCGGACGCCGTGACGGCTTGCAATGCCAGTGGCTGTGCGGCGCCGATGCCGTGGGCGGCCTCGAGCACGACGCCGCCAGTTGCGGCCAACAGCCGCCCATCGGCGGTGCTGGGATCGATCGCGCCGGCGGATTCGAGGTGAATGGCGGCGGCTCCGCTGTGGAGAGCCTCCAACCGTCCAACGCGAGTGTCGCCTCCGGAACGCACGGTCACGGTGAACGCCTGCAGCTCGCCGGATTGAACGAAGCGGCCTCCGCTGACAGCGGTCCAGGCCCCGGTGAGCTGAGTCGTGGCGGTGGACTCGATCGCTCCCGCCGCGAGGATCTCCGCTTGGCCGCCATGGAGGGCGCCGGCCAGCGTGACGTCGGCGCCGGCGTCGATGCGAAGGTCAGGCGCTTCCACCGACACCGATGACAGATTGATGTCACCATTGGAGCTCAGCGCAAGTGTGGCGACTTTCAGCGTCGCCCCGGTGGACTCGATTCCGGCCGTTGTGGCTAGCTCGAGTCTCCCGCCCACATCGGCGGCCCGCAGGTCGACGGTCGAGTCACTCTGCAGAAACGCGTCCGCCGTGGCAGCAATGGATAGCTCCCCGGCTGCGACGGACAGCGGTGCGGCGGCGCTGCCAACGGCCATCGCGAGCAACTCGACTTGGCCCGCCGCTGCCTGGACGGCGGGCGAGTTGCCAGCGGCCGCTTGGATCGCGGCGCCGGCGGTGAGTCGCACGGCGTCGCCCGCAGCCCGGGACGTGATTTGCGCAAGCAGTGTCAGATCACCCGCGACTTCGATCGACACGGCGCCCTGCCCCGCGTCGACAGCCCCAATGACGATCAACGCGCCGCTCTGCTGCACGAAGTGGATGTCGCCAGAGGATTCGACACCGCGGAGCTCCGCGCCGCCAGGCTTGTTGTTGACGATCCAAACGGGCTCAGGACCGCCTGCGACACCTTGAATGATATCGACTGCCGTCTCCAGTCCGTCGGTTGAGCCAACGCCATGCTGGCTGTTGAAGACGAGCCCTGCCGCCTCGATGTCGATGGCGTCGTCGCCATCCACAATGGAGCTGGCCGCGAGCGAGACAGCGTTGGCCGCGTCGGCGCCCGCCTGGACATGGCCTACTGCCAGCACGCCTCCGGCGAGGAGATCGACGTGACTGCCGGCCGAAACGTCGCCCAAGGCCACATCGCCGGATGCCTGCAGCGATATGCTGCCGAGGCCGGCGAGCAGGCTGGCGCTGGGAGCCATCGTGAAATTGGCGGGCTCTCCGCCATTGTTGCCAACGACGAGGCTCACTCCGTCGTCGGCCGCCACCGTCACGCCGTTGCCGATGCTGGCATGGCGGCCCGCTTGCAGCGAGATCCGCTCTCCCCGGACATAGCCTTCCAAAATCAAGTCGCTGCTTTCGCTTTGCAGCATGACGACGTCGGGTGCAGTTGCGGTCGCGGCGCCGGGCCCGATTTCCAATCGCCCGGCGGCGACCACTTTCAGGTTCCCCGGATCGGCGTTCTGATGAGCGGTCGTCACCAAAACGTCGCCAAGGTCGTACAGGTTCAGGTCGCCGCTGATCTCGTTGACTGCGGAAAGCGCTGCCGCATCCGTGGCAAACGGCCTGAGGACGCCGATGCCGTGCTGCGCGGTCAACATCACGCCACCGGATGCCGCGCGAGCGACTGCCGCCTCGAGCGTGTCGATGCTGCCTCCCGCTTCGATGCGCAGCGCGTCCGGGGCCGAACTGCCAATGTCGATGCCGCCGACGAGCGCACTTCCACTCGCCTGCAGTGCTGCGGCGCCGGACGTTGTCGTGATGCCTCCCGTGGCGCTGAACTGGATGTCGGCGTCGGCGATCAAGTGGATGCCTCCGCTGACCGACGTCAGGATGCCGCCGATGGAAATATCTCCGGCCAGCAATTCGAGCATCCCGGCGTCCATCGCTATGGTCGCCCCGCCGGGAACGGACAAGATGCCGGCACTGACGGTGATCGCTCCGCTGCCTGTGCCGATGGCCTTCTTCAACTCGATGCTGTCGGCATCGGACACGAAGGCTCGTCCCGGCCCTGTCTGTTCGACGCCAATGGCGGCTGTGTCGACACGGAAGGGCGACATGGCGTCGCCTTCGCGATGCGCGCCTGCGAATGCCGAGATGACCGCGCCTCCCGGTGTGGCCAACGCCGGCAGTTCGACGTTGCGATCGAGGATGCGTCCGTTGCTGCTCGCCAAGGTGATGGCGTCATCGGCGAGATGAGACGTCTCGATGCGGCTCACAATCACGTCGCCGGGCGCCTCAAGCAGCACCTTGGCGCCTCCGCCTTCAATCTGCGCGGAGGACGCCATTTCGATTGCGCCGTCGCCGCTGGCGCCCGCGCGAATCTCGACGCGACCGGACGCGCCCGACGGAGCGGCGGCAATCCGTGATGAGTCGGCGAGCATGATGTCGCGACCGGCGGCCAGGCTCACGTCGCCACCCAGCGTTGTTAGGCTCGAGTCGAGTCGAATGTCCCGTGCGGCTTGGAGCGACGCGTTCGCTCCACTGGTTTGCAAGGCGTCGTTGACAAACAGGTCGCGATCCCCAATCAACACCAACTCGCCGGCGGAGAAAACCGCGACTCCATCTTCCTCCGAGATGGAGGCCAGCGTGAGGTCGGAGAGGGCGTGAATTCGCACTCCACCTGCAAGTCCGTTGGCCTCCAGCAGCGCGGCATCAACATTGAGCGCAGCAGCGGCGCCGATTTGCGACGCTTCGATAAAGACCGCGCCGGAAGCCCCTGCCAGCAGCGTTCCGCCGTCGCTGGCAACGTCTCCAGCGGTCGACTCGAGCTGGGTGAATGAGCCGGGTGCGGTGTTTGTCAGCGTTGCTGACAGAATAATGTCATTGAAAGCCGTCAGGCGAAGCTGGCCCGAGGTGGTTGCGGAGTCTGCCGTGACCCGCAAGGCGCCGGTGGCGTGGAGATCGACGGGGCCCGCCGACTGCACGCCGCCGCCCCCGATATTGAGGTCGCCCTGATGCCGCAGAAAGACGCCTCCGTCCTCGCTCGCCGTGGCCGAGACTTCGGCGGCCGTCAGCCGCAAGGGGCCGCCCAGGCCAATCCCGTGCGCCGACTCGAGACTCACGGCGCCGCCAACCAGTGCCAGCGACTCGGGATTGCTGTCGGCTTGGTCGTAGATAAATCCGGCAGCGACCAATTGCACGGCGCGGTCGCCGACATGCAGGTCGGGACCCGATGATGAAATCGGGGAGGGCATCCCGGCTTCGTTGTCTCCGCCCAGCACGATGTTGCCGCCATGCACCACCAGGGAGTATTGCTCCCCGCGCAGATCGGCGTTGCGGATGTTGACCGGGTCGGCGCTGCCCGCCGAGCCAATCGTCACGACTCCAGTCGACTCGATGCCATCGGTTAGCTCGGCGGTGTCCAATTGCCATCGGCCTTCCGCGCCGGACCCGATCCCGATGCTCGACTCGGGCTGTGCACCGAGTTGCAACTCCGGCCCTTCGAGTCGGCCGGTGGAGGCGATCGAGATGTCTCCCGAGGTGATGGAGAGCCGGCCGGCCGAGACATTCAGAATCGAGTCTGCGCCGACGGAGAAGTCTCCCAACACATTGATGGTGACGTCCTCGCCTGCCTCCAGCACGAGTTGATGGCTCAACGATGAGAGGTTGGTGATTTCGGCGCCGCCCGGCAGTTGGAGATCCTGACCGGAGGCGGTCAGCAGCCGCAGGGACTGATTGCCGCTGCCGTCACCGCTGACCCGGAGCGCCCGGATGGAGGCGTCGGCCACGGACGCGCTGCCGCCGATGTCAATGAGCGTGTTGTCCTGGTCGCGCACCTCCAACTCGTCGGCCGCGTTGACCGTCAAGGAGGCGGCTTCATTGCCTGCGGTGATTTGAATCTCGAGGATGTCTCCGGCGCCGGCCAGAATTGCGTTGACCGTCAGCACGCGCCGCTCCTCCAGCCGCAACAAACTTAGCGGCGGCGACTGGCGTGACGCGGACCGCGCATCACTGCGCCGCCGCTTGGGCAGTTTCTTTTTGGCGAGAGGCCAAAGTTTCATCTTGAAGCGTCCGAGAGGGCATGCGACTCGTGCCCGAGCTGTCCCGCACGACAGGCCCGGAGGGACATAACGTCCCACCTTCGATTATCATTCCCCCTCCGAATGGGTCAAACAAACCGTTGGAAACGGCGTTCCAACAGCGTCCCAACACCTAGCGCGCCTGCAGGGAGACGCGGCGAATCTCCGAGTCGTTGCGGATGATGATATGGCCGTTGGCGTAGGCCGGCTGCACCCAATTGACCAAGGCATCGGCGAATCGCCGGGGCCCATAGCCACAATGGGTGTCGGGCTTGATCAATGGAGTGCGGTCGATCAGCTTCGGTCCTTGGGGGCCGAATTGCATAATGAGCAGCTCGCCCAGATCGTTGTTGACGAAGTAGCGGTCGCCATTTTTCACCCAAAAGTACGAGCCCCAACGCCCTTGCCGGGTGAGCTCCTTGTTCTCCCAGATCCGCTCGCCATCGTTGAGCTTCAGTCCTCGCAGCTCGCCGTAGCTGCAGGTGCCGTAGAAGTAGTCGCCTTCAATGATGGGCGTGGTCATCACGGCGTGCAGGCTGCGGGTTTGCTGCGGCTGCTCGCCGGCGCCGCCATTCTTCCAAATCATCTTGGCGCCGTCGTCGGCGACTTCGACCAGCATCGAGCCGTCGTAGAAGCCGGAGACGAGCACGCGATTGCCGCTCTGCATCGGCCGAGCGATTGCCATGTTCGAACGCGCCGTGAACGGAACCTGCCACAGCACCTTGCCGGTGTCGGGGTCGAGCCCGGAGAGGAATTGTTGATCCCATTGAACCAATTGCGTGCGTCCGGCGAGTTGCATCAGCGTCGGCGCCGAGTAGGGCAGCTCGTATTTGGCCGGCAGGGCACGCCAGACCTCCGCACCGGTGCGCTGATTCAACGCTCGCAGAATTCCATCGCCACCGCCGCAGGCGAAGATCACCATGTCGCGCCATGCGACGGGCGAGGCGGAGACGCCGAACGTCGGCACAGAGGCGTCAAACGCCTCGAGCGCGTCGTGCATCCATACGACTTTGCCCGTGGCCAACTCCAGGCAGTGGATAACGCCCGTGGCGCCAATCGTGAAGACGAGCCCGTTTTCGATCAGCGGCGCGGCGCGAGGGCCGGTGGCATAGGATTGCAGTTGGCGGCGATAATGCGTCTCCCATTCGTGCGACCAAAGCGGTTTGCCGGTGCGCTCATCGAGACATTGCACACGTTCAATGGCCTCCAGCTTGGTCGTGCCCGGCTTGGGGCGGTAATCGACGACGATTACGCGTCCCTCGGCCACAACCGGAGCGGCGTAGCCCGAGCCAACGGGCTGCACCCACGCGGGCTTCAAGCCTCCGGGTGGGAACTTTTGCAAGATGCCCGATTCATTCCAGGTGCCGTCGCGCCGATTGCCCAGCCACTGTGTCCAGTCCTCGGCTTGCGTGAACGACGGGCAAAGCAGCAGTAGAGCGAGGGGAAACCAACGCATGAGAGGATGCTCCGAATCGAGTTTTGAGTTTTTTGGACGCGGGCCAGCTGACAGGGGGCTGGCAGGCAGATAATGGAAAAAGGAAGCAGAACTTGGCGCCGTCCGGTTTCCAGTTTAACAGGCTATTGGGGCGCCGTTGAAACACAGGATCTTGCCTTCGCGACAGGCTTCATCGTGCAGCAAAACAGGGCGCCGATTGTTGGAGCCGGTGTTTTTTCGCGGCTTCCCAAAGCAATCGATCAACAGCAAACTGCCTGCTCCTAAACTTGACCCACGCAACCGCGAGTGACCGATGAAAGCTGCCGAACTGTTTGTCAAGGCATTGGAGAACGAAGGTGTCGAGTACATTTTTGGCATTCCCGGCGAGGAAAATCTCGATTTTCTCGACGCCTTGTCGCGAAGCCCGATCCACTTGGTGCTGACACGTCACGAGCAGGCGGCCGGATTTATGGCCGCCACCTACGGCCGGCTCACGGGGCGCGCGGGCGTTTGCCTGTCGACGCTGGGGCCTGGCGCCACGAACCTTGTCACCGCCGCCGCCTATGCGAATCTCGGCGCGATGCCGATGGTGATGATCACGGGGCAAAAGCCGATCAAGACCTCCAAGCAAGGCCAGTTCCAGATTGTCGATGTGGTCGACATGATGCAGCCGCTGACGAAGTTCACCCGGCAATTGGAAAGCGCCGAGCGGATTCCTGCGGGCGTTCGCGAAGCATTTCGACTTGCGCAGGAAGAACGCCCGGGCGCCGCCCATCTCGAGCTTCCCGAGGACATCGCCCGCGAGGACACCGATCTCCCGGTGATCCAACAGAGTTACGTCCGACGACCCGTCGCGGAGCCCAAGTCGGTTCGCCGAGCGGCGGGGCTGATTGCGAAGGCAAAACGCCCCCTGCTGTTGATTGGCGCCGGCGCGAATCGCAAGACAACCAGCAAGACCCTGCGCGAGCTCGTGAGAAAGACCGGCATCCGATTCGCGACCACGCAGATGGGCAAAGGAGTGGTGCCGGAGGATCACGTTTGTTTTATCGGCAACGCGGCCCTGTCGTCAGGCGACTTTGTGCACCGTGCCATTGACGCTGCGGATGTGATCGTCAATGTCGGACATGACGTTGTGGAGAAGCCTCCGTTCATCATGAGTCCCGGCGGCCGCACCGTCATTCACGTGAACTTTACATCCGCCGAGGTGGACCCCGTTTACTTTCCGCAGGTCGAGGTGGTTGGTGACATCGCCACGAGCGTGTGGCAGATTTGCAAAGCGCTGCCGGAGCACAACGACTGGGACTACGCGTTCTTCGACCGAGTGAAGACCGCGTTGCAGCGACATGTGGATCGCGACGGGGCGGACGAGCGTTTTCCGCTGGCCCCGCAGCGGCTGGTGGCCGACGTCCGCAAGGTGATGCCGGCTGACGGAGTGATTGCGCTCGACAACGGCATCTACAAGATTTGGTTTGCGCGGAACTGCCCTGCCTACGCTCCCAATACCGTGCTGCTCGACAACGCGCTCGCGACCATGGGCGCCGGGCTGCCCTCCGCGATGATGGCTGCCATGGTGCACCCCGACCGCAAGGTGATGGCTGTCTGCGGAGATGGGGGCTTCATGATGAACGCCGCGGAGTTGGAGACCGCGGTCCGCCTGCGATTGAATCTGGTGATCTTGCTCCTGCGCGATGACGCCTACGGGATGATCAAGTGGAAACAGGAGCATATGGGGTTTGCGGACTATGGCCTCGACTTCGGCAACCCCGACTTTGTCCGTTTTGCCGACGTGCACGGGGCGGCCGGTCACAGTTTGGATGCGGCCGATCGACTGATCCCGCTGATTCACGAAGCGTTTGCGGCGGGAGGCGTGCATCTGATCGACGTGCCCATGGACTATTCCGAGAACAACCGCATCCTGAATGAGGAGATCGGCGAGCTTAGCCAACAGTTGGGCAGCGAGTGACCGGTCCACCGGGCCTCACAAGGGTCGCCTGCGATGGAGGCCCGATCGGTCCACCGGGCCTCACAAGGGTCGCCTGCGATGGAGGCCCGACCGGTCCACCGGGCCTCACAAGGGTCGCCTGCGATGGAGGCCCGACCAGTCACCTCTCGCACCTCGAGCTGATTCACCCTGTCTCCGTGATGTATGACGGACTGGAAGTCCGTCCTACATGCCTTGCGTAAGACGGACTTCCAGTCCGTCAAACCCCGTTCATCGCTCACACGATCGCGCCAATCCAGCGGCCGGATTGCTAATGCGCCGTGGATTCTTCCTTCGCTAGGCGCCATAATCCAAGACCTTGGGTTGGACGCATCGCACGCTCATGGCTCACCACGACCTCGCGAGCACTTCCACCCCCAACCCGCCCAAGCCAAGGTTCAACGGTCCACTCGTCTCTTACCTCCCGGGTTCCCGCCCATGTCGCCATCATTGCTGCTCTATCGTCTCCAGGTCGCGGCCGGTCTGCGCCGACGAACTCGGCATCAGGTAGCGATTGCCTTGCCGTTGCTCTGCGCCGCGATCGCAGGTCTGGCTTGCTCGGCGTCGGCCGAGGAATTGTGGAAGAAGCACGAGGTGCACCAAGGCGCCCACTGCAACACGGCGGTCGGCGGCGACTTCACCAAGGACGGACGAGCGGATGTGATCGCGGTGAGTGACAGCAAGGTGCGACTGTTTGTCGCGCCGGATTGGCGAGAAGTGATTCTGGCGGAGACGCCGGGAAAGAACTTCATTCATAGCGAGTCATTCGACGTTGACGGAGACGGCGACTTGGATTTCATCGGCGCGCACTACAAGCCGGGTTGGATTGCCTGGCTCGAGCAGCCCGACAATCCGCTCGTCGACCGCTGGCCGCTACGCGTGGTTGACGACGAAGTGGATGGAGTCCACGGCTTGCTCAAGGGGGACGTCGATGGCGATGGCAGGCTCGACCTGCTGGCCAACAGCGCTCAGCCCGGGGGCAAAATGCCGTTTTCGGCGGTCTGGCTGCGAGTGCCCCAGCGACCCGCCGAGGCCGAACGCTGGGATCGGTTCATCTTTTCCCGCAGCGACTCGCCGGGGCTTAGCCATTACCTTGGCTTTGGCGACGTCAACGGCGACGGACGTCCTGACATCAGCATGGCAGCGAAAGGCGGGCCGCAGGCCGAGCCGGGGACCGGCGAATGGTTTGCCTGGTGGGAGGCGCCGCAGAACCCGCGTCAGGAAGGTTGGAAGAAGCATCTGTTGTCTGACCAGCACCCCGGCGCCACCAACATCCAGCAAGCCGACGTGAATGGGGACGGCAAAGTCGACTTCCTCGCCACTCGCGGACACGGCCAGGGGGTGGTCTGGTTCGAGGCGCCCGATTGGAAGCTGCATACGATCCATGAGACGCTCAAGGAGCCGCACTGCTTGCAGGTCGTCGACATGGACGGCGACGGCGACATGGACGCGGCCACCTGCGCCTACGGCGACCAAATCGCGGCGTGGTTTGAAAACGATGGCAAAGGAAACTTCAAAACGCACATCGTCGCTCGCGAGCAGGCGGCGTACGACATTCGCGCGGTCGACATGGACGGTGACAAGGATCTTGATTTGTTGATCGCCGGACAACAAAGCAAGAATGTCGCTTGGTACGAGAACCCAAACTAGCGGGCGTCCATGGATGGCAGCTATTCGATTGTTGGCGTTGTCGGCCATATCGATCACGGGAAGACGTCGCTGGTCGCTGCGCTGACCGGTGTCGACACGGACACGCATCCCGAGGAAAAGCGACGCGGGATCACCATCGATTTGGGCTTTGCGCATTGCCGAATCGGGGAACGGCAGTTCGCGTTTATTGACGCTCCCGGCCATCAACGGTTCATCGGGAATCTGTTGGCGGGCGTCTCCAGCGTTGACATCGGGCTGCTGGTCGTCGCCTGTGATCAGGGGATCCAGGAGCAGACGCTGGAGCATGTCGCCATTTTGCGGCAGCTAGGCGTTCCTCGATTGATCGTGGTCATCTCCCGCACGGACCTGGCATCGGAGGAGGACGCGCGCGAGCTCGCCGAGGAGTTGCGGCTGTTTCTGTCCGAGTACGGCTTCACCGAGTTTCCCGTTGTGCGCGTGGCGGCCCCGTCGGGCCTGGGGCTCGACGATCTGCGCGCCGAATTGACGGCTGCGGCTCGGGTTGGCGAACGCGTGGCATCGCAGCACTTTCGCTTGCCAATCGATCGCGTGTTCAGCGTTCCGGGTCGTGGCTGCGTCGTGGCCGGCACCGTATGGAGCGGCTCGGTGCGCGTCGGCGACGTGGTGGAGATCGCCCGCACTCGGCAACGTGTGCGGGTCCGCGAGCTGGAATTGCATGGCGTCGCTGTGGAGGACTCGCGAGTTGGCTATCGCACGGCAATCAACCTCTCTGGCATCTCGGCGCGAGAACTCGGCCGTGGCGACGAACTGGTTGCCGTGGGGACACATCGCTCGACGACGCGGTTGTTGATCGAATTGTCACTATTCGCCGAAGCGCCGGACGTCAGTTGCCCGGCCGTGGTGCAGCTGCACACCGCGACAACCCATTGTTCCGCTCGGCTCGTTGGCGCCAAGCGGCTGGGGACGCCGTGTTATCTTGTGGCCGAGACGGATCAGCCACTGGTTGCCACCTACGGGCAACGCTGCCTGTTCCGACGCCCTTACCCGGTTGGCTCGTTCGCCGGAGGAAAGGTGTTGGCCTTGTTGGACGCTCTGCCCGGTAAACTGCAAAAATGCCTGCTCGGGCGAGGCGAGGCATTGGCCTCGCCGTCGGTGGAGTCACGACTGGCCGCATGGCTTGAGTGCCGTGGCGAGCTCAACTTGGACCCGCTCTGGACGGAGTTGGAATTGGGGGCCACGGAAGCGGCGACAGAGGCTGCCGTCTCCGCCTTCTGCGAGAGCTCGCCGCCGCTTGGTTTAAGAATGGCGGGCCAACTGGTCTCGGCCGGGGCGATTCGGCGCAGTGGCGACTACATTGTGAAACTGCTGACCCAGCAGGCTGAGCAGTCGCAGGACGCCTGGGCGGTGGAGGACTCGCTGGTTGAGCGGGCTCGCACCACGGGCTCGCCCGCGTTGGTGAAAGAGGCGATTCGTGCGCTGGTGGATGAGCAACGCGTGGTGCGGCTCAACAATCGCTTGGCAATCGCGTCCGCCGACACCAAGCTCTCCAAGCGGCAGCGCGCCAACATGCAGAATCTGCTCGAATTGTTCCAAGGCAATCGCACGCCGCCCGGCATCAAGGAGGTGGCGGCGGCGTTGGGAGAGCCGATGGAGCAGGTCACGTCACTCGTCCGTTTGGCCGCTCAACAGGGGCTGCTGACCGAGTTTGGCAGGGGGCTGGTGATTGACTCGGTGATCCTGCAAGAGCTGGCGGGCTCGCTGCGGGGTCGCTTCGCGACGCAGACCGAAATGACCGTCTCGGAGATCCGTGAGCTCTGGCAGGTTAGTCGCAAGTACGCCGTCCCGTTGCTCGAGTACTTCGACCGCAACCAATGGACGAGCCGGCATGGGGATCAACGGACGATGGGTTCGGCTATGATGGACCAACAGCAAGACTGACCAGCGATCGTCGGAGTGATCGCCCATCGATCGCCCATCGATCGCCATATTGATTGCCCATTGATCGCCCATCGATCGCCATATTGAGCCGACTCACCGCGTCCATCCCGAGCCCATCCCGTGTCTGCCAACTTGCGCTGCCTGCCCGCCGTTGACCACGTTTTGCGCCAGCCGGAGCTTGCGGCGCTCCACGCTTGCCACGCCCACGCGCAACTGGTCACCTGGACCCGACAGGCATTGGAGCGGGCGCGAGCTAAGTTGCTCGACGAGGCTGCTCGCGATGCGGCTCATGCCGCCACTGCGGAAGCGGCGAACAGCGAAGCGGCGAACAGCGAAGCGGCGTGTTGGCTGCGGCAAATCGTCGACGAGGTTGTGCTCGCCGCCACGATGGACCGAGCTTCCAAACTGCGGACAACGATCAACGCGACGGGCGTGTTGTTGCACACCAATCTGGGGCGATCGCCGTTGGCGGTTGCGGCGCGCGAGCGGATGGCTCAAGTGGCGGGCTATGCGAACGTCGAGCTCGACTTGGCGGAGGGGCGTCGCAGCCAACGCGGGGCTCGAGTTTGTCGGTTGTTCGCCGAGTTGTCGGGCGCGGAGGCTGCGCTGGTTGTCAACAATTGCGCCGCGGCCACCTGGTTGGCGCTGGCCGTGTTGGGACGCGCCACGTTTGCTGAATCGGGTGAGCCGCGTGGTGGCGAAGTCATTATCTCTCGGGGCCAGCTCGTTGAAATTGGCGGAGGCTTTCGGCTGCCCGAGGTGTTCGAGTCGGCGCAGGTGGCGCTGCGGGAAGTGGGAACGACCAACCGCACCTATTTGCGTGACTATCAGTCGGCTTTCGGCGAGCGGACCGGCGCCGTGCTGCGTGTGCATCGCAGCAACTTTCGGCTGGAAGGGTTTGTCACCGAGCCGAGCTGCGCCGAACTGGCAGCTTGGACGCGATCGGTCGGCGTGCCGCTGATCGACGATATCGGCAGCGGCTGCGCCGTCGATCTGTCGGGACTTGGCCTCGACGAGCCGACGATTCAGCAGAGCGTGCTGAGTGGCGCGGACTTGACGCTGTTTAGCGGAGACAAGCTGTTGGGCGGGCCGCAATGCGGAATTGTGGTCGGCCGTCGCGAGCTGGTGGAGCGGTTGGGGCGACACCCCATCATGCGTGCCGTGCGCGTCGACAAGGTGACGCTCGGGGCGCTCGAGGCAACGGCCGAGATTTATCTTGCGGGGCGGGCTTGGGACGAGATTCCCGTGTTGAAGATGTTGGCGAAGCCGCCGGAGCAAGTGCGGGAGGATTGTCGTCGGTTGCTGGCCATGCTCTCCGAGTCCGGGGGACGCGCCGGCGCGGTGTGGGCGACATCGGTGGCCGCCTGCGAGAGCCCCGTGGGCGGCGGATCCGCGCCGGGGCATTCGCTGCCGAGCTTTGGCATTCGCATCGCGGGAGAGCGGATCGATGAACTCGCCGGCGCGCTGCGCATCGGCCAGCC